>CAXSEA010000139.1:0-9659 GCA_964235675.1 uncultured Armatimonadales bacterium | reverse complement strand
AGAAGGACGATCCCAATGAAGTCGCGCAGCAAGGCTTCGAAGGCTTGATGAAAGGCGAGGCGAAGGTACACGCCGGAAGCCTCAAGACCCGCATCCAAGCCGCCGCGACCGAAATACTGCCGGATTCCTTCACCGCCCAGCAGCACCGTGGGATGGCGGAGAAAGCCAAGTAACACGCCAAGGCGTTTATTAGCCAAATTCTTCAAAAACTCAGTCCTTGCTACCAAGGGCTGAGTTTTTGTTTGCGTCCACTATCGCTCCACTATGAAGTTTCGCTTTGACCTCGCCCTTTGCGGCTGTCTTGAGCGCATTTGTTTGTCTTACAGCAAGTGGCTAAACTGAGGCTGAGTCGCAGCCGCGACTACCGTTATTCCGCGCTTTGTTTTGGAAGCTTTGCGGCAAGCGCCGACAAAGTCGCGCGGTGCAAGATCACGGCGCGGTCGGCAGCCGCGTCCGAAGCGTTCCACAGCCGCCAGTCGCTGCTTTTCGCATGGCTCCATCCCCGTAAGCCGCCCAGCAAAAATAGCGCGATTACCGGCTGATCGGCAGGGGCGACGCGGCCGACGTTGTCGGCGAGAGCGGGAGCAGCGTCTGTGCCCAGGCCCTCGACATACTCCGCGCCGAAATCGGCCAGCCCGCGCGAGCGGTGAGCGTCCACCCGGACAACCCAGGAGTCGGTATTAAACAGGTCCAGCCCCCCAATGGTCATCATCGCGGCGCAGAGCAGGCCGATAGCGAAGCGTTGCGGGCGGCTCTGCCAGACCGTCGCCAAAAACCAGACGAACGCCACGCTGATCG
Organism: uncultured Armatimonadales bacterium; assembly: GCA_964235675.1. Taxonomy (GTDB): domain Bacteria; phylum Armatimonadota; class Armatimonadia; order Armatimonadales; family Capsulimonadaceae; genus CAXSEA01. The sequence goes on along the minus strand of CAXSEA010000139.1, from coordinate 8,861 downwards.
CGCCGATAAAGACGCTCACCAGCACTCGTTTTTCAGTCAGCCCCCAAGCCATCTCGTACAGCGCCATCCGCTTGAACGCCGAAGCCACGATCACGAATAACAGAAGCGTCAGCATGCCGGTGCATTGACGCACTCGCCGCCGAACGGTCTCGCGCGAGACGCGGGTCAGCCAGTGGGCCAGCAGCATCAGCGGCAGCGCAAGTCCCGCCACCCACGTCAGCTCGAAAAAGCCGCCGCGCCCGTAGGACGCGTAGTTCAAACCCGGCACGCTCCGAATGATGTCCTCGCCGCCGAAAATAAAGTTGAATTGCACGGCGACAAAAACGGCAAAAAGGACGTTGATGAGAAGCAGCGCGATAACCACGTCGCCGCCCTGCCCGAATAGAGCGGTCAATCGTCCAGGAGCAGCCGAGCCGTCCGGAAGCAGATCGAGATCGACTTGGTCGGAAATCGGCTCGCGCTGCAAAGCGGTATACAGCAGCCCGATACCTATCCATCCCAACGCCGCTCCCCATACGATGCGCCACGCCAGAGCACTCAGGTTCCAATCGAAAATCGCGCTCCAAAGGTGTCCGAAAACCGGGTCGGCGCTGGCGAACAAAGCCCCGAAGATCGCCAGCGGCAGCGCGGAAAGCAAAATGCCCTTCAACACAGCGCCCGGAGTCAGCAACCTCGCCCGCGGCAGCGCCGCCGAAGCAGTAGCGGCAGTAGCAGTAGCGGCAGGTGCCGATGCCTTGAATTGATCCGCCGCTCGCGTCGCCTGAACAGGCTCGACGGGTAACTGCGGCGCGCGCTCCAAAGGAGCGGCCTTGCCGATACTCCCAAGCGCGAGTTTGGCATCACCACGCGCGGCGGAGAACCGCCGCTGACTTCAGCCGCTCCTGAACTTGTAGTCAGCTTCCGCAGCAGCGAAAACGGTAAGCACACACTATATACGGCGGCAAGAGCGCAGAGCCGGATGTACTCCGTATACCCGGCGACCGACGCGCGCCATGGTCCCCGGCAACGCGTCGCCAGCAGAGCCGCGCTCACCAGCATGAGCACGCCGTTCCAGAAGCGCAGAAACGGATCCTCGCGCAGAAAAAACGACGCCGCGAAAAAACAAAGCGGCAGAGCGAGCCACCGCCCGTCGCCGTCCAGCTTAACACCGGCGTGCCTCGCCATCAGCGCCAACGCGCCCAGCGCAACCATAACCCAAACCAGCAGATTCGGCCCCCACTCCGGCAGCAAGTTACCCTGCGCGTCAGTAAACAGCAGCGCCCCGGCAACGCCTAGAACTGCGGCCAACGCAAGCCAATACCGATTTCTGTTTATCAGTGCCATCGCAATATCTCCTGCTGAAGAGTTCTTTGTAAAACAAAGTATAATAGTTCTATGCTCTTATGTCAAGCAGGTGCTGTCTCGGTTTGGTAACATAGCGCTAGAATGCGAGGGCAGAGTTCGTGATTTCGCATCGCGTATTTGATCTGTAAGCCCGCGTTATTCTTGCTCCATTATTGGATTCGCTCGACTAAAACTATGTTTTTACAGGCCAAAACTATTGGTTACTGCTGCTTCGGACTAATCAGTGCCGCACTCGCCCTGCATCCACTCGCCATATACGCCCAAACCGCAAACCAGTTGTCGCCCGGCATAGCTCCGCCGGCAACGCCGCCATCCCTACCGGCACCACCGCCTCCGCCCGCTCCTATGCCCCCGCCGCCAATGCCGTCCGACGCCCCGCCGAACCTGCCGCGTTTTTATCCTACCGAGGCTTGGCTGCCCATAATTAGCTCTAAGAACAGGATTACTGCGATTGGCCCGTACACACTGCCGCTCGCCATTACCCTGCCGCCGTATCTCAAGCCCTATCGGACCGCGCTCGTGGAGCACTGGACTCTTCATTCAACAACGGTAGACGTACCGATGTTCAACGTGCAGTTCTTTTTCCCTGCAAATGAGGAGCAGGGAGTAAGGCAATTCGGCGGACAATTCTCGACTGTCTTCGATCCTGCGGAAAACCTTGATTGGACGTCGAATTATCTGAGTTCGCTCGCTTCGCCCGGCGCTAAACCGGAGATGAGCGATCTCCAAAAAGATTTAACCCCGGCCCCGCCACAGTCCTCCTTAAGCACTGCCATCTCTTTCCTGCCGACACCGTACTCGTGGACTGACGTTGGAGTCGGATTTACGAAAGACAAATTCGTGAGTGTAGTTTGGATGGGTTTCGCTCTCGACAAAAAGAAGTACAAGACAGCCAATATAATGCGGCCGTACTACGCGCACGATTCGCCGATCAAAAGCTCCAGCCGGTTCGTTGCGCTAACCGTCGATTTCCACAATAGTCATGCCCCTGCGCTGAGAACCTCTTCGGCATCGCCTGCGCAAACTGTTCCGGCACCTTGATGCGGCTAGTGACGACACACAGCAAATAAGCCGTTCGAGGGATCTCCGAAAGCATCTTCGAACGGCTTATTTATTGAATCAGTTGGGTCACATTTTCTATTCTGGCGTTTGCCGGCTTATCTTAAGGGTCATTACCGTCACCGAAAATGGCGGCGTCGGGTAAGTGAAACCACTGGATGCATTCTCGATCACCGATTTTATCGGCGTGATATGGTGCGGGTCGTCGATCTTGTTGGTTTCCGTTGGTTCGTTCGACCGTAGAGTGACAACAGCGGCATGGCTCAAGACCGCGCCATCGGCAAGGCCTTGCAGCGCGATTTGAGCGGGGATAAGCGCGTCGGTCGGGTTGACCAGCTTCAAATAGATGACGCTGGAGCCGTCCGCGCCGGTAGTTCGTGTGGCCGAGCCAATTAGAGCGGCGTTTGCGCTCAGAGTCAGCGGGACGATTGTTTTTCCGTGCGCAGCGGCAAACATCGCCTGGGCGTAGTAAGTCGGCGAGCTGTAGCTGGTCAGATTGTTGAAGGCAATCAGATTAGTGCCCCATGGCCCCGCGCCTTGTCCAATATTGGTCAGCAGCGGCGCGTAGGACGAGAGAACGACATGGTCGGAGTTTCGCTCGATGCCGCACATCCACGCCGCGTCGCCGAGGCACGCGCCCATATCCGGGTTGGGGGTTCCCTCCTGCGACGCCCACTCGCCGACGAATATTTTCGGGTCGGCCCTGTTGTAGCTGTCGTAGTGGGCCGTATCCCGGATAAACTCCTGCGGCGAGCGGTAGTAGTGCTCGTCGATCAAATCCGGGCGGCGCGACTTCACCGCGCCGGTGGTGGCGATAATTTCCAGCTTCGGATATTTGGCGCGGATGGCGTCGAAGAACTGCGCAAACCGCCCCGCTTCATAGCTGCCGGATTTGTCGAAGAAATCCTCGTTGCCGATCTCGACATAGCGCAGCAAAAACGGCGCGGGATGCCCGTTCGCGGCGCGGACTGCTCCCCATTTCGTCGTTTTCGGGTCGCCGGTGACATACTCGATCTCGTCGAGTGCGTCCTGCACATACGGTGCCAGGGCGGAACCGGGCTTCACGTACTCCCCGTCCAGCGAATAGCCCGCGTACACGCCCAGCACCGGCTTCATGCTCAAATCCTCGCACCACTCTAAATACTCCAGCAGCCCGAATCCGTCCGTGGACGGATAACCCCAAGGGTTATGGTGCCCCGGCCTATCTTCCGTCGGCCCAAGCGTCTTTTTCCAATCGAACCGCTCGGCAATTGTATTGCCCTCCAGAAAATTGCCGCCGGGCAGCCGCAGAAATGCGGGATGCATCGCCGCCAGCCGCTTCATCAAATCGATCCGCGCGCCGTTCGGACGGTTGCCGTAGGTCGGAGGCATGAGAGAGACATGGGTGATCCAAACACCGCTCACTGGCCGGATGCTTTGAATGTAAAGGCGGCCGTTGCCGTCTGCGGGAAAACCTGATTTGGTCAGGAGTATAGCCGTGTACTTGCGCCACTGCGGAGTCAGGCTGATAAGTCCGGTTTGGGCGTAGATCGTGCTCATATCCGGGGTTTGCAGAAGCGCGGCGACGGTGCCCGGATTGGCCGCGCCGCATTTCGCGTAGAAAGAAAGATGGTACGGTGTTTTCGGCTTGACAGGAATACCCCCGTAGCCGTCGTTCATCGCGCCGTAAAAGCCGACCGCACTCATCCCCGACCGCGTAATCCGCAGGCTTGTCTTCAGCGTCGTTCCAGCCGGGGGATCTTGCAAGGCATCTACCGAGAGGCTCGCCGTAAATCCGCCGGATTGCAGCGCTGTCCAATGCACCGGCTTCGTCAGGTTGTCTTTAAAATCCCGGTTCTGAATCAGCTCCGCGTACAAGCCACCGTCGATGGAGTGGCCGATGTCCTCAATCATCAGACCGTACAAATTAGGGCTGCTCGGCTTCTCCGGGCTGGCGAGATCGAGAGTCACGGCCGCGGGAACGGCAGCTTTGGCGTCGAGAGCGGCGGCGCGGGCGGCGGCGTCCTGCAAGTCCGCACCGTTGAACGAATACACGCCCGAGTACACCTGCACGTCGGCAATCCGGCCATCGACAAAATCCACCGGCTTGCCGTTGTAGCGGGCGCGCCCGATAGTCAGCGGGCCGGGGCTAGTCCACGCTCCGGCGTAGGGGCGGGTCTGCTGGAGAACGCCGTCCACATACAAGCTCTGCGTTTTCGCGGCGGCGTCATGGACGCCGATCAGCCAGTACCAGCGTCCGGCTTGCGCGGGCAAAAACGCTGCCGTGGTGATGCCCGGCTGACCGGCATCGGCGGGAGTGGTGACAAAGGCGAAGCTGCGAGAATCATCGCGGAACTGCAGGAAAAACGCGCTCTGGGTAGTCCCATCCATCGCCGCAACAGTCTGAGTGCCGGTCAAACGGTTTAGCTTTACCCACGCGGAGACTGTGTAGCTGCCCGACGTATCCACCACCTGTCCCGGCACGCTTAAGCAGCTCTGCCTATCGCCGCTTAATACCAGCGCCTCGGTCTCGCCTAGCGCGAAATGCGGCAGCCCGATTGCCGGCGCGATCTGCGCGCCACCCTGCAAATCCCCGGCCGCCGTCGAAAAACGGCTCTTCATCCCCGACATCGCGTCCACATTCGGCCAATCGCCCACCAGCGACGATTGCTGGGCCGCTGAGGGAATTGCCGGTAAGAATCCAGCCGCGAACGCTGCGAATACTATCAGGAAAAGAAGCCTGGATGGGCGAAACGAAAAGCTCAACGCTGCACACTCCTAAAATCCGAACCGAATCGGTGAAAGGTATTATGCGCTTATCCCCGCCGTGTCAATGAGACGAAGCAGGTTTTCTTTCAATAACGTGCCGATGCAAATATCCGCTCGGGCCATGATCCAACTCGCCGGCTCAAAGCGCTCCAAACCCGCCATGATTCACGATTCCATTACCTCTGAGCTTGCCGCCTGGCTGGAAGCGCAGCCCGTCTTTTTCGTCGCCACCGCGCCGCTGGACGCCGCCGGCCATGTGAACTGCTCGCCGAAGGGCGGTGATTCCTTCCGGGCGCTGGGGCCGCTTTCGGTGGCCTATCAGGACTACACCGGCTCCGGCGCGGAAACGGCGGCGCATCTGCGGGAAATTGGCAATGGGTGCATCGTGCTGATGTTCTGCGCTTTTCAAGGCAAGCCGGATATCGTGCGATTGCATGGAACCGGGCAGGTTCTGCAGCCCGGAGAATCCGGCTTCGACGAAATCGCGGCGCAATTCCCGCCGAACCCCGGCACTCGCGCGATCATGCGGGTGGACGTGGAGCGGGTTTCGACGTCGTGCGGCTTTGCCGTGCCCCTGATGCGCTACGAAGCGTCCCGCGACGCGCTTGACCGCTGGGCCGAAAAGAAGGGGACGGCGGGCTTGGACGAATACCGCGCCCTCAAAAACTCCCGCAGCATTGACGGCTTAACGGCGCTTGACACAAAGAAGTAGCCGGTCTGCCGCTTGGGCGCACTGCCGCTCGCCTGATATAATAGGGATTAAACGCGCCTCGGACGGAATTACAACTCTCCTGTCAACGAAGCTTAAATTACCGCCCCACGAAAGTCAACCATCCCCATGATGAAAGCATTCGCTCTCCCGGCCAGCCTCGCCCTGGCTTTGACACTCGCCGCCCCCGCCTTTAGCGCCCTTACCCCTTCGCCCGTCGTCGGCAAATGGCAGACCCCGCCCGACGCCAACGGCACCGCCACCATCATCGTCTTCCGCCCCGACGGCCGCGCGACCGTCTCCTGGCATCGCGGCTCCGATGTGGAGCGCTACACCTTCTTCAACGGCAAGCCGCTGTTTCTGCAGTACACCGTCAGCGGCGACAAGCTCACCATCACCTACCCGAACCACAAAGTCAACGAGTACGAGTTCACCGTCACCCCCACCACGCTCACCTACACCAAAGTGCTGATCTTCCAAAGCCAGCCCAACATGAACACCCAAATCGCGGGCTCCACCATGACCCGGTTCAATCACTGAAATGAGCCCGTCGGATGGAGTTCACAAACTTCCAACTTGATTTCGAGTCCGGGTTTGCAATTAAGATCGCGCGCGGCGAATCTGAGTGGGATTTGCACAACTTCGGGACCTTTCTCGGCTTCTACTATAACGTCATCCAGCATGAACTCACGATGTTCTGGAGCGTGCGCGGCCACCTGACTGCGACGGAATCTCAAACCCGGCTCGACATCGTCTTTACCAACGTTACTCGTCTCGAAGTCAGCCCCCGCGACCCGGAAATGCCCGATAACGAGGATGAGACCCTTAACTCAATCGGTACCATTTCTTCGGACACGAACTTCGCGGAGATTGTTCAATCCGAAGCGTTAGGAGAGTGCTGGAACGAGCAACCCGGCGAAGCCGCCGCGCACCTGTTTTTTCGATTCTGGGGCGGGCAGGCGATCAGACTCGCCGCTGAGTCGGCCAAGCTTGTGATTGTGAGCGTAATTTAACCAACTTCAATCGGCGTACAAGAAAACGTCCATGAAAGCAACTTTCTTAACCAACGCTCCCATCATGGCCTTCCTAGCGTCGGCGAAGCCCGACGAGGCGAAGCTGTTCTACTCGGAGACTCTCGGCCTGAAGTTTCTGGAAGACAACGGCTTCTCTCTAATCTTCGCCGTCGGCAACGGCCTGGAATTACGCATCCAAAAAGTGGACGCATTCGCGCCGCTGACTTCGACCGTATTCGGCTGGCAGGTGGACAACATCGAGCAATTCGTCACCGGGCTTGCGTCAAAAGGCGTGCAGTTCGAGCAAATTGGCCTGCCCACGCAAGACAAGTTCGGCATCAACACCTTCAATGACGAAGTAAAAGTCGCCTGGTTCAAAGACCCCGACGGCAACACCCTCAGCCTCACGCAAGTCATTACCTCCGCCGCCTCTGCCTAATCCATGAGCGCCTACTCAATCAGCGTCATCTCTTCTGAACCGACTGCCGCGCCCACCGAAAACAGCGACGTACTACGCCTGCTGCGCGAATACAACGGCGAGCAGATCGCCGATAAAGAATTTCAAGGCCTAACCGTGGTTGTCCGCGATGAAGCAGGCACAGTGAAAGGTGGATGTATCGGGCGCGCCTACTGGGGCTGGCTTGAAATCGAGTACCTCGCCGTCGCCCCCGAGCTGCGCCGCCTGGGCTACGGCGCGAAACTCCTCTCAACCATCGAAGCCGAAGCAATCCACCGAGGCTGCCACAGCGCTTACCTCGATACTTTCAGCTTCCAGGCGCGCCCGTTCTACGAAAAACAGGGTTATCAGGTATTCGGCACCTTGCTAGACTTTCCGCCCGGACACAAGCGCTACTTCTTAACAAAACGGCTTGCTGCCGATTCCGACTCCGATGCCTTAAGCGAAAACCGGTAAAGCAGCCCACCTGTTCTCAGGTGGGCTGCTTTACCGAACGAGACGGTTGTGCTAAAGATTTAAGCTTGCAAATCCACCAAACTGCTGGACGTTTTGCTCGCGGCACTTTCCTGCGCTGCGCTGCTCGCCGAGGCGGTCTTGGAATCGGAATGGGAGGTTGAGCTGGCACTGGAGGCTGACGAGCTTTTCTGCTGCGCCTGCGCTTCCAGCATCTGTATCTCCTCTTGCAGCATTTCGATTTTCTGCTGCTTGGTTTTGGCGTCGTCGGTTTTGCTGTTCTGCTCGGTGGTAATCTGCTTTTCGAGGCTGGCGATCTGCTTGTCAATGCTGCCGGAATTCGAAGTCGAGCCGCTTCCTGTTGATGCGCTGCTGAGCGTTGCTCCTGAGATATTCATGACGGATTCCTGGTGATACGAAATGGTGATTTCTGCGCATTCTAATGTATCGGCTTCACCCTGTCTAATTTACAGGCTGCGGAAAACGAATTTGTATTTTGCTCCTAGGAAACAGCTTCTATTCCCTGCTCCTGAGCAAAGCTCTTCAGGTAGCCCCGCAGCTCTTCTCGAACACGCCGAAATAGCGCCAGTCGCTCGGCTTCCAACCCGCTGCAAGCGGCGGGATCGTCGAAGCTATGATGGATTCGCTTTACCACGCCGGAAAATATTGGGCAAGCCTCGCGAGCATTGTCGCAGACGGTAATCACCACATCGAAGGGCTGACCCGCGAACTCGTTGACATGCTTCGAGCGATGCCCAGAGATATCGATCCCTATCTCTCGCATCACGGCGATAGCTTCCGGACGCACCCCGCCGGGTTTTATCCCGGCGCTTTCCGCCTCGAAGCGCTCGCCGAAATCGTGGCGCAATAATCCTTCGGCCATCTGGCTGCGCGCCGAATTGCCGGTGCAGAGAATTAAAACGCGCTGTTTTGCAATCATGCTTAAAAGACCTCTTTCAGCGCGGGCGTCAGGGCCGAGGGCGCGAAGTAGCGGCGTTGAAAAAAGAACGCGACATTGACGAGGCCGATGAGCGCGGGGACTTCCACAAGCGGGCCGACGACAGCCGCGAACGCCGCG
>CAXSEA010000138.1:0-9684 GCA_964235675.1 uncultured Armatimonadales bacterium | reverse complement strand
AGCCGCGCCACGACCACGGCGAAGCCCAGCAGCGCGATGCTGGCCCGCACCCAGGCGCGATGCGTCCGCTCGTTGGCGAGATGATCTCGCACCTTATCCTGGGATGTGCTTGGAGGCATGATGAATCCGAAAAGAGACTAGGCGGGGTCTTAAGAATAGGTAATTGGCTGATTATGGCAAAGTTTGCGAGGAATGGACGAAAGGGATGCACGGGCATCTACAAAGATTTGCTATAATCGTTGCAAGTAGAAGCACCGGCGGCATACTCGCCGCTGGAACCGGGAATGAGCGCGCCGAAACTTTATGCGTGCAACTCAAGGATGATTACCTGTGGCTGAGAAAAAGATTCGCGTCGCCATTGTCGGCGTGGGCAACTGCGCCTGCTCGCTGGTACAAGGCGTCCATTTTTACCGCGACGCTAAAACTGACGAGTTCGTGCCCGGCCTGATGCATGTCGATCTCGGCGGCTACCATGTCGGCGATGTGGAGTTCTCCGCCGCGTTCGACATCAGCAGCGGCAAAGTCGGCAAAGACTTGGCCGACGCGATCTGGGCGGGGCCGAACAACACTTATCGGTTCGCTGCCGTGCCGCCTTCAGGCGTGACGGTGCAGCGCGGCAAAACGCTGGACGGACTCGGCAAGTATCTCCGGGACGTTGTCGAGGAATCGAGCGAGCCGCCGGTGGACGTGGCGCAAGTTCTTCGCGACACCCGCACGGACGTGGTCGTCTCCTATCTCCCGGTCGGCTCCGAGGCGGCCGCCCGCTGGTACGCCGACCAGGCGCTGGAAGCGGGCTGCGGACTAATTAACTGCATGCCGGTATTTATCGCCTCGTGCGAGCCGTGGGCGCGCAAATTCGCCGACGCCGGCGTGCCGATTATCGGCGACGATATCAAATCCCAGGTCGGCGCGACCATCACCCACCGGGTGCTCACCAATCTTTTCCGAGAGCGCGGCGTCCGGCTCGACCACACCTACCAGCTCAATTTCGGCGGCAACTCCGATTTTATGAACATGCTGGAGCGTGAGCGTTTGGAATCGAAGAAAATCTCCAAAACGAACGCCGTCACCAGCCAGCTCGACTACCCCATGTCCAACGACGACGCCCATGTCGGCCCGAGCGATTATGTGCCCTGGCTGAAAGACCGCAAGTTCGCCTATATCCGCATGGAAGGCACCACATTCGGCAATGTTCCCCTCAGCTGCGAGCTGAAGCTGGAAGTATGGGACTCGCCCAACTCCGCAGGCGTAGTGATCGACGCCATCCGCTTGATTAGGCTCGCCCAGGACCGAGGCATCGGCGGCCCGCTGATCGGCCCCTCCAGCTACTTGATGAAAACCCCGCCCCAGCAGTTCACCGACGCCGAGGCGCGTGAGCGGACGGAAGCGTTTATTCGCGGCGAGGACGAAGCAACCGCCAACCCGGCAGCAAACGCTGGCTCAACCGAGTAGCGCGCGGAGATTGCGTCAATGAAAATCGTAATCTTCGGCCTGACTGTCAGCTCCTCGTGGGGTAACGGGCACGCAACTCTCTGGCGCGCACTGATCGGAGCGTTGGCGCGGCAAGGCCATGCCGTCACGTTCTACGAGCGCGACGCGCCCTACTACGCCGAGCACCGCGATCTCACCGAATTGCCCTACCCCGCTCGCCTCGTTCTTTACGGCGACTGGAGCGGCATCGCTGCCCAGGCCCAGCGCAACGTTGATTCCGCCGACGCGGTAATTGTCACGTCGTACTGCCCCGATGCTTGCAGTGCGACGGAACTAGCGCTGCACTCACGAGCGGCGGTGAAGGCCTTCTACGACCTCGATACGCCGGTCACGCTTTCCCAGCTCGACTCCGGGCGGCGGCCGGCTTATCTTCCCGCCGACGGGCTTGGCGGCTTCGATGTCGTTTTGAGCTATACCGGCGGCGAAGCGCTGGACGCGCTGGCGAACCGGCTGGGGGCAAGGCGAGCCGTGCCGATTTACGGCAGCGTCGACCCGAGCGTCCACTACGCGGCCAACCCGCGCCCGGAGTTTGCCGCCGACTTGTCATATCTCGGCACCTACGCTCCCGACCGGCAAGCGGCCCTGAACGCGCTGTTCCTGCAGCCGGCCTGCCAAATGCCACATCAAACTTTCGTAATCGGCGGAGCGCAGTACCCGCAGGACTTTCCGTGGTCAGACAACATCCACTTCGTCCGCCACCTGCCGCCGTCGGACCACCCGGCGTTTTTCTGCTCGTCGCGCCTGACATTGAACGTCACCCGCGCTGCGATGGCGAAGATGGGCTACTGCCCGTCCGGGCGATTGTTCGAGGCCGCCGCCTGCGGCGTGCCGATTATCACCGACCCTTGGGAAGGCTTGGAGCAGTTTTACGAACCTGGAACGGAGATACTCGTCGCGGACGGCACCGATGACGTTATCGCCGCTTTGAAAATGCCGGAAGAAGCCCTGCGAGAGATGGCTCGCCGCGCGCAGGCGAGGACATTAACCGAGCACACGGGCGACAACCGCGCGCGGGAACTGGTGAGCGCTCTCAAAGGCTCATCTGCTCCGGCGATGCTACGGCAGGAAGCGTAGCCGCACCGATGTGGGGCATTATTCCCGCCGCCGGAATCGGGAGCCGAATTCAGCCGCTGGCGTTTAGCAAGGAGCTGCTGCCGGTGGGGAGCCGTGTCGATGCCGACGGCGCGGAGCGTCCCCGCGCGGTCAGCGAGTACCTGGTGGAGCGGATGATTCTAGCCGGCGCGGGCAAGCTCTGCTTTGTGATCTCGCCCGGCAAATCGGACATCCTGGAATACTACAGCGCCGGAAACGGGCTTGGGCAAGCGTCGATTATCTACACGGTCCAGCCTCAGCCCGCCGGATTGTGCGACGCCCTGTTCCGCGCCGTGCCCTATGTCGGCGAGGACGAGCCGGTGATGATCGGCCTGCCCGACACGATCTGGTATCCCGAGGACGGTTTCTCGCGGCTGGAAGATGATTGCCTCTCTTTTTTGCTTTTTCCGGTGGACAGGCCGGAGTTCTTCGACGCGGTTGTCACCGATAGCGAAGGCCGCGTTCTGGAAATACAAGTCAAGCACCCCGCGCCCAAGACGAACTGGATTTGGGGCGCGTTCAAGATGCCGGGGCATGTGTTTCACGCGCTCTGTAATTTGTGGCGCGAGCGGGGGCAATCGGACGAGTATTTCGGCACGCTGGTGAATGCCTACTTGGCCCAAGGCGGGCGCGCCAGCGGTATCAAAGCAGGCGAAGCCTATGTCGATACGGGCACCCTGGGCGGCTACCGAGCGGCGATGCGCCTGCTCCATGAGGAACTCGACTAAAGATCAGTGCCTTGCAACACCATGGGACAACGATGCCAAGATAATGCTCACGATTAAGGAGACCATTCCGATTCCGAATGTTAGTAACGCACCGTAAACCCGCGAGGCCGAATAGTCTCGGCGTCGGTACAGCGCTTCAATAGCGGCATTGACCTGCTCGATCAATGCTTTTTGCGTCATCGTATCGGCAAGCTCATCCCCGCTCAGGCGCGCTGAGGCTCTTTGATCCCATGCATTCGCGGATTGGTAATTGTAGAGTTCAAGGGGGTCGGGAAGGGCGCTGGCCTTGGTCGAACGGGGAGCGAGAGCGCTAACTGCCACAAAAAATGCAGCCAAAAATGCTACAAAGCAGAATATAAGTAGGTTACGCTGCACACCGCCTATTTGACTGGACATTTGACCCGTGGAGAGGGCGATCACAGCAGCTATCCATCCAGCCAGAATAGATGCTTTTGATTCCTGCGTCTTTACCTGGTCATACGCTAAATTATAAGAAGGCATGAGAAGCGTCAGTGCCACGGAAGCACGTTTTGGCTTTATGTAAGTCGGTTGCTCACCGGCTGTTACTTCTTCCGGAGTCAGCTCCCAGGCTGGCTCTTGATAGGACATACTCATGAGTGAACCCCACAATCAGCCATCATCGCCGCATAGCAATCAACCGAAGTCACCTAGCCATCCGGGCGACCGGAAGGAGCAAGCGCAACAGCCGCAGCCGCAGCCGCAGCCGCAGCCAACTCCTCCCGTGATCCGCTACCGACTCTAAAGCCTCCACGCGACATCAAGAAACGATAATTAAAGTATACACAGACCGTACCAAAATGGTACATTTTTGCAAACCTGCTATCTCATAACCCGGAAAGCTCTGGCTCGGTAGCACGTACAGGAAATATGATCAAAACAGCTAAGACGAACGCTATCAGCCATCAGTCAATGAGTTTAGACGAGATCCAGCGCGGAATTGATGAGCGCGGCAACTGGTTCCACAACATGAACCTCGGCGGGGTATGGACGGCACCCGGACATTTTTTGGGCGATTACCCGAACGTCAAGTACAAGCGGTTCAAGGACGCTATCCCCGCCAATTTAACCGGCAAGTCGGTACTGGACATCGGCTGCAACGGCGGCTTCTATTCCATTGAGATGAAACGGCGGGGCGCGTCGCGGGTGCTGGGCATCGACTCGCTCGACTATTATCTGGAGCAGGCGCGGTTTGCCGCTCAAGTGAACGGCTACGACGCGTCCAAAGGCGACGGCATCGAGTTCCGCAAGCATAACGTGTACGATCTCGGCAGCCTCGGCGAAACATTCGATATCGTGATCTTCATGGGCGTGCTTTACCACCTGCGCCATCCATTGCTCGCGCTAGATATTATCCACGACACGGTGGCGAAAGACGTTCTGATCTTTCAGTCGATGCAGCGCGGCAGCAGGGCGGATTTCCCGGCCGATCCCGATTATCTGTTCACCGAGACGGCTATCTTCGACGATCCGGCTTATCCGCATTTGTCGTTCGTCGAAAAGAAATACTCCAACGACGAAACCAACTGGTGGGTGCCGAACCGCGCCTGCACCGAGGCGATGCTGCGGAGCGCCGGATTTGCGATCGAATCGCATCCCGAGGCGGAAGTGTACGTTTGCCGCCGCCAAGAGCTGGAATGGGCGCCGGATTTCCCGTTCGCCGTCTATCCCCCTGCCCCAGCGGAGCATCTGGATCAGCAAAAAGAGCGGGAGGCGGACGCGTAAGCCATGCTCGACTCCATCATGTTCTGGAATGAGCCGAACAATAAGTCGCATTGGAACTTCGAGGGCTACGACCCCGATTGGCACATCTTCGGCGAGATGATTAAAGCCGCCTCGGGTGCGGTCGCCAGCATGAACCCGGCTTTGCCGAAGGTGCTAGGAGGCATGTCGCCGATTGACGCCGCCTGGATCGGCAAGCTGGCTGAGAGCGACGTGCTGGACTCGCTCGACGTTCTCGCCGTGCACGGCTTCCCGCTGGACTGGAACCACTGGCAGATCAACGAGTGGCCGGACAAGGTCGCGGAGATCAAGGCCGTGTCGCAAGGCAAGCCCGTCTGGGTTTCGGAGGTGGGTGTCTCGACCTTCGGCGCGGAAGAGGTGCAGGAGTTCGGTCTGATCCGCACCGCCGAAAAGCTGCGCGGCGTCGCTCCGCGCGTCCATTGGTACAGCTTGTACGATCTGCCCCGCTCCTGGCCCGCCACCACCCGCCACCGCGAGGCGGAAGGCTCGTCCTACTATCGGCATTTTTATCTCGGGCTGGTCCGAGAGGACGGTACCGAGAAGCTGGCCTACAAGCATTTCCACAACTACGCGCCCGAGATAGGCATCTGCCAGTGGTTCCACTACCAGGACCATCGCCTCGACGACGCCGTCCGCCGACTGAAAGATCTAGGCGTCACCTACATCCGCACCGGCCTCAGCTGGGCCGACAGCTTTCGCCCGGACGCTTTGGATTGGTTCGACCGGCAGATGGCGGCGCTCGAGGACTTCAACGTCACCGCGACTTTTTGCTTCACTCCCGAGCATCTCGGTTTGGATCCGCACCACACCAGCCCGCCGCGCGACGTGAACCAGTACGCCGATTTCTGCGCCTGGATGGTTGACCGCTACGCTCCGGGGCGGCAAATGCACGCGACGCCGACGCACGAAGAAACGGCATTGCCTCTTACCGCGCGATAACCGCAGCACAACAATTAGCATCAGCATGGGGAGGGTTGCCGGTTTATGTCCATACTGAAGAGGCCATGTCTTGTCGGAACGCTGTTATTAGCGGCGGCCCTGAGCGGGATAGCCGCGATCACCCTCCCCTGCGCCGCTGCGCCTCGTCAGCCAAGTTCCGCCACAGCCGTTTCTGATGCGGCAAACCTGATCGACAGCGACGATTGGTCCGTCCTGCAGCCGACAATCGGCAGCGCGAACTTGAGCACCGTCCGCGCCGCTGGTCCGGAGGGGCATTTAGCGCGTATCCTTCAAGTCGCCGTCAATACGCCCGCGCAGACGATTTACAATATCCAGCTGACACAGACGATTACCGCGCCGGTTCCTGCCAACCATCTACTGCGGTACCAATTTTGGGCGAGATCGGCCACGCCCCATCTGCTGCGCGCGGTAATCGAGCAGGACTCAGCCCCGTACCCTGGAATCATCGGCAGCGATATCAAGCTGACTTCCGGATGGAAAGCGTACAGCTTCACCGCCGACAGCGCCGATATCGCCGCAAACGTGGACGCCGCGCGGCTGCAGGTGGGTTTGCAGCCGGGTACCGTCGAGTTCGCGGATATCGAAGTGCAGGATTTGGGCCTCGACCCCACAGTTGCCCGCGACCAGGCCGCGCTTACCCCGGCAGCCATTCAAGCGCGCATCAGTCAGTACCGCATGGCCGACCTGAGAGTGCGCGTCGTCGATAACCGCGGCAGGCCGATTCCCAACGCGCGGGTCGCCGTACAGATGCAGCGGCACGCGTTTCTGTTCGGCTGCAATATCTTCGGCCTGAGCGATATTGACTCCGGCAACGCTTCCACGGGCGAGCTAAAATTGCAGCAGGAGTATCGCAGCCGGTTTGCCGCGTTGTTTAACTACGCCACTTTGCCGTTCTACTGGGGAGCCTTCGAGCCGCAGCCCGATCATCCGGACTTTGCCCGCCTCACCTGGATGGCGCAGTGGTGCGAGCAGCACGGAATCGCCACCAAGGCGCATCCGCTCGTCTGGCAGCAGGTCTACCCCGCTTGGGCACCCAACACGCCCGACGAGGCAATTCCCCTACTCCATAAGCGAGTCGACGACATCGTCGATAACATGAGCGGCCTGACGAACTACTATGACGTCATCAACGAGACAATCACCGCTCCCATGTACACGCCCGCCAACGGGGAAACCGCTTGGGTGGCGCGGGACGGAGCCGCCGGAGTGGCATCGACCGTGCTCGGCTGGGCGAGGAGCGCGGCGAAAGCGGAAGGCGCGCCGTCCGACCGGTTTATCGTGAACGACTTCACCACCGATCAAAACTACGCCAACCTGTTCCAAGCGTTGAAAGCGCGCGGCAGCCTGCCCGATGCAATCGGCATCCAGTCTCACATGCATGCCGGTACATGGTCGATGAATAAAGTTTGGGATACTTGCGAGCGTTTCTCGCAGTTCGGCATCCCAATTCATTTTACCGAAACCACCGTACTCAGCAATCTCACGCCGCACGCGCTGGACTACAGCGGCCCGCCCGCGACCGATTGGCCGTCTACTCCCGGCGGCGAAGCGGCTCAAGCCGATTATGTGGCTCAATTCTACACGGTGCTTTTCAGCAACCCCGATGTTCACGCGATCACCTGGTGGGATTTCAGCGACCGGGGAGCGTGGCTGGGGGCGCCCGCCGGATTGCTGCGCGGCGACATGTCCCCTAAGCCCGCTTACGAGCGATTAGCGACGCTCGTCAAGCACGACTGGTGGACCGACGCATCCGGCACGACCGGCAGCGCGGGCGGCTACACGGTTCACGCCTTTTACGGCGATTACCTGATCCGCGTGGCCGACGCGCACGGCCATACCGTCACAAAACGGATTGCCATGCCGGAGGCGAGCGGAGCTAAGACAGTTACTATCAGCATGCCTTAGCGGCGTTTCTAGTGGCTCCAAAGCCGTGCGGTTATTTTTGGTCTCAATAAAACGACCCGAATCGCGCCGGCGATTCGGGCTGTGAAAAAAGGCCATGCGGCTTGAGAGCAATCTGGGGCTTTGCAATTACCGTCCAGGATGCCGCGCCTGCATATAAGCGACGGTTTCAACACGGACATGTTCTGTAGAATGCGCGGCGAGGGTGACGCGCGCGGCGGCGATATGCTGCGGGGCTCGTTTGCGAATCGAAGCGGTGTCGTTGTCGTCTACCCGGTCGGATTTGCGGTTGGCGTAGACGACGATGGCGTTGGTCAAGCGTCGGCCGGGGCGGGCCATGAGATTGCCGTTGCAGTAGAATCCGGTGCTCGTGCCGGCGTCGAGGTTCATCGCTTCCTTGCAGCCGAGGGAGCGCATCACTTTGGCGAGGCGGCCCAGATAGATCGGGTCGCGGGTCATGGCGAAAATCAGTTGGTTGTGGCCGGTGATTCCGACGGCGATGCGGCTGTTGGGCGCGAGCATATGGTGGTCTTTGAAATGCTCCATGTGCGGGTCGAGCGTGATGGCTCCATCGCTGAGAAGGCGCGGGCCGCAGGCGACCACGGTATCGTAGCCCGACCAGTTATGATGATGGCCGTAGGGCAGCGTAATCATGTCGGCGCGGTTGCCGGGAGTGATCGCGAGCGCGGTGCCCATGCCGCCGAAGTAGGCGAGGGAGCCATCGATGACGATATCGCCGACGGGGCGCAGGTTGTCGAGCGAGAAGAAAGTGCCGGTGACCGCGACGTTGGGATGGGCGCGGTCGATCATCTGCGTGAACGGCTCGGACGTGCCGATGCCGTCGCGGGCGAGCAGAGCGCTGACTTTCACCTTGGGATCGTTGAGGTTGACCGTGACTACCTTAACCGGTACTTGCGCGGCGTAGGCGTTACCCTGCCAGATCGGCAGGCGGGTGCCCGAGGCGACATCGACAATCGGGTTGGGCTTATCCGAATGCAGCTCGCGCTGGGCTTCCTGAGCGGCGATTTTCTGCTCGCGCAGTTTGTCCTCGTGCGCTTGCAGGGCGGCGACACGCACCTCATGCTGGGCCTTCGCGGCGGCGAGATGCTGGAGGTGCTGCGATTTCAGCGCCGCCAGATGCTGGTTGTGCTCGGCTTCGGCCTGGCGCAGCGTGGCGACATGAGCCTCGTGCGCCTGCTGGGCTTCAAGAGCGGCGACATGCAGCTTGCGCAGGCGGCGCTGGTGCGCGGATGATTCGGGCGCGGAATTGATATTTTCGGCTTCCGCGTCGGCATCCACGCGTCGGGATCGCTTGTGCTTGGAAAGCTGCTTTGCCAGGTGCTTGGTGCGCATCGACAAGACATTGCGCTCGTGCCGCAACGCATAGAGCTGCGCCTCCTGCTCCTTGAGCTTGGCGAGCAGGGCGCGGACATGGTGCCCGTGAGACGGCGACGATGCCGGTGCGGCAGTAGAAGCGCCAGCATCGGCGCGGTGATGGCGGTGCGAATGATGCCCGGCTTCGGCGGCGCGGGACTCGGTCACGCTCGTCAGTGCCAGAGTTGTGGAAAATGCCGCGCAAAGCGCGGAAATGATGAGTGCAGGTGGCCTTCCAGGGCGCATAAGCTTCTTTCTCGGTCGAAAAAATAAGTCGAAGTTATATAACTATACTATACGGGTACGCATGCGAAATCGTCAACGAAATTCGCCTGCCTGCCTTCGTTGGAGCGAAGCCGAAAACCGTTTTGCAGGA
>CAXSEA010000137.1:0-9790 GCA_964235675.1 uncultured Armatimonadales bacterium | reverse complement strand
CCACCTTCCCGGTCGGGAAGGAAAAGTCTACGGCCATATTCTAGGACGTTTTAAATCCAGCGCCATCTTATATTTCCTTCCCTACCGGGAAGGTGGCCTGAAAGGCCGAATGGGCTTCTTCTAATCCTCGGTTAAAAACAGATCGCTGGCGGCGGCGGTGTCGAGGTAAAGGGCCGTGCCGGGGTGCTGTTGCAGCAGCGAGGCTGGCAGGTCGGTGGTCGGCGGCTCTAAAAACGCGCGGCGCACGATTCCGGCTTTTGACGCGCCTCTCGCCATCAGAAGTATTCGGCGCGCTTCCAAGATTGTTCCCAGCCCCATGCTGACCGCTTGGTGAGGCGTCTGCTCCAGGCCGCCAAAATTTTGGGCGGCATCCTCGCGGGTGGCGGCGCTGAGATCGACGAGGCGGGTGCGCGAGTCCCGCGCGCTGCCGGGCTCGTTGAAGCCGATGTGGCCGGTGCGTCCGATGCCGAGCAGCTGCAGATCGATTCCGCCCGCGCTTTGAATCGCGGCCTCGTAGGCGCGGCAATCGGCTTCGATTATCTCTCTGGGGCGGTCTCTGCCGCTTGGCACATGCCAGTGACCCCAGGGCACCTGGTCGAATAGATGCCGGCGCATGAACGTATGATACGACTGCGGCGAGTCAGCTTCCATCGGATAGTACTCGTCGAGATTGAAGCTGCGGGCGGCGGACAAATCGGCTGCGCCGGAGGCGGCGAGGCGTATCAGTGCGTCGTAAACTCCAATGGGCGTCGAGCCGGTCGCGAGGCCTAGAACAGCGTTGCGCCGCTCCCGCGCCACGCGCGCGATTTGACGGGCGACTTCGCCGCAAATGTCGGCGTAGTTTGAGCCGATAAATACCGGCAGCAGAGTGCCCGCCGCCGTTTCAAGCGTGAGTGCCGAAATTCCGTTCATTGGCGTCTCCACTGACGCCGTAGTTGAATCGAACGCGGTCATCCTAATTCTTTCCTCCAGTGGTCGCGACGCCTTGAATAAATGTTTTCTGCGCTAAAAAGAACAGAATGATAATCGGCAGCACGAACAGGGTGGACGCCGCCATCAGGCGTGTCCACTCCGCGCCGTGGATGCTGACGAACTGCTGCAAACCATATGCTAGCGTGTACCTCGCCGGATTGTTAATGTACAGGAGCGGGCCGAAGAAGTCGTTCCAGGTGCCCAAAAACTGGAACAAGGCGCAGGTAACCAGCGCGGGCTTGCTGAGGGGCAGCATCACCTGTAAAAAGATGCGCCACTCGCCCGCGCCGTCGATGCGGGCCGCTTCCGCCAGGTCGCCGGGCAAATTGCGGTAAAACTGCGTGAGCAGGAAGATGTAGAACGGCGCGCCGAAAAAAGCGGGCACCATCAGAGGCGCGTAGGTGCCGTACCAGTGCAGCCAGCGAAACAGCGAGAACACCGGCACCATGGTTACCTGCTGCGGCAGGGCCATGGTGGAAATCATCAACAAGAACAAAGCGGCTTTGCCTTTGAACTCCATCTTGGCGAAGCCGTAGGCGACGATGGCACTGGAGATGACGCTTCCCGCCACGGTCACGACGCACAGCAGCAGCGTGTTTTTGAGATACACGCCGAACGGCACCTCATGGACCGCGCCCGAGTAATTGGCCCACTGGATGGGGTGCGGCAGGAGGCTGGCCAGGCTGGAGCCGGTGGCGAATACCTGGGTGTCGGTTTTCAGCGACGTCGCCAGCATCCAGAGCAGCGGAATCAGCGCCGGGATGCATAACGCGATCAGCGCGGCGTGCGCGGCGACTCGCTGCGGGCCGGTGAGGCCGGTCAGGGATTTGCGCTTGCCTTGCAGCAATCCGCGCCAAACGGAAATAGGTTCCTGGGCGAGCATCGTTTCGGCGGCCGGGTTATTGATCATAGCCAAGCTCCCTGCGCTGGCGGACTTCCTCGGCGATCTGCGATTTCAGCAGCGCGAGGGTTGCGGGAGCGCCCAATGCGCCGCGCTCCGCGAGGTCGTCGTCGCTGGTGAGCTTGTCCTGGAGATAGACCGAGTAGGGCACGGGCGGCAGCGAGACGATGTTCTTGCTTGCGGCCAGCTCAACGAACGTTTTGTACTGCGGATAGTCGCGCAAAAACTTCTGGTAATCGGGCGAGTTCGCCATCTGCGGGGAGCTGGGAAGCCAGCCGAACGAGACGTTGAACTTCGCCGACGCCGATGGGTTGTCGAGGCCGCTCCAGAACTTTATAAACGCCCAAGCGCCGTCAGGATGCTTGGCTCCGGTGGGGATGGTCAGGTAGCTGTTGGCCGAGTAGCTCGCCAGCGGCACGCCGCCGACCGAGGCCGGGGGCAGCGGGGCGACCCGGTAGTCGATATTCGGCGCGTATTTTTTCATTTGCAGGACGCGCCATTCGCCGTCCAGGACGACCGCCTGCTGACCGGTGATAAAAGGCCAGGTCGCGCCCTGCTCCGAGCCGAGTCCCGCCAGGAACTGGATCACCCGGCTGAACCCGGTTTTTTTGTGCTGATCGACAATATAGGA
Organism: uncultured Armatimonadales bacterium; assembly: GCA_964235675.1. Taxonomy (GTDB): domain Bacteria; phylum Armatimonadota; class Armatimonadia; order Armatimonadales; family Capsulimonadaceae; genus CAXSEA01. Next base: position 7,286 of record CAXSEA010000137.1, on the reverse strand, counting down.
GAGCGCGCGCTCCTGCTCCGGCGTGTCCAAAACCACCTGCTGGGTGGCGGGATCGTAGAACTTGCCGCCGAACGACGGAACGTACTGCGTAAAAGTCTGCGGCAGGAATCCGAGCCGCGCGATCCGGCCCGACGGGTCGATCTGGGTGAGCTTGTTGCCGTCTTCGCTCAATGCGTCCAGGGTGGTTGGAAAATGATCGGGGTCGAGCCCTGCTTCGCGCCATTGCTCGGGCCGATAGTAGCAGGCGTAGACGTCGTAGTTCAGGTTCAAGCCGTAGAGACGGCCTTTGTAGAGGCCGCTCTCGTGGATTGCCGGGAACGTGTCGTTCTCAAAGAAGCTGCGCTCCCGCGGCGTCATGCGGGTGTCGAGCGGCTGCAAGATGCCCGATTGCGCCCAGGCGCTGATCGCCGGAGTCCACTGCACCATCACGTCAGGCGGGCTGCCGCCGGCGACCGAAAGCAGGAACTTCTGATCGCCCTCGGCCTGCGGCACTTGCAGGGGAATCACTTCGTACTTGTCCTGGCTGGCGTTGAATTCGTCGCAGACATGGTTCATCACCGGCAGCCATTCGGCTCCCCACATGTGCCAGTAATAGACCGGGATGCGCTTGTGCACGGGTCTGGGCTTGGCTTCGGCGGTGTAGATCGAGCTGGGAATGCAGAGCCAGACGAACGCGGCCAGCGCGGCGATTGCCGCCAGAATGCGCCCGGCCCAAACCAGCCGCTCGCGACCGACATCGCTCGCGGTTTTATTATCAAGCGCCATAGTGCACCCATTTTCGCTGCGTGATAAACAGCACGCCGGTAATCGCCATGATAATCAGAAACAGCACCCACCCCATCGCGCTGGCATAGCCCATGTTCAGGTAGCGCCATGCTTGCTCGAAGATATAGACCGCGTAGAAGTGGGTGGTATCTTCCGGGCCGCCGGTGGGGGTCATGATATAGGGTTGCGTGAAATACTGGAAGACGGCGATCACGCCCATAATCAGGTTGAAGAATATCACCGGCGACAGCATCGGCAGCGTGATATGCTGAAGCCGCTGCAACGGCGAGGCACCGTCGATAATGGCCGCTTCATAAAGATACGCCGGGATATCCTTGAGGCCCGCTAAATAAATGACCATGCTGCCGCCGACGCCCCAGAGCGAGAGCATGACCAGGCTCCACATCGCGGTATGGGTGTCCTGCAGCCAGTTCGGGCCGGTGATTCCGAAGCCGCGCAGGACGCGGTTGATGAGGCCGGTGTCGGGATTCAGCAGCCATAGGAACACGGCGGAACTGGCGACTGTCGGCACGATGGATGGGACGAAAAAGATCGTGCGGTAAATACCGATGCCCCGGATATTGAGGTTGAGCAGCAGCGCCAGCGCGACACCCGCGACAATCCCGAGCGGCACCGATAGAATCGCGAAGCGGCAGGTGACGCCCAGGGATTTCCAGAACAGCGGGTCTTTGTGCAGCAGAGTCGCGTAATTGACCGCTCCCACCCAGACCGGCGGCTGGACGATGTTGTAGCGCGTGAACGACAGATAGACGCTCGCCAAAAACGGATACAGCGTGAACACCAGAAAGCCGACCAGCCATAAGCCGATAAACGAGTAGCCGATTAAGCTTTTTTTCATCGCGTTTATTTGACCGCCGCCGCCTAGCGCCTGACTAATTTGCAAACGTCGCGCGTCCGCCCCGACGAGTCCCGCCACTGCACGGGCTCGGCATCGGCGCTGAACCCCAATTCGATGAGTGCAGCCGCTTTATCGCTTTTGAGATTCCGGCTTTCCATCAGGCACGAGACGGGAGCATCCGGGAATTGGATAGCGTGCGCCAACTTCGACAGATGATGGCGCGCGCTCGGATGCGCATGAAGATCGAGAATCCATTCGCCGGTGGGCGTGTCGTTGCCCCGCGCAAGAATGGCCCATCCCAGATCCGGCGCGGAGCCGGATGTCAGCGTATAAGCTTGCATTCCCGGATCGATTTTCCTACGGAACTGCAGCTTGATAAATTCCAGCTCAATGCTGCCCTGGCCGTACAAGCCCAGCGCCGCGCTGCGGGGCTGGCTCGCATCATCCGCGTCGGGCTGGAAGGCAAGCAGGTTCCAGGACGGCCACTGCTCCCATTTTGCCGGGTGCACGGATATATCGACGTTAGGCTGAAGCGCGGGCGGGAAGCTCCACTGGCCGTCCGCGCTCCAGACCATCTCGCCGCGCCCCGGCTCGACGCTTTTGTAGCCCAGCGACTCGTAGATTTTGTAGGCAGGCGAACCGTACTCCGCGCCGAGCGTGATACATTGGAACCAGGGGCGGCATTCGTCCATGAGCGCTCCGAGCAGCGCGTGAATCGCGCCTTTCCGGCGATGCTGGGGCGCGGTATACACGTGGCTAATCAGCGCGGCGGACGAGCCGTTGCCTGTAATCATCGTCTGGCAGGCCAGCTCATCCTCAATCATACCGGTATAGAACCAGGTCTGCAAACCATCCAGCGGCTCGCTGAGAGCCAGCTCGATTTGGGGCAGCCAGTCGCTTCCTTTGTGCGCGAGGAACCTGCTGAAGCATCCTCGCCACACGGCGTCAGGCGCGTCCAAAACCCCGATATTCATGATTTCGCCGCTTTTCAGCCGCGTTAGTCCGAGTGGCGAGTACACGATTTCGTTCCTAACTCCGCGCTATTCGTTGTCAGCTTATTTTGACGCGAGAGTCTTGATCTCGGTCGCCCAATAAGATGAATCGGGCAGCTTGCCGTAGGGATTGGCATTGCTCTTCTCGGTGAGCGAGGTGACATACACCCAACCGGCGTGCCGACTTTTAGTGAGCGCGAGCACTTTCGGCAGATCGGATTCGGGCACGTTTAACACGATATGCCAGATGCGTCCGGCGGGGTATTTCGCCGTCCAAGCCGGAGCTTGGAATTTATTGAGGTAGTCCGGCTCCTCGGTCTCCCAGGTGCAGATGATGTCGCTGACATTCATATACCCCTCGGCGCAGGTGGTTCCCGGATTCAGGACGATTGTGGCGGCGGGAATCAGGGCGTGGACGGCGTCGTGGCATTTTTTGTAGTACGGCAGCATGTCCGCGCCGCTCGCCGATTCGTCGAAAAAGATGCCATCCACGTGGTACCAGGCGGCATACTTCTGAACCTCGGATTTAACTTCGGCGAAAGGACGCTTGCCGTAGCTGGTGTGAATGTAGGCAATCACCTTCACGCCATGCGCCTTTGATTCCTTCACCTGCTTGACATAGTCCGGGTTAGCGGAAGTGCCGGGGCCGCTGTTCGGATTGATGATCGCCAGACCGACAGTCGGCGCGGCGGCGTCCAGGGTGGTCCAGATTGGGCCGGGATAGAAATACGACGGCACCGCCATATGCTGGATCTGCGCGGACGCGGGGGGCGCGGACACTCCCGTCAGAGCGCCGGTTAAACCGGCAGCCAGCCATAAACCTGGATTCATTCGCTTCATGCAGTCATTTCTCCTCAACTAGCAAACTTCAAAATTTTATGCGGCGACCGCGACCGGCTCGCCTTGCGTGGACGATTCGTAGGCGGCCAGCGCGACCGAAAGCGCGCGCAGGCCGTCCTCGCCAGTGGCGAGATCGTGGGCGGGCTGCCCTGCGGCTAGCTTCAGGAAGTCGGCGACCAGGCCCGCGTCCGTGTTGCTGCCCCACCCTACCCACGACGGCTGCCCGGAGGCGGAATCATAGCGCGTGACGCTTTGCGCGAACATATCCAGGTCCAGCACGCCGCCGGTGCCGACCACTTGCAGGGTGACGTCGCCCCACGTAGGGTAGGTTTTGGGGCGCGACCAGCTGGTGTCGAGCGTGGCGAAAACGCCATTGGCATAGCGGATGCTCAAAAAGCCGGTGTCGTCGAAGTCTTGATGGTAGAAGCCGTTGCCGATTTCGGCGTAGACCGTTTCCGCCTCCGCGCCGAGCAGCCAGCGGTTGAGGTCGGCGACGTGGACGGTATGGTCGAGCACCGCGCCGCCGCCGGACAAGCTCCTGTCAATGAACCAGCCGCCGGGCATTTTGCCGTGGTTGGTGCCGCGAATGGCGATAATGTCGCCGATAGCTTTCTCCCGCACCTGCTCGCGCAGACGCTGGAACGCGGGCGAATAGCGGCAGGGAAAAGCGATGGCGAGCTTCGCGCCGACGGCGTCGCACACGTCGATCATGGCGCGGGCGTCTTCCAGCGTGGTGGCAATCGGCTTCTCGCACAGAATCGCGCGCGCTCCGGCTTTCGCAGCCGCCTCGACATGGGCGCGGTGGTAGACGTTCTCGCTGGTGACGATAACCCCGTCCAGGCCTTGCCGCAGGAAAGCCTCGGAGGTCTCGAAATAGGAAGTGGCGTATGCGATGGCTGCTGCTCGGCCACGGTCGGCGTCGGCGTCGGCGATGCCGACGAACTCAACGCCGGGATGCGCTGCCAGCGCGGACGCATAGGATTGCGAGTGCATGTGCGCCATCGAGAGAATGCCGACGCGCAGTTTCTTTTGGGCGGGGACGCTCATGCCAGTGTCACAACCTTTCCGGTTTCAATCGACTCAATCGCGGCGAGCGCGAGGCGGGCGGACTCTCTTGCTTCTTGCAGGGTAATCGGCGGTACGGTGTCGGTTTCGAGAGCATTCACAAAGGCTTTGATTTCCTGGAAATAGGGATCGTCGCTGGGGTACATCGGGCTTTCGGGCACGGCGATGCCGCTGGTGCCCACTCCCTTTTGGCGCAGGGCCGTGTGCAGCGGGGCGGTTTTGGCGGAATCGTGCTCGATAATGCCGCCGTCGCCCGCGATCTCCAGCGTGGTTCGGAAGCCGCCCGGATGCGACCAGGACCCGGTGACATGGCCGACCGCGCCCGAGGCGAAGCGGAGCGTGACCAGGGCGTAATCGAGGGGCGAGGCAAACAGCGGGCTGCCGATCAGGCCCTGGGCGTAGACACGGCTGACCGGGCCGAAAGTCCAGAGCATCCAGTCGAAATCGTGCAGAATGAGGTCCAGCACCAGCCCGCCGCTGCGGGACGAGTCGGCGTACCAGTTGTCTTCGTAGCCGGTATTGGGAAACCCAGCCATCCGCGCCGTGCGGATCGTCACCGGCGTGCCAACCGCGCCTTCGTCCACCAGACGCTTCGCGGCGGCGTACTCGGGGAAGTAGCGCAGGACGTTCGCCGACATCGCGGGCACGCCCGCTTTTTCGACCGCATCGATCATCGCGTCGCAATCCTCGACACTGCGGGCGAGCGGCTTTTCCACCAGAATGGCTTTACCGGCCGAAGCGGCTTTCTCGACATACTCGCGGTGGTAAGGCGTGGGAACGCAGATATCAATGATGTCCGGCTTCGCTTCCGACAGCATCGCGCTCCAGTCGGTGTAAGCGGGCACGCCGATTCGCTCGCCGCGCGCGGGGCGGCTATCGAGCACGCCGACCAGCTCCGCCTGCTCGATTTTGGCCCACTGCTTGGCGTGGTAGCCGCCCATCGTGCCCGCTCCCATAATCGCTACGCGGTAAGTCATACGCTTATTCCTAAGTTTCTCTTGTGTTCTCGCTCCACGGACCTATCCGGCCTTTCAGGCCACCTTCCCTAAAGGGAAGGACTAGCCGCACACATAACACTGATCTTAAGTCCTTCCCTTTAGGGAAGGTGGCCTGAAAGGCCGGATAGGTCTCTGCGAGTTTTTTTACACCCTCTATAGAAATGGAGGGGAGTTTACGCTGCTTGTTTGAATTCTCTTGTGGCTTGCAACTTTGTCACGCTGGTAGAATGTGCTTGCCTGACGGAACACCGGCAATAAATTTTAATGAACATCGTCGAGTTTGCCAAAGAACTGAACCTCAGCATCGGGACTGTTTCCCGCGCCCTGAACGACCGTCCCGAAGTCAGCGGCAAGACCAGGCAGCTTGTTTTAAGCAAGGCTCAGGAGCTGGGCTTTACGCCGAACGCCAACGCCCGCCGCCTCGTTACGGGCGTCACGAATCTGTTCCAGCTCGAGTGCCCCTGCAACACGCATATTTTGTCCGACGGCTACTTGATCGAGCTTGCCCGCGCCATCGAGTCCGCCGCCGGGGAGCACGGCTACGATCTGCTGCTGCACCTCGGCACCCAGCGCCGCGGCTCGTCCGAGCTCAAGGCGGTGGACGGCCTCATCATCGTCGCTGGCCAGGAAACCACCGAAGCCGAGATTAATTTACTGACGTCGTCGGGACGCATTCCCTCGGTCGTGATTATGGACGCCAGCGCTACTCCCGTCTCGCTTGTTCCCAGCGTCCGTTTGGACCATTTGACCGGTGTTCGCGAAGCCTTGTCCCTGTTGTCCGCGCACGGCCATGAGCGGATTGCCTATATCGGCAGCGGCCAGCCCGGCGCGGCCGTCTCGAACGCGCTACCGTCGATCATGGCCGAGATCGGCTTGCCTTGGAACCCGGATTATATCGTCGAAGCCGGCGCAGCCGCCGAAGCCGGAGCGCAAGCCGCCGCCGGGCTGCTCAAGCGATCCGTTCCGCCCACCGCGTTCTTCGCCCGAACCGATATCCTGGCGAATGCGGTCGTCCAGACCGCCCAGCAAATGGGCCTGAGCGTTCCCGGCGATATCTCCGTGATCGGCCACGACAATATTGAGCTTGCCGCGCATGTCAATCCTCCGCTGACCACGGTCGCCGTCGATATTCCAAGCGTCGCCAGAGCGGCGGTCAACTGCTTGATCGCCGTGATCGCGGGCGGGCAGCCGACGTCGGAGGTTTTAGGCACGCACCTTGTCATCCGCGAATCCGTTGGACCGGCTTGCCGGTAGATAATTGTCCAGCGGCAGACGCACCAGGCTCGCGGGCTCGCCCGACGCCTTGAGCAGCAGCGGCGTGATCTCCTGAAACTGGTGGGTCAGCGCCGACTCCCGCGCCTGCAAGCACATCAGGCCGTTCAGCAATCCCGCGCTGAGCGGCGAGAGCGAATCGCTCTCGCCGGCGCAGACTTCCACGAAGTTGCGAGCCAGCTGCGTATCGCCACCGCCATGGTCCTCGTTCGGCTCGAAGGTATGCGTCTCCACCTGGTGCGAGGCTTTCAAGTGATGGTACACGTGCAGCGTATTGGTGAACCAGTCGAACTCGATTTCGCCTTTGTAGCCGATCAGCCTCGCCCCGCGCGTCGCCGATTTGCCCCGAGCGTAGAAGTTCTGGCTATAGCTGACATGCATGCCGCTGGAATACCGTATCAGAGCGCTGCCGGAGTCCTCGTTGCCGGTGTCTACCGCGAACGCGCACAATTCAGGCGCTGGCACGCTTAAAGCGAGCGGCTCTTCGCGGTCGGG
>CAXSEA010000136.1:0-9804 GCA_964235675.1 uncultured Armatimonadales bacterium | reverse complement strand
TCGCTGGCCTGACTTCTTTGCAGCCGATTTGCGGCATACGGCGCATCATTTTGCATGGTGACGTAAACACAGCGACGCGCTCGGCTTTGGTGGAGCTGACGATTACGCCCAATACCGATCTCACCCGGCTCGCTTTTGACGCCCTGCCGCTCGGGCCGAATCACACTCGGCTCGTCATACGCTGGCTCGCAGCGCCTTCCTCGGCCAAACAGGGCGATGAAATCATTCGGAGCATCCAAGCGGCTATCGATGCAATTCTCACTGGCGGCTAAGGCATTTGAGGCTATGCCGGCTTTTGTTTATTGTCTCAGACGAGTTGCCGCGCGTCAAGGGGCCTTGATCCCTTTCTATACGGGCAGGGGCGGGTAAATCGACGCAGGGGTAAACGTCGGATCGCCTATCTTAGCGGCGGCGATATTGGCCCGCTCGCGGCGAACGGCCAAAAAATGATCTTGCGCGCTGAACGCAGCCTCGTCGCGCTTGCCGAGTTCGACACGCCGCCAACTGCCGTCGGAGTGCAGATGCCATGCCTTTGCCGTGTCCCGCAAGGTCAATTCCAGTATCTCGGTGAAAATCGTCTGGCGTAAGTCTGCGTCCTCTATCGGAAACAGAATCTCCACGCGCCGGTCTAAATTGCGCGGCATGAGATCCGCGCTGCCGACGTACAACATCGGTAGCGCGTCCACGGGCTCATGGCTGGATTTCGCGGTGCGCTTCGAGTCGCCGTCACCCTCATCCGTTGGCTTGGCGCGGGCAGTGTGGCTGGCGACGTGCGCTTCGGAGCCGCCGTTGTGGAAGTAGTATGCGCGGCTGTGCTCTAGGAAACGGCCAATCACCGACACCACTTGAATCGTCTCCGACATTCCCTTGACCCCAGGCCGCAGGCAGCAGGTACCGCGAACGATCAAATCCACGGGAACACCCGCCTGGGACGCGCTGTAGAGGGCCTCGATAATCTCCCGGTCAACCAGAGCGTTCATCTTGAACAGCAGACGCGACGGCTTGCCTTGCTTCGCGCATTTCGCCTCGTGCGCAATCAGAGCCAAAAGACGCTCACGCATGTTGACGGGAGCAACTAGCAGCTTGCGGTACGTGATCTGCCTTGAGTAGCCGGTCAGCAAATTGAACAGGTCGGAAACGTCCGCCGCCAGATCTTCATTCGCGGTCAGCAGCGAGAAATCGGTATAGATGCGCGCCGTCGTGGGATTGTAGTTGCCGGTGCCGAGATGCAGATACCGCTTCAGCCCGCCTGCCTCGCGGCGGACGACCAACGCCATTTTGCAGTGCGTCTTAAGCCCGAGCAAGCCATACACCACATGCACACCGGCATCTTCCAATGCGCGCGCCCACTCGATATTGTTTTCTTCGTCGAACCGCGCCTTCAGCTCCACCAGAACAGCGACTTGTGTATCGTCGTCGCGCGCCTGGGTAAGCGCGCGCACAATGGGCGAGCGGCTGCCGACACGGTAAAGAGTCTGCTTGATCGCCTGCACCGCCTTGTCACGAGCGGCGCTTTCGATAAACGTGATGACGGGGCGGAACGAGTCGTAAGGATGATGCAGGAAAATGTCATGCTGCGCGATTGCGGCGTACATCTCGTCGCCGCGCCCTTCATCCACCGCTGTCTGAAGCTCGGAAGGCACCCGCGTGACCAGTGGAGGATCTTTCAGCTCGGGCCGATCGACTTTCAGCAGCTCCATCAAATCGGATAAGCCAAGCGCCTCATGGACGCCGACGGCGTCGCTCGGATTCGCCAGCAGGTTGGCGACTAAAAGGTCACGCAACTCGGCCGGCATATGATCGTCGTATTCCAGACGCGCCACCGGCCCGAAATGCCGCTGGCGAATGCCCTCTTCGATAGTCCGCAGCAGGTCGGAAGCTTCGTCCTCTTGAATTTCGATATCCGCGTTGCGCGTTACCCGGAACGCGAAGCTATTGATGACTTCCAAACCGGTAAAAAGCGTATCCAAATTCGCGGCGACGACCTGCTCCAGCCAAATGAACGAGGCTTCAGGTGTTGCCGTATGCTTGCGAGCAGCATTACCGCCCTTGCTCTTGCCGCTGCTGGCAAGTGGCTTATCTCCGTTTTTGACGCTTTCGCTTTTAGCGCTGGGCTTATCCACTTCGACCGGAACAAGACGCGGCAGCGTGCCGGGTATTTTCATGCGCGCGTACCGCGTGCCCTGCACTGGATCGCCAACAATGATAGCGAGGTTCATGCTGAGATTCGAGATGTGGGGGAACGGGTGCCCAGGATCGATTGCCAGCGGGGTAAGAACAGGAAACACTTCCCGCTCGAAGTAGCGACGCATCTGGATGACCTGATCGGCATTCAAGTCGCTGTAATCGAGAATCCGAAGCCCTTCCCCGGCTAGCGCGGGGCTGAGATCGCTTTTCCACAACTTGTCAATCGTCTCCTGCATAGCGGAGATGCGCGTTCGGAGCAGCGCCAACTGCTCCGACGGCCCCGCGCCGTCGTCGGAAACTTCGCTGCCATGCCCGGATTGCTCCTGTTGCTGAAGACCCGAGACGCGGATCATGATAAACTCATCCAAATTGGAGCAGGCAATCGACAGAAATTTCACCCGCTCCAAGAGAGGGTGAGTCGTCAGCCGCGCTTCCTCCAAAACCCTCTGGTTGAAATCCAGCCATGAAAGCTCACGATTGATGAAAAGCTCTTTCGGCGCGTGTCGCCGAAGCTGCTGCAAGGGCGTCGTTTGCTCGGATTGGTTATGTTCGGACATGCTGTAGTTAGGGTCTCACTTCGTGGAATACGCCCAGGCCGCTGATAGTGCAGATTTGTAAGGAGGGTTCTACAGAGAATGCCCTATAGAAACGGTCATCAAAACCCGTATAAGTAATTAATAATTCGCCGATTAATTGGGGAGAATTAATTTAAGGGAGAATCGCTATGATTTGGGCATGTATACTCGGCTACGTTGCCGTCGGAGCTTCGTTTTACGTTTATATAACGCGCACGGCTCAGATCGAGCCTGATATCGAAGCGGACATGCTCACCCAGTCGCCCACCTTGACGATGATCCAAGGCGCGGTCAGCGAATCCACAGAGCGAAAAGCCGCTTAAACTCAGTCTGAATTAATAAGGCCTGGATGATTCGCGCTGCCTTTTGAGGTTCGCGGTTCATCCAGGCCTTTTGCATTTCAATCTACTGAATTGCAGCTTTACATTCTGCTGGTGACGATAGCCGTAATCACGCTGAGAACGAACCAGGCAACCGAGATATAAATCGTATAAGTGCGCAGCTGCTCGTCCATGCCCGGCTTCCCCTTGAAGTTCGAGGTTACCTGGCCGCCCGCCCCACCGGAAAGCCCTTCGCTTTTGGTGGTCTGCGACATAACAATCGCAATCAGCATCACGCTCAGAATAGAAGTAACGACCATCAGTATATCGCGCAAAATAGCCATGGAAATCGATTAGTCCTTGTGAGCCGTGGCAACGGTAGCGGCAGGGATATCGACCGCCTCAGCGGTATGCGGAGTGCCGTCCGCGGGCAATCCGATTGCCGCGGGCTGGACGCTTTCCATCATCGCCGGGGCGGACGACTGCGGCGTCGCCAGCTTGGGCTCCTCGTCCTGCATTTCGCGGGTCGCCTTTTTGAACTCTTTCATGCCGTCGCCGAGCGATTTACCGAACCCGGCAATTTTGCTGCCCCCGAAAAGCAAAATCACCACTCCGGCGATAATCATGATCTCGGTGGGATTGCCCATACCAAAGATATTTGCGAATTCCATATTCATAGCTTGTTAGCCTCTTGAGACTGCGTGATCGTATCCGCAGCGCGATGTTGCTCCAAATGCGGGGCCGCCGCCACCGCTTCAATTTGCTTGGCCGCTTCTCGGTCAGCGGAAACGTCGGTTAATCTTAAACTCGGTCCGGACTCTTCAATAGGCATAATTTTGTGCTCGGCGTCCGGCTGCAAGCTGGGGGGAGCGTAAGAGTCTCGCTGATCGAACGGCACCAGCTTCGGTGCGACAACCGGCGAAATCGGGCGCATGACATTGTCCCCAGCCGAAGTTATGGAATGGACATCATGATGCATCCCCTCAAAGGAATCCGTGAACTGCGACATCATGGTGCGCGCTTCGCGCACGAACGTGCCCAGCTGCCGCGCCACTTCCGGAAGTCTCTTCGGACCGAAAACGACCAGCGCAACGCCCACCACGACTACCATATCAACCGGGCTGATCATTGCGAACATCATGAGTTTACTAAACCGCTACGCCGCCAAATAGGCCGCGCGAGCCAACGAGGCTCTGCACCTGCGCCTTATTCGACACGCTTGACTAAGATTTTACCAGAAACCGACTCAATTTGTTCCAGGCTGCATTGCCCAGCGCCGATGCTGAGGGCGTTCGCGCCGCCGCAAGCGCAGGCGAGACGCAGTGCGGCTTCCGAATCGTGCGGGAATTTCGTCAACGAGTAGATTAGCCCCGCCGACAAAGCGTCCCCACTGCCGACCGCGCTCACGATATCCATCGGCGGCATTTCCGCTGCCCAAAGACCATCGCCCCGCATCGCCATCATCGCCCCACCCTTTCCGAGCGTAACAGTCAGCACGTCAAGATCAAGCAATTCCCTCGTCTCTAACAAGCTTATAGAATCGGGCAGGCCAAGATCAAGCTTAAGTTTCGCGAACTCGGATTGATTTACTTTCAGAATGCCGAGGCCCGCTTGCACTCCGCGCTTGAGGGCGTCGCCGCTCGAATCCAGCAGAATATTAGCCGCTCCGCGCGTCTTCGCGTCATCGATCAGGTCAGCATACGCATCCACGGCAAAACCGGGCGGAAGGCTGCCGCAGAAAAGCACTGCGTCACCGTCTTTCACCTGCCGTTTCAGAATATCTTTCAGCTCGGAGAATACGGACGCACCCAGCAAGGCACCCGGCTCGTTGACGACGGTTTGCTGCTCAGTGCTCGTATCCACGATAATAATCGCCTGACGAGTTTCGACTGGAGAAACGTCGGCAAACTCGTGCGGGATGCGCTCCGCATCCAACAAACGTCTTAGCCGGCGGCCTGCCTCTCCCCCGGCGCAGCCGATGGCGACCACCTCGTCGCGCTCTTCGCACAACGTGGCAAGCACCCTTGCGACGTTGACGCCTTTGCCTCCGGCGCTGATCTCACCCGGCTTATCGCTCCGGTTTACCTCACCGGCGGAAAAGCGCGGCATGGTAAACGTGCAGTCGACAGCAGGATTTGCGGTTACGGTGATAAATTTCGCCATGATGTATTTGTACCGCTCAGTGAAGCGACGGGGTACAACTTAAGCTATGAAGATCGTCTCGCTTCTTCCCAGCGCAACCGAGATCATCTGCGCTTTGGGCCTGCAGGATGAGCTTGTCGGCGTGACTCACGAATGTGACTTCCCGCCTTTCGTCAAAGACCTGCCAAAGGTAACTACGACGCTGATTCCCCATGACGCTTCCAGCCGTGAGATCGACAGACTGGTCCGGGAGCGTCTTTCCACGCAAACCGCGCTCTACTCGCTGAACATGCCGGTGCTGGAGCGTCTCCAGCCGGATTTAATCGTCACCCAGGCTTTGTGCGACGTCTGCGCCGTTGCCGAGGCGGAAGTCAGAAGCGCCGCTTGCCTATTGCCGGGACAGCCACGCATCGTGAACCTGGAACCTATGACGCTTGGCGAGGTTTTCGACACGATGCGTCTGGTAGGGGACGCTTGCAGCCGCAGCAAAATCGCTGAAGCCGCTATCGCCGAATTGCAAAAGCGAGTGGATGCCGTCGCCGAGCGGACGCAAACTATCCCAGACGAGCAGCGCCCGCGTGTCGGCTTCTTGGAATGGATCGACCCACCGTTTTGTCCCGGCCATTGGAATCCGGAGCTAATCGCGCTCGCCGGCGGCATCGACGTTCTTGGCCAGCCGAACTGCCCATCACGGACACTGGCCTGGCAGGAAGTGATCGACGCTCAACCGGAGGTGCTGTTCATTTCGCTCTGCGGCTTCGACGTCGAGCGTTCTCTTCAAGATATCCCCATCCTTAAATCTCAGCCGGGCTACGCTGATCTGCCTGCCGTGAAAGCCGGGCGCGTTTATGTAACGGATGGAAACGCCTACTTCTCTCGCTCCGGGCCGCGACTTGTGGAGAGTCTGGAAATTTTGGCCCATGCCTTGCATCCGACTTTACACCCAGAGCCAGCTTCCGCTCCCCGCGCCGTGTGCGTCGCCTGATAAAAACAAGCAGCCAAACCCATAATTGGGTTCGGCTGCTTAACTTGAAAGCTATGCCAGCAAAACGGATTATCGCTTGCTGAACTGGAAGGCGCGGCGGGCTCGCTTGCGACCGTACTTCTTGCTTTCCTTGACACGAGGGTCGCGGGTGAGCAGGCCAAGCTTACGAAGCACGGGGCGAAGATCGGGATTGGCCTCGATCAGCGCCTTGGAGATGCCGTGTCGAACAGCGCCGGCTTGGCCGGAGATACCGCCGCCCAAAGCGGAGACACGGACGTCGTACTTGCCGGCGGTATCGGTAACATTGAACGGCTGCTGCACCAGAATATCCAGCGAGGCTCGTCCAAAGTAGTCGCGGCTCGGCTTGGTATTCACCGTGACGACTCCAGTGCCGGGCATAAGCCAAACTTTGGCCGTTGCGTTCTTACGATGGCCGGTGCCATAAAAAGTGGTTGATGCGCGGGGTATCGGCATAATTTATTCCTTTATTGCTGAGCCTTCCACTCGACGGGGCCTTGCGCGATATGCGGATGCTCAGGGCCGCCGTAAACGCGCAGCTTCTTCAGCAGCGCTGTTCCAAGCGTATTGTGGGGCAGCATGCCTTTCACAACGCGGAGCATTGCGTTCTCAGGCGATTTCTCGATCTCGCGCTGGCGGGCAATGGCACGGATGCCACCGGGGTAGCCAGTATGATGGTAGATCGGCTCAAGCGGCTTCGAGCCGCCAGTGAGGCGGACACGAGCGGCGTTGATGATAATCACATGATCGCCGCAGTCAACGTGCGGCGTGAACTGAGCCTTGTGCTTGCCACGCAGCAAGCGGGCGGCATCGGCGGCGAGACGGCCCATCGGTACCCCGGTCGCGTCAATGACGTACCAGGCGCGGCTCGCCTCCATATCCTTCGGTTTTGCGCTGAGCGTCTTCACCTTGTATCTCCTAAAATCTTTACTCTTCGTTGATATCCGTCTGTTCAAAATCGCCGGTATCGAGCAAATCGTTATAGTCTACCCGAACCAAGCACAATCCGCGCGCCGGAGCCGTTTTACAGGGGTTCCGCGCGCGGCTTTTTGCTTCCAGAACTCGTTGCGCGCCATCATTATCGATCACGCCAAGTCCCGCAGCAAGCAGCATGCCGACAAAATTTCGCACCATCGACCGCAAAAAAGCGTTCGCCGAGCAGCGAATCAGAATCAACTCGCCGCGCGTGCCTGAACGCCGTACCTGCAACTGCTCCACGCGCCGTATATACGACGATCCCGGATTACCGCCGCTACCGGCAAACGACGAGAAATCATTCGTTCCAGTCAGTACCTTGGCAACGCTCCGCATCGCGCCGACATTCAGCGGCTTTGGCTCATGAACGCTGTATCTGTTCCATATGGCCGAACGGGTCGGTCGATTGAGAATCAGATAGAGATAAGTTCGCCGTATCGCCGAAAAGCGCGCGTGGAAATCGTCGCCGACCCACTGCGCGTCTCGAACGCTGACATCGCGCGGCAATATTCCGTTCAGCGCCGCTTGGTATCGGTCGCTGCTCATCTGCGAGTCAGTCGCGAAATGCGCGACTTGCCCGAGAGCATGCACCCCGGTATCAGTGCGGCCCGCGGCATGAATAACCGCCGGCTCGCCGCTGATACGCTGAACCGCGTCCCCCAGCACGCTTTGCACCGTCCGGATTCCAGCGGCTTGCATTTGGAATCCGGCAAAGTCGGTGCCGTCGTACTCAACCGTCAGCTTGAGCTTACGCATAAACTCAAGCATCGATCTTGAGCGGCGAGCTTACCAAGTCTTTTCTTGGCGGCGAGTACCAATCTTCGCCGGCAGCACTGGGACGCCAAGCTCTTTATCCGTGGCAAGTTCCAGCATAACGATGCGCGCGCCATCGCCGCGTCGCTGCCCAATTTTGGTCAAGCGCGTATAGCCACCGGGCGTCTCCTTGAACTCGGGAGCGATCACCGTAAACAGGTGTCGCACCAAAGTTTCGTCGGTCAGATACCGATTCGCGATTCGCCTGGAGTGAAGAGTGTCGGCTCGGCGAGCGGTCGTGATAAGCCGCTCCGCTAGAATCCGGACGTCTTTCGCGCGGGTTTCGGTGGTTTTGATTTTCTGAAAGATCAATAGCGAGCGGACAAGTCCCTTGAGCAGCGCTCGGCGCTGATCGCTGGGAAGGCCAAATTGGCGTCCGCCGATTCGATGTCGCATTCTCTGTTCCTTTTGCTAGTTCCGGCGGCAAAATGCCGCCTGCAAGGTCACCCAGCGGTAAGCCTAAATTTCGTCGTCTTCCTGAACAGCCTCGTCGCCTTCGCCGGCGGAGATCAAACCCGAGCCGATATCGCCGACTCCCTGAGTCTCGTCGGTATCGGTTTCTTCGTCGTCGTCGTAGCTGGAGTAGTCGCCAGGCTCACCCGTGTCTCCAGTGAGCTTTAGCCCGAGCAGAGCGAGCTTCTCCTTGACTTCAGTCAAAGACTTTTTGCCGAAGTTGCGGATCTGCATGAGATCGTTCTCGGTCAGCTGCGCAAGCTCTCCGATGGTGAGAACATTTGCTTTCTTCAAGCAGTTGTAGGTACGCACCGAGAAGTCCAGCTCTTCAATACGCGCATCCGGCGCGCCGTTCGGCAAACCGTTGCGCGCCCCGCCGCCGTCCATCTGGGCCAACGCGGCGATGTTGCCGAGAGGCGCTTCCACGAACTGATGAAAGAACCGCTCCAAAGTCTGCGCCGCTTGAGCCAGGGACTCAGCCGGGGCAATCGTGCCATTCGTCCAAATCTCCAGAACCAAGCGGTCGAAGTCGGTTTTAAAACCAACACGCGTTGCCTCAACGGTGTAGGAAACTTTCTTAACCGGGGTAAAGGCCGCGCCGATAGGAATTTCGCCGATCACCTGACGCGATTTATCCTGCTTCTCCGGCAGCACGTAACCCTTGCCGCTGTTGACGGTCAACTCAATGGAAAGATGCGCGTTGTCGTCGCTGATCGTGGCCAGGTAGAGATCGCTATTGACCATCTCCATATCCGGCGGACATTGCACGTCGGCACCGGTTACGGTACCTTGACCATGGACGTCGATATGCGCAACACGCGGCTCGGGCCTTGTGCCGGCTGCCAATGCCGCAGCGGAGGCTCCATTGTCGTGAATCTTAAAGGCAAGATTCTTGACATTGAGCAGCAACTCAGTAGTGTCTTCTTTGACGCCTGGGATGGTGGAAAACTCGTGCAGCACACCTTCGATCTTAACGGACGTCACTGCCGCGCCGGGAATAGACGAGAGAAGCACGCGTCGCAGCGAGTTGCCGAGAGTCACCCCATAGCCTCTGTCGAGAGGTTCGACGACGAACTTCGCGTAGTCGTCGGTTTGCTCCAGAGCTTTGATCTCCGGAATTGTAGTCGTATCAGTCATGATTCCTCAGCATGTCCGCCAGGGCCGCTATTTTCATCGCCCCCAGCTTAACGCAGCTTGATACCGCCGGGAGCATGATCTTCCATGCTCCCGGCGGCTGCCAAACAGTAATTCAACATATTGGCTTGAGCAGCGACGGGATTGCTCCCATTCGATGCTCAAGCTCAAACTTAACGGGAGTAGAACTCGATGATGAGCT
>CAXSEA010000135.1:0-9813 GCA_964235675.1 uncultured Armatimonadales bacterium | reverse complement strand
TGAAGAAATGCCCTATCGGCAGCCCCGCCAGTCGAGCAGTATCCGGGATATAGGTAGACAGTGTGACCGGGAGCAGCGTAATCGACACCGCGAAGATAATCGGAATGACGCCGGCCGCCACGACACGGAATGGCAAGTAGCTTGTGCCGCCCTGGGTCATTTTGTTGCCGACGATGCGCCGGACGTGCTGAATAGGAACTCGGCGCTGGCCAAGAGTCATAAACACCGTGCCAATCACAGTGCCCAAGAACGCCAGAAACAGCAGAATGCCATCCAGCAGGCTGGTCGCGCCGGCGTTGACCTCTTGAACCACCGCGCCGATTTGCTGCGGCAGGCGGCTCATGATGCTGGCGAAGATAATCAAGGAAACACCGTTGCCGATGCCATGCTCGGTAATTAGCTCGGCGATCCACATCAGGAACGAGGTTCCGGCGACAAGCGCGAGCATTGTCGGCAGGTAAACGGTAAAGACGGTACCGAATGCTAAGTGCGGCAACACGCCTTGCCCACTGAGCATCCAGCATAAACCGCCGGATTGAATAAACGCCAGCACCACAGTCATGTAGCGCGTAATCTGCGCGATGCGGCGACGCCCCGTCTCGCCTTCACGCGACAGCTCTTGCCACTGCGGAATCGCAAAAGTCAGCAGCTGCATAATGATGCTCGCGTTGATATACGGGATAATTCCCATCGCGAACACGGTAAACATGCGGAGCGCGCCGCCGGAAAAGACGTCGATCAGCCCCAAAAGACCGCCGCCGCTTTTACCGTTAAACAGCGCGTTCAAAGCAGTGTGGTTGATACCGGAAATCGGCACGTGCAGCCCGATGGTATAGACCGCGAACATGTAAAAGACGAACAGGATGCGGTTGCGCAGCTCGGGGATCGTCCAAGCCGCTTGCAGCGATTCCCAGAATGTGCTGCTGCCGCTGCCTCCAGCCTTGCCACCGCCGTTGCGCGCGCCGCCATTGGTGGCGACCGAAGGCGCGGCGGGTCGATTCATACGTCGAGTTGTTGCCATGTTGTCGAGTTAACCTAAAATAGCTTACGGATAGCTGATAATACCGTTCCAGAATCAACATTTGTGCCCGCGCGGGTAGCAAGAATGAATCCTTGCTCCGACGCGGGCACTGGTTTAGCTGATACTGAATCTATTGTAACTTAAATCGTCTCGGTCGAGCCGCCCAGCGAAGATATCTTCTCCGCCGCGGATTTAGAGAACTGATGCGCCTGCACGGTCAGCTTCTTCGTCAACTCGCCGCTGCCAAGAATTTTGACGCCGCTTTTGATGTCCCCGACCAAGCGGCGCTCAATGAGGATATCGAGGGTGACATTAGTTCCGTCCTCGAATACTTCCAGATCGCCTAGGTTGAGAATTGCATACTCTTTCTTGAACGGCTGCGTGAATCCACGTCGCTGCGGGAGACGCCGGTGCAGAGGCGTCTGACCGCCTTCAAAGCCGGGACGTACGCCGCCACGGGCGCGGTCGCCCTTGGTGCCGCGTCCGCAGGTTTTGCCATGTCCGGAGCCGATGCCGCGCCCGATGCGTTTGGTGCGGTGAGTTGCGCCTTCGTTTGGCCTAAGATCGTTTAGATTCATCGCTGTTATTTCCCTTGCGCCACGCCGCTATCGGCGGGCTGCACGTCAAGCACGTGCTTAATCTTAAAGACCATGCCGCGAATCGGTTCGTTGTCGGGCTGGATGACGGTAGAGCCGACTTTGCCGAGGCCAAGCGCGTTGGCGGTCAGCCTCTGGCTTTTCTCGTAGCCGATCAAGCTCTTCTTTAAAGTAATTTTAAGCATGAACGTCTCCACTTCGCTCGCCGCGCGGCGGGATGTCACCGGCGGACTCCGCCGGAGTATCGTTGCCGCCCGCCAAATCAGCGCTAAGAGGCGCAGCTTGCCCGCGAGTATCCTCACCAGCGGCGGCATTCACTTCGGGAGCGGACTCACCGGTAGCAGGCGCGGAATCGACCACGCCGGCCGCTAGGGTGCCGGTCGTTGCTCCTTCGGTGTTGGCGACTGGATCAATCGTCTGCACGGGAGTCGCGCCGGTGGGAGCAACATAGCCCAAATCGACTCCGGAAGCGGCAGCGACCTGCCGGGAAACGATATCGAGGACATCCTTGCCGCGCATGCGAGCTACTTCGCTGACGCGCTTGAGTTGCCGCAGAGCTTCCAGCGTCGCCCAGGCCCCGTTAATCGGGTTGCTGGAGCCGAGGCTCTTCGCCAGAACGTCGCGCACGCCGGCCGCTTCCAAAATCACGCGGACCGCACCGCCCGCCACCACACCGGTACCAGGGGCAGCTGGGCGAAGCAGCACTTTAGCCGCGGAAACTTGCGACAGGATCTCATGGGGGATCGTCGAGCCGACCATCGGCACCTCGACCAAATTTTTGCGCGCCGCTTCGATACCCTTACGGATCGCGTCTGGAATCGCTCGCGCCTTGCCGATACCGGCCCCGACATGGCCATCGCCGTCACCGACCACCATCAAAACGCTCCACGACATGGTGCGTCCGCCCTTATGGGTCTTCTGGACTTTATTGGTACGCACGACATGCTCTTGCAGGTCAAGCGTATCTGGGTTAATCATTGCCATAATATTTTTGCTCGTTTAAAACTGCAGTCCAGCTTCGCGCGCGGCATCCGCCAATGCGGCGACACGTCCGTGGTAAAGATATCCGCCGCGATCAAACACCACTTTTGTTACGCCGGCTGCTTTAGCGCGCTCGGCAATTGCCGCGCCAACGCTTTTTGCGGCTTCGATGTTGCCACCGGTCTTGATCTCTAGCGGCTTTTCTACGCTGGACGCCGCGGCAAGAGTTTTGCCTTCCTCGTCGTTAATCACCTGAGCGTAGATATGATTGGTGCTGCGGTATACGTTCAGCCGTGGCCGCTCTTCGCTGCCGTTGACGCGCTTGCGGACACGGGTATGCCGCTTCTGACGCGTTTCATTCTTGTTTTTCAATGCCATGATCGAGTTTCCTCTATTCCCGCCACAGCCTAACGATTTCAACCGTCAGGCTGGCGAGTATTGTTTGCACAACGCTTTGTGGCCGCTGGGCCACTCTCTTAAGCAGTGGGCGAACGGCTTACTTCTTCTTACCGCCCTTGCCGCCTGCCTTGCCTGACTTACCGGCCTTGCGACGGATAATCTCGCCTTGATAGCGGATACCCTTGCCTTTATAAGGCTCCGGCGGGCGCAGCTTGCGGATAACGGCGGCCTGCTGGCCGACTACTTCCTTGTCGCTGCCGATGATCGCGATGAACTGGCGTCGGGTTGCAGGATCGACACCAGCCTCAAATGAGACGCCTGGGAGCGGCGTAATCACCACGGGATGCGAAAAGCCAAGCGCCAGGTTCAAATTGGTGCCTGCCATGGTAGCGCGGTAGCCGACGCCTTCGATTTCGAGAATACGGCGGTACCCGGTTGAGACGCCTGTCACCATGTTGCTGACCAGCGTGCGGGTCAAACCGTGCAAAGCGCGGTGGCGATCATCGTCGGTCGGTCGCGTCACATTGATGGTGCCGTCGACACGCTCGATCTTGATATCAGGGTGCATCCGGCGAATCAGAGTGCCTTTGGGACCTTTCACGGTCACTTCACCGTCCGGCGCGGTCGTGATGTCCACACCAGCGGGCACGGGGATGGGGAGTTTACCAATTCTTGACATAACTTGTGGAACTCCTTACCAGACGTAGGCGAGCACTTCGCCGCCCAGGCCGAGTCGTCGCGCCTGGCGCTCAGTCATGACGCCTTGCGAGGTGCTGATAATCGCGACGCCGAGGCCGCGAAGAACACGGGGAAGAGTATCGCGTCCAGAGTAGACGCGCAGGCCGGGCTTGCTGATACGGCGCAGATCGGTAATCACCTTTTCGCGGTTGCGGACGCCGTACTTAAGCGTAACCTTTAATTTGTTTTGCGGAGCAGCTTGCGTGACTTCATAGGATTTCACGTAGCCTTCTTCCGTTAAAATGCGGGCGATCTCGACCAAGATAGTCGAGCTGGGGAGCTCCAGCGAATCGTGCGCCGATTTATTGGCGTTGCGAATACGCGTCAGGAAGTCTCCGATAGGATCGGACACTGGCATGGATTTGAGTTTCCTTCCATCAGCGGGAACAGCCGTGTTCCCCGATATGGCGCGGAGCCGTGCGCGGCTATAAAACGAAGACGTCTCGCACGGCTATGCCGGCGGGAAGGCAATGAGCCATCGCGCCAAGCACTATTGTCGAGCTTACCAGCTCGATTTCGTGACACCCGGCAGCTGGCCTTTATGGGCAAGCTCGCGGAAGCAGATTCGGCAGAGCATGTACTCTTTGAATACGGCCCGTGAGCGTCCGCAAATGCGGCAGCGGGTATATGCGCGCACCGCGAATTTCGGCTTGCGCAAGTTTTTCTGAATCAGTGATTGTTTCGCCAACTGTAGAGTCTCCGTAACTGAGCGGCTCGTGCCGGGATGCTTAACAGATAAGCAGGTCGGCAAGAGCGTAGTTTACCTCATTGTGTCGCGCATTTACGCGAACTAGCGCATGATTGTCGGCGCCGCGCCCGCTTCGGTCCGCTCGCCACGGAACGGCAGTCCCATGTTCTTAAGCAGCGAACGCGCTTCGGCATCGTTTTCGGCGGTGGTGACGATGATAATGTCCATGCCGCGAATCTTGTCGATCTTGTCGTAGATGATCTCGGGGAAGATCAACTGCTCTTTGATGCCCATGGCGAAGTTGCCGCGACCGTCGAAGCTGTTCGGGTTGATTCCCTGGAAGTCGCGGACGCGGGGCAGCGCCGTGTTGAACAGGCGGTCCAAAAACTCATACATGCGCGTGCCGCGAAGTGTCACCTTAGCGCCGACGCGGGCACCTTCACGGAGGCGGAAGTTAGCGATCGACTTTTTAGAACGGGTGACAACCGGCTTCTGACCGGAGATGATCGTCATATCGCTGACAGCGTTGTCGAGCTGCTTGGCGTCGCCGCCGGTTTGGCCGGCAATACCGACGCCCATGTTAATGACGACCTTTTCTAGGCGCGGCACCTGCATGATATTTTTGTAGCCAAACTCCTGCTGCAGCGCGGGAATGACTTCCTTCGCGTATTTGTCTTTCAATCGCGGTGTCATTTGTTTTAACTCTTTCTAGCCGATTTCCAACCGGCTAATGTCCCGCCAGTGTAAGTGATTTACTCAGTGACTGACAGGGGGCTTGTGCTTGCCGCAAAGCAAGCTGATTAGTCGATCTTCTTCTGGCACTTCTTGCAGGAGCGGTAACGCTGCCCGGCTTCGTCGGTGCTGATCGCGATGCGTGTGGCTTCGCCGCAGTTGGGGCAGACCAGCATCACCTTACTCGCATAGACCGGCGCGGTTTTGGTAACACGTCCGCTCTCAGGGCGAGGAGCGCCAGGAGCGGGGTTTTGCTGCGGCGCGGCGCGGGTGTGCTTGATAATCTGGTTAATGCCTTCGACTTCGACGCGCGCGGGCCGGCGCTTAGGCTTTTCGACGGGGGCAATGGACTTAAGAACTTTGCCTTCTTTGCCCTTGTCCTTGCCGACCATCACGCGGACCGTATCGCCGCTGCGCAGGCGCGTGCCGGTGCCGCTCGGCTTTGTCTTCTTGGTTTTTGTCGCTGTCGACATGGCTTAAAGTACCTCCGGCGCGAGCGAGACGATTTTCATTGCTCCGCCAAACTTCGCTTCGCGCATCTCGCGGGCGATCGGCCCAAAGACGCGCGTGCCGCGCGGCTCCAGGTTATTGTTGAGTACCACGGCGGCGTTCTCATCGAAGCGCAGGGTGGAGCCATCCGGGCGGTTGATTGCATCGCGGGTGCGGACGATAACCGCTTTCACGACATCGCCTTTTTTCACATTCGCTCCAGGCGTCGCCGACATGACGTTGCCGACAATCACATCACCGACAGCGGCATAGTGGGCGTTGGAACCCTTCATAACCCGGATGCAGCGGATTACTTTAGCGCCGCTATTATCAGCGGAGCGCACTTTAGAGTACGGTTGAATCATAATCTGATTTCCTTAGCAGAGGCCTTCCCGGCTGAGTGTCACCGGCAACGAAATTGCCAGTTGACATAGGCCAACCTCTGCCATTGGTCGGCAGAGGCGGGTCGGCTTGCAAATGAAAGCGGCTAAACTACTTAGCGCGCTCGATAACCCGGCTGAGACGCCATCGCTTGCTCTTCGAGGTCGGACGGGTCTCGGTAATCTCGACCGTGTCGCCGGCATGCGCGTCGTTAGTTTCGTCGTGCGCCTTGAACTTCGTGGACTGCTTTACGGTACGTCCGTAAAGCGGGTGACGAACGAGGCTGGTGACGACGACGACGATGGTTTTATCCATCTTGTCGCTGGTCACGAGGCCCTGGCGAACTTTGCGTCGGTTCCGCTCCAGCGGCTGCCCGGCATGCACATCGACAGGGTCGGTCTGAACTGTTTCAGGTGTAGACATTAGTTAAGTTTAGCTCCCCTGCCCTTTCGCGGCGGCTAATTTGCGCTGGTTGACAATCGTTAACGCGCGAGCAATTTCTTTGCGGCTGGTGCGGATCGCCTTGACGTTCTCCACCGGCTTGCTGATTCGCTGGCGCTTCACTATGTAAATCGCTTTGCGAGCCTCTTCCACCGTGACAGCGAGATCGGCATCGCTCATTCCGCGTAACTCTTCTTTGCGCGCGCTAAGCTTGGTTTGCGGCATCGTTTTGATCCTCGTGGAAGAACTCTCCACCCTCGTCCTCGACACCGTCGCCATTGTCGGGCACCTTCGGCGAAGCGTCTACTTTTTGTCCATGGTTAATATTCGTGCCAGCGATAGCTCGCTGCAGATCGGCACCAGTCAAGCCAGCTTCGATCGCTTCTTGCTCACGTCGCGTGAAGAACCGGACATTGATCGGTAGCTTATGGGACGCTAAGCGCATAGCTTCGCGCGCCAACTCCTCGCTGACTCCGCGCATCTCGAAGAGAATACGTCCCGGCTTTACGACCGCAACCCAGCCTTCGGGCGCGCCCTTACCAGAGCCCATACGGGTTTCGGCAGGCTTTTTGGTGTAAGGCTTATCCGGGAAAATCCGAATCCAAATCTTACCGCCACGACGAATGTGGCGAGTCATGGCGATACGAGCCGCTTCGATCTGGTTGTTGGTCATCCAGCAGGACTCCAGCGCTTGCAGAGCGAAGTCGCCGAAATCGATATGGGTACCGCCCGACGCCTTACCGGCGCGGCGTCCGCGATGGACGCGGCGGTACTTAACTTTCTTAGGCATTAACATAATTGTTGTCTCCTTGAGCGGTTACCGGCGCAACTTAGCGCCGTCCGCCAAAGCTCCCTCCCCCACCGCCGCCGCCGAAGCCGCCGCCGCGTCCGCCGCCACCCCCTCCGAAGCCGCCGCCACGACCACCACCGCCGCCGCCACGTCCGCCGCGACCACCCTGGCCACCGCGACCACGACCTCCGCCATCACGACGGGTATCGCCGCCAAAACCCTCTTCGGAGTTGAGGCGTCGTTGTTGCTGTTGCTGCAAAGCGAGGTCAGCCGTGGAAAGGCGCTTCTGTCCAGGGAGAATATCGCCCTTATAGATCCAGACCTTGACGCCGATGTTGCCGTAAGTCGTGGCCGCTTCGGCAAAGCCGTAGTCAATATCCGCGCGTAGAGTTTGCAGCGGGATTTTGCCCAAGCGGTCGCTTTCGCGTCGCGCCATTTCGGAGCCGGCAAGCCGACCGGCGCAGAGAATACGAATACCCTTGGCCCCGAGCTTCATCGCGCGGGTCACCGCTTGGCGCATGGCGCGCTTGTAAGCGATACGCTTGGTGATCTGCTGCGCGACGCTTTCCGCGACAAGCTGGGCATCCAGCTCAGGATGGCGAACTTCGGTCACGTTAATCAGCACTTCGCGCTTGGTCGTGATTTTGCCAAGAGCGTGCTGCAAATCTTCGATGCCTTTACCGGCGCGGCCAATGATGATGCCCGGCTTGGCGGTGTGCAGCATCAGCTGGACCTTATCCGGCCAGCGCTCGATCTCCACACGGGAAACAGCGGCATTTTGCAGTGCACGGCTCGTCTTGATGAAGCGGCGAATTTTGAAATCTTCGACAAGAGCATCGGAGTAGCCCTTGTCCAGATACCACTTGCTGTCCCAATCGCGAATCACGCCGACGCGGAAACCGATTGGATTGATCTTTTGACCCAAAGTGTGATGTCTCCTAATGATTGCAGCGCATGAAGCGCGGCTTGAAAACTATTCCTGGTTTGGCTCGGCCTCGCCTTGTCCTTCGATGCTCGTTTCAGCGCCGCTTCGCTCTTCGGGAGCGTCGGAGGCGGTCACGGGAGTAGCCTCTTCCGGCTCGGGCGTAATGGTCGGCTCGGCGACTTGAGCGGTCTGCTCAGGGGCTGTTTGCTCCGGGGCGACAGCAACAGGAGTCGTCTGCTCCGGCTCAACAGCTGTGGGCGCTGCTTGCTCCACAACAGGGTTCGCCACTGGCGCTACAGGCGCGGCAGCTTGCGGGCGGACAACAGGCGCGGTTGCCTTTTTGCCTTGAGGGCGACGTCGCTGCACGGGAGCGGGCATGTCCGTCAGCACCACAGTGAGGTGACTGGTCCGCTTGAGGATGCGATAAGCACGTCCCTGAGCGCGAGGCTGCACTCGCTTGAGGGTGGGACCGCCGTCAGCGATGAAGTTAGCAATCTTCAGCTCTTCGGGAATCGCGCCCCATCCGTCCTGGGCGTTGGCGGCGGCGGACGCAAGCACCTTAGTAATGGGCTCGGCGGCCAGCTTGCGGGTGAACCGCAAAACAGCAAGCGCTTCGGAGACCCGCTTGCCTTTGATCGCGTCGATTACGAGGCGGGCTTTACGAGGCGAGACGCGGACAAACTTGGCCACCGCGCGCGCTTCGGCAATTATTTCTAAGTTAACCGTACGCTCGCCGCCAATCTGCTCTTTGATCGCGTTGGCGATGTCGCCGCTTTCGGAGCGAAGAGTGTTCGGGCGGCTGCTATGCACGGTAACGGTGACGCTGCCGTCTTTGGCCTTGACCGTTTTCAGGCGGCTAATCGGCGTTCGAGGTTTATCTAGGGTGCGGATATACTCCTGCACCGTCTTTTGAAAGACACGGTCGCGGGAGGCCGTGCTCATCGGACGTTCCATGGGGTTCGTTTCCTATATTTCCGGCTGCAGCAATCAGCTGCGCCAATTGTAATGAACTGACGCGTTCAAAGCGCTAAATCGCGGGTTTAGCGAACGCGGCTGCGAGTATCCTTGCCACCGGCGTGACCTTTAAAGGTGCGGGTCAGCGCGAACTCGCCGAGCTTATGACCGACCATGTTCTCCGTAACAAACACGGGCATATGCTTGCGTCCGTCATGGACGGCGAGCGTGTGCCCGATCATCGACGGGAAAATCGTGGAGCGGCGCGACCACGTTTTCAGAATTCGCTTTTCGTTGCGCGCATTCATGTCGTCGATGCGCTTGAGCAGTTTCGGGTCCGCGTACGGACCCTTTTTAAGAGAGCGTCCCATAATTATTTAACAATCCTGGCTCCACAAAGAGCCAATCACTCCCCTGAAAATTGTAAGGGGGAGAGGCCAGCAGCAACTACCGGCCACCTCGACGTCGAATGCGGAACTTGTCGGTCTTCTTGTTGTGCCGAGTTCGGAAGCCAAGCGCCAAAACGCCGGTTGCCGACACAGGACCCTTCTTTCGTCCGACCGGCGACTTCGCCTCGCCGCCGCCGTGGGGATGGTCGCGCGGGCTCATCACAACGCCGCGGACGTGCATGTAGACGCCCTTCCATCGCTTCTTGCCGGCTTTACCGTGCTTGATGTT
>CAXSEA010000134.1:0-9818 GCA_964235675.1 uncultured Armatimonadales bacterium | reverse complement strand
GCACGGTGGAAGGCCGCGTCATCAGCAACGGCCGCGCGCTGCTCGGGCAGCTGACCAACGGCACGCCTTACCTGCTGACGGATGTCACCGTTTACGCGCCTCTTCTAGGACTAGCCAGCTCATTGGGGCCGATGCAGCCTGGACAGACCGTACCGATCTCTCCCGCAACCGGGCAGGCGCAGGCTGAACTCGTGAATAAAATGGGCACGCAGATTCTGCAGAACCGGGAAATCATTGCCAGTTTGCCGCATGCGTTGACGGCGGGCGCGGATGAATCGGCGTTTATTATCGGCCATGTTAACGGAAGCGAATTTGGGCCGCCGATAGGGCGCGACATGAGCGGCGCTGGAAGCGTCGTGTATGTGGAAAGCATCCCGCTGGACAGGAGCCGCGCGAAATGACCTCTCCCTCGCATAATCTTTTCGCTCCGCCTTCTTCGCCGGAGGACGCGCCGGTTTTCGGGCCGGCGAAGCCGAGCTTGTGGCGCGAGTTGGTGACGGAGAATCCATTGATCGAGGAAGGCAGGCGGGAGCAGCGTCGCTTTTTCCGCGTCGCGGCGGGGAACGGGCGCTTTGGGCGGGTCGTGATCGGCATCGCCATCTTGTTTTACGTGTGGCTGCTGATCGAGTCGGCGGCCACGCGGACGGACCTGACGATGGTGTACTCGTTTGTGGAGCTCGTGGCGCTGACTTTGTGCCTGCCGGGTTCGGTCTACGGCGCCATCAGCGGCGAGCGCGAGAAATCCACCTGGGAGGCGCTGATTCTGACGCGCTTGACGCCGTGGCAGATTATCGCCGGCAAGCTGATCTGGCGCGTGCGCATGATCGGGATGATCGTCGGTTTCCTGCTGCCGCCGCTGCTGATCTCGCGCGTGTTCGCGCCGCATGTCGATATGCCGCTTTCAGCCGTTTTGTACGCTCAACTGATTCTTATCAGCTGGGGGCTTCTGTTGTGCGGCTTCGGCCTGTGGGTCTCGTCGCTGACTCAGCGGAGCATCACGACGCTCGCGGTGATCGCCTGCTCGATGATCGGCGTTCTGGTCGCGCTGCCGACGCTTTATAGCTTGTTTGCCAGTATGCTGGGGAATTGGAGCAGCAACCAAGACCCATATTTCTCGCTGATGATGCAGCTGAACCCATTCGCTTGGCTGAATTACGTCCTTTCCCCGGACAACCCGGCTGATGCCGCGTACCTTCTAGGAAGCGGCGACTTGTCGCCGTGCGCCGTTTATCTTATTTTGACGGTGGTCTTAATTTATCTTACCAACAAGCGTCTTAGGCAGATGGAAACGCCGGGACGCCGCCCGCGACCCCGCTCGTTTGTCATCTAATTACAAAAAGCTATGCTCGTTCTAGAAAACCTGCGCAAAACCTACGGCCCGCTGACTGCGGTGGAAGGGACGAACCTGACGCTGGAGGCAGGCGATATCTTCGGCTTTATCGGCCCGAACGGGGCCGGAAAGACGACCACGATCAAAATGCTCGCCACCTTGATCGAGCCGACGGCTGGGACGGCGTCGATCAACGGCATCGACGTCGCCCGTTACCCGCTGGAAGTGCGTCCGCTGCTGGGCTACATGCCGGACTTTTTCGGGCTGTACGACGATATCAAATCCTGGGAGTATCTGGACTTTTTCGCCGCCGCGTACCGCATCCCCAAAGCCGACCGCGCCTCGATTATCGACAGCGTTCTTGAGTTGACCGACCTAACCGGCAAAAAAGACGCGTTCGTGCAGACGCTCTCGCGCGGCATGCAGCAGCGGCTGTGCCTAGCGAAGTGCCTGGTGCACGATCCCAAGGTACTGCTGCTCGACGAGCCCGCGTCCGGCCTCGACCCGCGCGCCCGCGTGGATATCAAGGCGCTGATCGCCGAGCTGGGACGGATGGGCAAGACGGTGATCGTCAGCTCCCATATTCTGCCGGAGCTGGCCGACTTCTGCAACAAGATCGGCATCATGGAGCGCGGCAAGATGCTGATCTCGGGCGATGTCGGCGCGATCGTGCGGCAGCTACAGCCAGCCAAGCGCATCGCGATCAAGACCGCCGGACCGATGAACGGACTCCGCGCCGCGCTGGATACGATGCCGGATGTAGTCAGCGTGATCGAGCAGCCGCTAGGGAATGCTCACGAGGGCAGCGCCGACCATGCCGGCGGCGACAACGCCGCAGTTGTGGAGTTCTCGGGCGACCTCGACGCGCAGGCGGCGATGCTGCGGACGCTGGTGGAGCAAGGGCATCGGATTGTCTCGTTCTCGGAGACGGGGCTGGATTTGGAAGACGTGTTTATGCGGGTGACGACGGGGAGCGTGCAGTAGGCGACCCTATCCGGGCTCTCGCCCACCTTCCCTGAAAGGGAAGGAAGTTTATATCACGCTGAAATTATTTTCAACGTACGCATCTAAACGGTAAGCGAATCAAAAGGCCGTAAACAATTCCTTCCCTTTCAGGGAAGGTGGGCGAGAGCCCGGATAGGTCCGCATGGCAATCACGCTGCAAAAACCACAGCTTCGGATACAGCCCTTTTGGAAAAACCCGGTCGTGGTGCGCGATATGCGCGTGCGGCTGCGGGGCGCTCGGGCGTTTTGGAACCAGGCGGTCTATCTGGGTTTGTTGTGCTTGATCGCGCTGCTCGGATATGGGCTTTCGGTGCGGACGACGTCCGGAGAAGCGCTCGATCCGGTGGCGATTCAGCGGGATTTGCAGGGGTTCTACTACACGATTTTCGTGACCGTGGCGATTTTGATCTCGTTGATCGCACCGGGGCTGACGGCGGTCAGTATTATCTCGGAGCGGCAGCGGCTCACGCTGGATTTGCTGGTGACGACCCCGATGACGTCGATGCAGATGCTTCTAGGCAAGCTGATGTCGTCAATCGCGTTTATCGTGCTACTGCTGGTGCTGTCGGTGCCGATCTCGTCGCTGTGCGTCATTTTGGGCGGCGCGACCATCGGCGACGTGTTGCAGACTTACGCGCTGCTCGCTATCGACGGCATCGTTTTATCGTCGATTGGGCTTGCCTTCTCCTGCTCGGCCAAACAAAATGTGCAGGCGATTGTCGGCACCTACGCGTCGATTATCGCGTATTTCGCGGTGACTTTTTTCGCGGGCGCGGCGAGTTTGAGCGGCTTGGGCTTGTTCGGCGGCGGCAGCGGCGGCGCGGGCCATGCAAGCGGGCCGATGCCGTCGGTGGCCGCGATTTTGTACCTGAACCCTATCGTGACGATTTTCGCGCCTGGCCATGGGGTCGGCCTATTTGGATTGACCGTGCCGCCCTGGATTGCCACCGGCGTGATGGCGTTTTTGATCGTGCGGCTCATTCTAACCGGCGCGGCGCTGCGGCTTGGGCTTTACGGCGCGGGGCTGGTGGCGTCGCTGCGGCGTCAGGTGCTGCTGTGCACGGGCGTGGTCGTATTTCTGATCGCGCAGTCGATTTTGCAGCTCAGCGTGGGCTGGACTCCATCGACGGCGCAGGGCGTAATGCTGGTGCTTTGCTGCGGGGTATTCGCGCTGTCGCTGTTTTTCCTGCCGGCTCTGTTTGTGCCGGTGACCGATCCGGACGCGCCGGTGGCGACGGAGATCAAGGGGCGCTACGATGTGCGCCGGAGCTTCAGCGCACTGCATTCCGGAGCGCTGCCGTTTTTCCATATGTGGCTGATCGTGGTCGCCTTGTGCGCGCTAGCAGGAGCGTGGAGCGGTATCGGCTCGCCGCTGCCTACGTTCGGCTACGCGGGCGGAGCGCCAAAGTTGGCTGCGGTACCGCTGCTGATGAAATCGATGGCGCTCGGCTGCGGCGCGGCGCTGGTCTACATGTCCGGCCTGGGCTTTCTGCTCTGGTCGCTGGGGCGTCGCGCGGCGTGGCTCGCGGGCAGCTTTACAGCGTCGCGCCCGTTGTCGTTTTTGTTCTTCGTGTTTGTCTTTATCATTCCATTTGCCGTCATGCTGGTGATATCCCAGATGCATCCCGACGGCAGCACCGACGTTTTCAGCACAAGCTGGCTTCGCTATCTGTGGCTGGGCTATCCATTCATCAACCTGGATAGCCCGGCGGTTGTGCTGCGCCGGCTGCTTGGCACCGGAGCGTTGGCGTATCTGTACGGCGTCCTCGCGTATCCGTTCTGGCGCGGCGTGGTTCCCGGCGCGGGGGCGATATTTAA
Source organism: uncultured Armatimonadales bacterium (assembly GCA_964235675.1). Taxonomy (GTDB): domain Bacteria; phylum Armatimonadota; class Armatimonadia; order Armatimonadales; family Capsulimonadaceae; genus CAXSEA01. The sequence goes on along the minus strand of CAXSEA010000134.1, from coordinate 5,665 downwards.
GAAGCGCGCTCCCGCGCCGCAAGCCGCGGCGGGAGTAAACTAAGAACAAAATGGCTGTTGCCGCGCGCTCCATTCAAACCGAAGCTCCTACGCTCGACCTTGCCCCGTTTCGGCGGCGCATTCGCTGGATGCGGATGTGGCGTGTCGGCGCGGTGGGCGGATGCATCGGCTCTGTTTTGGGCATTTTGCTGCTGGCCGCCGACTGGGAGGATTTGTGGGACGCGCGTCCTTGGCAGCTGGCGGCCTTGATCGCGACCGGGATCGCACTGGCCGCCGCGTTTTCTTTGCTGGAGCGCTATCCCGACGCGCAAATCGCCCGGAGCATCGACCGGCGCTTTGAAGGTCTGCAAGACCGGCTGACCACTGTTTATGAGCCGCCTGCGGAGGGTGACGACGCGGGAGGGTTTCTGGGGGCGGTGCGCGGCGACGCGGCTTTCAGCTTGCGGGAGGTTCGTCCGGCGGCGCTGTATCCGCTCCGGGCGCGGCGCTCGCATTGGGTTTTCTTGGCGCTGGCGGCGCTGTGCGCTTTGCTGTATGTGGCGATTGACACGCCGCTACTGCGCTCGCTGGCAGCCCGGAACGAAGCGGCGGCGCTGAAGCGGGCCGCCGTGCAGGTGCAGGCGGTGGCGAAACCGATAATCGAGCAAGCGAAAAGCCCGACGGCGACTTCCGCCGACAAGCAGCTGGCGCGCGATTTGCAGAAGTTCAGCCATGAGTTGCAAAAGGGGCGCATGACCCGCCAGCAGGCGCTGATCCGTGCCAACCAGCTGGCCGCTCAGGCGCAGCAGATCCAGGCGAGCCGGAATTTATCGCTGAGCCAGTCGCTCGACAACGCCCAAACCGCCGGAGCCAAGATGCAGCAGATGGCGCAAATGGGGCAGATGCAGCCTACCGACGCGGCGAAGCTGGCAAGCGCGGCGTCGGCATTGCAGCAGCAGATGGCGAATTTGCAGAACCAGTTGAACGCCGCCAAAGCCGGCAAGTCGAACTTGTCTGCCGCGCAGCAGAAGGCGATTGAGCAGAAGCTCGCCGCTCTAGCCAAACAGCTGCAGCAGATTCATCTCAGCCAGCAGGCAGAGGCGATGCTGCAAAAGCTTCGGTTGACGCCGCAGTTCCAGCAGGCGATGGATATACTTCGCAAGCTCCAGCAGCAGGCGGGCGCGCAGCAAAGCGGCCAACCCTCGCCGCTGACCCAGGCACAGATGCAGCAGATGGCCGACCAGCTGGAGCAGCTCGCGAAGCAGCTCAGCAACGACGCCGCCATGAAAGCCTATGCTCAGGCCCTGCTCGACGCCGCCAAGCAGGCGAGGCTTGGGCAACCCGGAAACGGCACGGGGCTTCTGGGCGCGTTCGGCATGGGCGCGGGGCAATCACAGGGTGGACTCAGTCTCGGGATGGGCGGCAAAGGCGCGCCGAGCGACGACACCTGGGTGGGCGATCACGGCGGCTTGCAGCACTTCGATAAAAGCTCGCTGCTGCACCTGAAATATCAAGATAGGGTGATTACCAGCCAGCAGGGCGCGAAAGGCTCCGAGACCTACACCGAAGAGCTCGGCCCTGCGCAACTCGGCAACAAATCCAGCATCCCGTACCAGGACGTTTTGCCCAAGTACGAGAAGAGCGCCGAATCCGCTTTGAGCAAAGGGGACGTGCCTCCGGCGATGCGGGCTAAGGTGCGGGATTATTTTGAGTCGCTGCACCAGGGGCAGTAGCTTATATAAAACGGAATGAAAGTTTTTATTCTTCAGCATATACATACTTTTGATGACGGAGAAGAAAACGTGAAAATACTTGGGGTTTACTCCAATAAAGAGCTGGCTGAAGCTGCAATTAATCGCTTGAGCGTTCAGCCTGGATTTCGAGATACTGTCAACGGATTCGACATCAGTTGGTACGAAGTAGACAAGGATCATTGGACAGAAGGCTATATCACCATTACTAGCTCAGAATAGTAATACAAGGAAATTTATGCCGTTTCCACGGCAAATTTCAGAGCCTGCTTGAGATAGAACAAGGCGACGTAACTGCGCCGGATTATGTGTGGCTCGTTTATGCAGTTTGCGCCGTGTCCAAAGAGGCTTGTGGTTAGGGTGGTTGGATCATTGAAGCTGTGTTCAGAGGGCCCGACGATGGCAACGGGCAATATCCATCCGGGACAGGGGACGAGGTGCTGCCGTCCATGGATGAACAAGTATGCCCGCGATGTGGACGAGACACTTTTAGAACGGGAGCCAGCATTCGCATGGTAGCGTCCGAGAAGCAAGCGCTGCCGCAAATTCCTGGGGTGGACTAGAGAGCTTTACCAATCGAATACGAAGATTAATTAAAATGACAATGCAACCTGAAGAAACCGCAGCCGCGTTCCGTGATACGCTCAACGCGATCAAAACTGAGATCGAGACCGAAGTGGTGGGCCAAGAAGAGATCGTGCTGGGGGCGCTCACCGGGCTGGCCGTCGGGGGGCATATTTTGCTGGAGGGCGCGCCGGGGCTGGGGAAGACTTTGCTGGTGCGGACACTGGCGGGGTGCGTGGGGCTGGCGTTTTCGCGGATTCAGTTTACGCCGGATTTGATGCCCGCCGATATTACGGGCACCAATATTCTGGCTCCCGCCGATAGCGATGGGCGGCGAGATTTCGTGTTTCGCAAGGGGCCGGTGTTCGCCAACATCATCCTGGCCGACGAGATTAACCGGGCGACGCCGAAGACGCAGTCGTCGCTGCTGGAGGCGATGCAGGAGCATTCGGTCACCGCCGACGGCAGGCGCTACGCGCTCGAGGAGCCGTTTTTGGTGATGGCGACGCAGAACCCCATCGAAAACGAAGGCACCTATGTGCTCCCGGAAGCCCAGCTCGACCGGTTTCTTCTAAAATTGATCGTTCCGTCGCCGACGATGAGCGAGCTGGCCGCGATTGTGGACCGCACGACCGGGGGCGGCACCGCCGGGGTGCGCCAGGTGGCGACTCAGGCCGATATCCTGCGACTGCAGCAAATCGTCCGGGAGGTGCCGATTGCGCCGAGCGTGCGCGACTACGCCCTGCTGCTGGTGGCCGGGTCGCATCCCGGCAGCGAGCATGCGCCGGGGCAGGTAAACCGGTATGTGCGCTACGGAGCCAGCCCGCGCGCGGCGCAGGCGATTATCTTATGCGCCAAGGTGAACGCGCTGATGGCGGGGCGGTTTAACGTCTCGCGCGGGGATATCAAGAAGGTTGCGCTGCCCGCTCTCCGGCACCGGATTCTGGTCAATTACGAGGCCGAGGCCGACGGAGTCACGTCGGGTTCGATAGTGGATTCGCTGCTCCAGCATGCCGACAAGCTCGACCGCGAGCCGATTGCAGTTTAAACGCTTGCTCAATTCACAATGACAATCACGCATTCCGCGCAACGTCCTTCCCTTTTAGGGAAGATGGCCGTGAGGCCGGATACGTGGACGCTATGACGTCTGCCGTTCAGAATCAGCCACTCCTCAGCCCCGACGAGATGCAGCGCCTGGAACGTTTGCGCCTGATGCCGCATCGGCGGTTTGCCGGGCGGTTGCGCGGGGAGCGGATCAGCCGGCAGCGGGGTGTCAGCCTAGAGTTCCGGGATTTCCGGGACTACACGCAGGGCGACGATCTCCGGCACCTGGATTGGAGCGTGCTGGCGCGTCTGGACCGGCCTACTGTGCGAACCTACCAGGACGAGGACGATCTCGCCGTTTACGTGCTGCTGGATGCAAGCGCGTCGATGGATTTTGGCGCGCCTTGCAAGTTTGAAGCTGCCCGGAAACTCGCGGCGGGGCTTGGCTTTATCGGGCTGGTGGGGCAGGATGCGGTGACGTGTATTCCGCTGGGGGCGGGTGCGGCGCCATCCCGCCGGTTGCGCAGCCGCGCTGGGTACGCAGCGCTGGCGCGGCAGATTGCGCCGGTTCTGCCGTCGGGCACGGCTGGGCTGGCGGAATCGCTGCGGCAGTTCGCCCATTCCGCCTCGTATCGACCTGGGCTGGTGCTGTGCCTCACCGACGGTCTCGATCCGGAAGCCCCCGCCGCCCTACGCGGCATCGGCGCTCGGGGGCATGAGCTGGTGGTAGTTCAGATTTTGAGCGCTTTGGAGCTTGACCCGGAGATGGAAGGGGATTTGCGGCTAGTGGACGCCGAATCGGAGGAAGTCGTCGAGATTACGGCCCATGCGGATGCGTTGCGCCAGTATAAGGAGAACTTGGCCGCGCACTGCGAGAAAGTGCAGGAAGCGGCGACTCGCGCCGGGGGACGGTATCTGCGGGTGATGTCGGATACGGGCGTGATCGACGTAGCGCAGGAGCTGCGGCGGGTAGGGGTGGTGGAGTGAAAAGAGCCTATGCATCGCTTTGCGCCACCTTCCCGGTCGGGAAGGAAATGGAAGATGACGCTTGGTGTCAGTCGCTTATTAACAAGGCCGTAGACTTTTCCTTCCCGACCGGGAAGGTGGCGCAAAGCGACGGATGGGCTCCGCGATGACCCTTCTCACCGCCCGCGCCTTGTGGTGGCTCCTGCCGATTCTCGGTGCGATTATCGCGCTATACCTTCTGCGCATGCGCCGCCAGCAGATGCGGGTGCCGGCGACGTTTCTTTGGCCGCAGGTGACATCGGACGTGCGCGCCAACGCTCCCATCCAGCGGCTGCGCTTTTCCGTGCTGCTCCTGCTGCAGCTGCTGGCCGCCGCACTGGTAATTGCGGCGCTGGCGGAGCCGGTGCGGCGGGTGCGGGGCTTGTCGGGCGCGGCGACAGTGGTCGTGCTGGATAATGCGGCTTCGATGAGCGCCACGGACGTGCAGCCGACCCGGTTTGATGCGGGAGTGGCGCGGGTTCGCAGCTTGATCGGCTCACTAAGTGGCAACGACCGGCTGGCGTTGATCGACGCCGGGGCGCAGACACGCATCGTGTTTCCGCTGACCAGCGACAAGGCGCAGATGCGGCGGGCGTTGTCGGGCCTTGCGCTGTCGGATGCTCCGTCCGACATGGGCGAGGCGTTGCGGCTGGCGTCGGCGCTGGTGAATGGGCGGCCTAAAGCGCGAATCGTGGTGCTTTCAGACGGCGCTTTTCCGCCGGTGACCGACTTTTCGGCTGGGCAGGCCGAACTGAGTTATGACCCGATTGGCACGAGCAGCAAGAATGTCGCCGTGACCGCGTTCGATTCGGCGCTGACTCCGGGCGGCGCCCTGCAATGCTTCGCGTCGCTGCGCAACTACGCTCCCGACGCGCTGCCGGTGACAGTGACGTTCAAAACCGACGGCCAGGTGACGGACGCGCGGCAGGGGAATATCCCGGCGGGGCAGTCGGTGGGGGAAACGTTCGATGCTCCGGCCAGCGCTCGTACCGCGACTGTGCAGATCAGCGCGCCGGGGGATATTCTGCCGTCGGACAACCAGGCTAGCTTGTTTCTAAAAGGCGCGGGGACGGTGCGGACGCTGCTGGTGACGAACGGCGATTTGTTTCTGGAGCGGGCGCTCAGTTTAGAGCCTTCGATTCGGCTGGAAACCGCGCCGGACGTGCCCGCCTATGAGCTGGCTGGGTCGCCGGGAGCGGGGCGGTACGATCTGGTAATTTTTGACAACGTGCCGCCGAAGCGCGTGAAGGCTTCGGCGATTTGGTCGATTGGGATGGCATCGGCTGAGTACGGCGTTGCGGGGAGCGGGATTACGCCGCATC
>CAXSEA010000133.1:0-9858 GCA_964235675.1 uncultured Armatimonadales bacterium | reverse complement strand
GACTATCGGCGAGGCGGCGGGCAAGCGCGAAGTGGAGCCGGACGAGAAAGTAATCTTTCCAATCGACAAGGCGCTGAAGCCCGAGGGCGGGATTGTGATTCTGCACGGCAATCTCGCGCCTGACGGCGGCGTTGTAAAGCTCGCGGGTACCGAGCGTCACGTGCACACCGGCCCGGCGCGAGTGTTCGATCGCGAGGAAGACGCGATGGACGCGATTGTGGGCGAGACGATCAAGGAAGGCGACGTGATCGTGATCCGCTACGAAGGTCCGCGCGGCGGCCCCGGCATGCGCGAGATGCTGGGGGTGACGGCGGCCTTGGTCGGCTCCGGCATGGGCCAGCATGTGGCTCTCCTGACCGACGGACGCTTCTCCGGCGGCACGCGCGGCCTGATGATCGGGCATATGGCTCCGGAAGCCGCGCGCGGCGGCCCGCTGGCGCTGCTGAAAGACGGCGACACGGTCACCATTGATATCGATTCGCGCAGCATCGACGCGCATGTCGAGCCGGCTGAGTGGGAAGCGCGCCGCGCCGCGTGGACAGCGCCGGAGATGGTGTACAAGTCGGGCGTATTCGGCAAGTACGCGGCGGCGGTGTCGTCGGCGAGCGAGGGGGCGATTGTGCGGGCGGCGACGTCGGTCTGAGCCACGAACTTCTTGCCGCTCGATTTGAAGCGGCAAGAAACGTATAAAATCGTTCGGTGCGGGAAGAGAGCAAACGTTGAAAAAGCCGCTGTATTTGCTCTTCGCACTGCTCTTGCTGATCCTTATTTTACCGTTCTGCGTAGAGTGGTACAAAGCGCGTGTCGAAAAAGAAGGGCTTGCTCAAAGCGCTGAAACCGCCGAATTTGCCGGGCTGGCCATGCAGCAGTATGCCGACGATCATCAAGGCCGTTGGCCGGATGCGGCTCATTGGGAAACCGATCTCGCGCCGTATTTGAGACGACGAGCGTCCGAACCGCCTTTCGACTTTAACATCGCCTCGCATCCCGGCGACCGCCTGGCGATGAATATCCGGCTTTCGAGCGGCAGACAAGGTTCCTTGGCAAATCCGGATTCGACGCCTCTGCTGTACGAGACCAATTCCATGACGCGCAACGCGTCCGGCATTCCGCCTTGGGCTGCCTACTACGGAGCAGGACCGGGAGACACGAACTGGCGGATGGTGGTGTTCGCGGATGGATACGCCACCGCATGCTCGAACCACCCGATGGCTGGCGGGAAGATGCGCTAAGACTCCGCGACCGCGTTTTCACAATGCAATCCAGCAAGGATTGAAATTTAGTAAGATGTCGTTTGTTTTAGACTCAACAACGGTTTAACCAACCGAGTTTTGAAACTTTTCTATATTCGCGTCAGATCTTCCGCCGGGTTGCGCCCGAGGAAATCGTCCTCGTATTGAGCAAGTGTGGAGGTTGCTAAATGAAGAGGCCGATTTACCTGCTGATATTTTTGCTTGCGCTTGTAATTGCGGTGCCGATTTGCGCCAAGCGATATGCTGATTATATCGAGAAAAGCGGTACGAGCAGAGCAGGCAGGAGGCTCAATTCATGAGCTTTGCCTTGGTTATGTATGTCCAAGATCACAGAGGCCATTATCCGGATGCGGCTCGTTGGGAAACCGAGCTGATGCCGTATCTCAAGCGCCGCGCATCGGACCCGCCTTTTGATTTCACGGTACCGTCGCATCCAGGCGACCGTATGGCGATGAACGTCTTGTTCTCAGGCAAGAAGCAGGGCGACGTTTCCGCGCCCTGCTCTGTTCCCTTGCTTTACGAGACGCGGTCTAGCTCACCAGACGCTTCCGGAACGCCGCCGTGGCCAGGCTGGTACGAATGCGACCCGAACGCCCGAGGATGGCGAATGGCCGTGCTGCAGGTTGGTTGGACGACGGCATGCACTTCCCAGAACCGTTATCTGCAATAGTTTGTACCAACAGCAACTTGTTTGGCCTCGGCTTTAAGATGCTTCGTTAAGCCCTGCGGGAGCGAAACCGGGCCAGGCATTGTTTACAACTATAGTCAATCGCATTTTAACAGCGCTGCAGCTTAAGATGCGATACAATAGAGCAAACATGAGTACACCACCAGCGCGACGACGCGTCCTTTCACCCAAGACAATTTCCGCCAAAAGCCCGCCTCTCAGGCGGCGGTCCGGCCCGACCGCGTGGCACTGGGCGGCAGTGCTGACGATTGTTCCCGCGGTGTCGTTTCTGCTGACGATTTACGCCACCGCCGGAGCGCACTCGATGCGCGCTATGGCGCGTCAATATGCGGCCCCCCTGCTTCGCCAGGTTTCGAGCCGTGTCGCGTCGCTGCCCACGGGTTCGTCGTTGCCGCATCTTTTTGCCGCGCCGGCCTCCACGGCTACTCTGCCGGCGGGCTCGGTGCGGATGGTGAATCCGGACGCGCCGATTACGGTGCAGACGTTCCGCGAGGCGGGCGTTCCATTTACGATGGTGATCGGCGGTGAGCCGGGTTCCTATCGCCCTGGCGTGCGCGAGGCGGTGGGGGATATGGTTCAGGAAACCAAAGCCACCGCCGGATTAAACGGGACGTTCTTCGCGAACGCGTCCTTGACCGGCACGGACAACCTGCTGATCGGGCCGTCGCTGTGCGCGAACGATGCAGGCGGCAAACTGCTGTGCAGCCCGTATGATTTGAAGCCGCAGCTGGCGGGACGCCCGATGGTGCTGCTGTCGCACGACTGCACGGAGATTTTGCCTTACGACAAGGCGACGGCGCGCAGCGCGGCGAACCTACGCGCGATGCAGCCCGGCTTGACCGACGCGTTTCTCGGCGGGGTGTGGCTGGTGCGCGACGGGGTCGCGGCCGACGAGGACGGGGTGAGCGCGTTTCATGTCGGCGATGCCGAAGACCCGCGCCGGCGCGCCTTCTTCGCGATTATGGCCGATGGACGCCCGGCGCTCGGCGCAACTACTTATGTGGCGTCATCATCGCAGCTGGCCGCCGCGCTGCAGCAGGCCGGCGTGCAGAACGCGGTGCTGCTGGATTCCGGATTCAGCACGTCGCTGGTGTTTCAGAACAAGATACTAGTGACCGGCCATACCGCTCCCGGCATCCCCAGCCGCCCCGTTCCTCAAGCGTTGCTCCTGTTCGGGCAGCCGACACAGCAAAGCGTGCAGCTTGCGGAATCCCTGACGCCTTCGGTCGCCCGCGAACTGGCGCCGGGCGCCGGCTTATCGAGTCGGCGGCATGCCTTCCGGCGGTTGCGGCATTATGCCTAGCTGCCCAAGCGGTTTACGGCCACAGATTCGACGCCCCGCCCTGATTCACATTACAGAGCCCCATCCGCTGCTAAGGTGGCAAATGGGGCTCTGCATTTTTGTGGAGTGGGCTAAAGCGACTCGACGGTTAATTCCGCGCTGATTTCAAACGGCGCGCTGCGGCCGACACCGGGAATGTCGATGAAGTAGACGCCTTCAGTGCGGAGCGCGGTGAAGTCGATCGGGCGCAAGGTTTCTCCGGTTTCGGCATCCATGCTCGGCGCGCCGATGGGCGCGAGCAGCATCGGGTACTCGTCGCCGACTCGGCGCACCACGGCGTCGCTTGCCGACTCGGCTCCGGCGCTTCCATCCAGCGCCAAAATCGCGGTTTTTATCGAGGTGGAGCCGTAGACCGACTGCCCGGCGCGGATCTTCGATTTCAGAATCGTTTCCATAACGGCATTGTATCCTCCAAGTGTTAAGACCTATTCGTTGCGGAGAATCGTTTCAGCGGCAAATGCTTCGGGTATCCCGTAAGGCAATACCCAAGTTTTCAAAACTTGCAAGGGAGCATCAAAATTATGGCAGAGACACGCACTCATCCCGAGTCGCACCCGCATCACGAGGAATCGCATCCGAAGCAGCGCGAAGAGAAGAAAGAAGCCGAAGGCAAGGGCGATGAGCCTCGCGGCGGCCATACTCCGCACAACCAGCAGCACATCGCGCATGGCGAGGGCAAGGACGAGTCCACGCGCAAGTCGGACAACAGCCTTGGCTCCCACAGCGGCGGCGGAAACGATCATAAAGCCGTCAAGGTTGACGAGCCGCACCACCCTGAAGGACGTCACCATCATGACGGCCCCAAAGACACTACCGATCACGGCCGCCGCGACGACGCGCGCAACAAATCCTAATTAGGAGACAATGGCTATGGCTGAATCGTTGAAAAAGGGCGACAAAGTGGAGTGGGGAACGCCGCAGGGCAAAACCCATGGCACGGTTGAAGAAAAAGTCACCGACACGGAGAGCGTGAAAGGCCACACAGCCAAAGCGAGCAAGGACGAGCCGGAATATAAAGTCAAAAGCGATAAATCCGGCAAGGAAGCAATCCATAAGCCGGAAGAGTTGCACAAGAAGTAGATTCTATCTATAGGATGGGCGCGAGCAAGCATATGGCGACATCAACTCACCACACTGAAGAAAAGACCGATCAGGAACATATCGACGATTTCCATGGGGTCATTAACATGACCGGAGCTGAGATCAAGAAGTGGCTCGAGACGGCGGAATCCAAGGAAGTCGGCCAGAAATCAAGCGAAGGCGCGGAATCGACCGGCCATGAATCCGGGCGGCATATCATCGAGATTCTCGGCAAGAAGAAGGGTGAGTATGACGAGGCTGATATCGACCAGATGAAGCGCACGGTGAGCTACGTTCGCCGACACATGGCGCAAAAGCCGGACGGCGATATCAAAGAGACGCATTGGCGCTACTCGCTGATGAATTGGGGACACGACCCGCTCAAAGCCTGAGCGCTACCTTCAAAAAAAGCCTTTATGACAAAAACTATTTCTTGTCATAAAGGCTTTTTTGTTGAAAATCAAGTTACTTTGCGCCGGCTTGAGTAAACGCGGCCGCCGAGATTTCAGGATTGACTTGCTGGTTTGTAATGATTTGAGAGTCGCTAATTCCGGAAAAACTGGTGTCGATTCTATCGAGGAGAAGGGTTTTCTTGTCGATCCAGCAGATCGGATTGGTCGCTCCAGTTAAGTGCACGCAGTAGCACGGGTGGCCGTCAACGCTTTCGGCGGTGACTTTCGGATCGATATTTGTGCCGCGGCCAAATGGATAGCCCCAGGCTGTATGCAATAACAGCGCGGGCACGGTAGTGCCCGCGCTCTGGGTGACGCCCGTTGCGCCTCCTATCGCCATTTCAATGTCCTTGTCCGTCTTCCAGCCGCCCAGGAAATTTTCCTTTACCGTCTTGCCGTCGGTGAAGTAAACAAATGAGTTTCCGTTGCTGTCAGAGCAATCCGCCCGTATTTTGCCGGGCCGCGCAAATGTGATGTCGGCCGAAGCATGCATTGTGAATACGATCATGCTCTTCGTCGTGACACTGGCATGGCAATGATAGCTTTTCAGAGCGTCGTAAGCGGCAGCGCATCGAGTCACTAAGCTGGAGGCGTTCGGCATGGGCGCGACCGCAGTCACTTTGACCGTTCCGCAGCCGGCGAGCGCCATGACGGCTAACAGCGCGAAAAAGCTCTGCTTGAGAATGGTTCGAGTCATGGCTACAATTTCCTTAAGCTTGCAACGGCTCTCTAGCAACTAGTTCTAGAAGAGTGTATAAAAAATTTGTGGAGACCTATCCGGCCTTTCAGGCCACCTTCCCTAAAGGGAAGGACTAGCCGCACACATAGCACTGATCGTAGGTCCTTCCCTTTAGGGAAGGTGTCACGTGAGTGACGGATAGGTACGTAGGGTTAGGTGCCGAGTTTTTCTACACCCTCTAAGGTGTCTCTACGAGTCTACATTAGCATGGTTAGCCGAAGTAATGCGCGTGGAGTGAAGTTAGTCAGCTTTATCGCCGCCAAATCATTTTCCCCAGGTCGCGAATAATCCGATGGCGGCGAGCAGCATGACCAGCGTGCCGAGCCAGCCGAAAATTCTCAAGCCTGGGCTGAGAGTGAGCTGGCCCATTACTTTACTGTTTTGGCCCATCTGCATCATCAGGAACATGATGGGCACCGCGACGACGCCGTTGATGACGGCGGACCAGAAGAGCGCTTTGATCGGGTTGACGTGGACGAAGTTGAGTGCGAGGCCGATGAGAGTCGAGGCCGCGATGATTCTGTAGAAGCCTCTTGCCTTGCTGAGAGAGTTGCTGAGGCCGACTGTCCAGCCGAGCGCCTCGCCGACCGCGTAGGCCGCCGAACCGGCGAGCACGGGGAGCGCCAGGAGTCCGGTGCCGACAATGCCGACGGCGAAGAGCAAAAAGGCGAACTTTCCCGCGATGGGTCTCAGAGCGCTGGCGGCTTGGGTGGAGGTCTGGATATCGGTGACGCCGTGCGCGTGCAGGGTGGCGGCGGCGGTCAGGATGATAAAGAACGCCACGAGGTTCGAGAAGGCCATTCCCAGGTAGGTATCCACACGGATGCGGTGCAGCTGCACGGGCGCTGCGCCAGGGTCCTCGCGCAAGGGCTTCGCGCCGGGCGTCGCTTTTTGCGTTTCGACTTCCTGCTGCGCCTGCCAAAAGAATAGATACGGGCTGATGGTGGTCCCGAATACGGCGACGATGCTGGTAATGTACGCGGGTTTAAGCGTGATGCGCGGGATTACCGTCGCCTTGAGTGCCGCTCCCCAGGGAACATGAACGACGAACACTGTCGCCACATAGGCAAAAAGGACGATGCAAAGCCATTTGAGGATGCCGGAGTACTTGTTGTAGGAGACAAACGTCTCCAGCCCCACCGAGACAACCACGAATATGGCGGAGTAAAGAAGAACCGGGCCGCCGACCAGCAGGTTGACGGCGGCCCCCATGGACTGGATATCGGCACCGAGATTGATGATGTTGGCGACGAGCATCAGGAACACGACCGCGTAGAGCACCGGTTTGGAATAGTAGCGGCGCAAGTTGCCGGCGATACCGCGCCCGGTGATACGCCCGATCCGGCCGCTGATCTCCTGGATACCGCACATCAGCGGAAACGAGAAGAGCATCGTCCAGAGCATGCCGAAGCCGAATTGAGCGCCGACCTGCGAGTAGGTGGCGATCCCGCTGGGGTCATCGTCAGCGGCGCCCGTGACTAGGCCGGGGCCGAGGATTTTGAACAGGCTCGGGCCGGATTTTTCCTTCGGCTGGGTGGATGGCTCAGGAGCGGCCTCCGGAGGAACTTCGTCCGTGTCGCCTTGTTTTGAGGGTGTGGATGTCGGCATCAGTCGTCCTCCATGATTTATTCCCGCGTCTATGAGCGCAAACGAGGCGCAACAAGTGCCGCCGGCGCTCAACAAACGTGTCGTCCAAGGTACAATACCCGATCATGCCAATGTCGATTGAACCCAATTTGCGCCCGCGATCCGGCGGAAACGGCAGTAGCCTGTCGCTGCCGATGGCCGACGAGCGGGTGACCACCCAGCGCGCCAAGGCGGAGCGGGCATCGGTGCTGGCCGTGCACGGGGGCAGCGCGGCGTCGCGGGCGGGAATTGCCGTGGGCGACTCCCTGGTGGCGATCAATGGCACGCCGACGCTCGATATTGTGGATTATACTTTTCAGACGGCGGGCGAGAATGTCACGCTGGACATGATGCGCAGCGGCGAGCCGATGCGGTTTACGCTCACCAAAGGCTACGACGAGCATATCGGGCTGGAGTTCGCCGACGACCTGTTCGACCGGGTGCATATCTGCAAGAACAAGTGCGTGTTTTGCTTTTTGTACCAGCAGCCGAAGGGTTTGAGGCCGTCGCTGTATATCAAGGACGACGACTACCGGCTCTCGTTTTTGCACGGCAACTACCTAACTCTGACCAACATGGGCGAGGGGGAGTTCCAGCGGGTGATCGACCAAAAACTGTCGCCGCTGTTTGTCTCGGTGCACGCCACCGACCCGGAAGTGCGCGGGCACATGCTGGGGCGCAAAGGTCCTGAGCCCATTTTGCCGCGCCTGGAGATGCTGGCCGATGCCAAAATTCAGGTGCATGGACAGGTGGTGCTTTGCCCCGGTTACAACGACGGCGCGATTTTGGAGCGCACTGTCCGCGACCTCGCCGCGCTGCACCCGGACGCGCGGGGAAGCTACGGCGGCGTGCTCAGCATGGCGGTGGTGCCGGTGGGACTGACTCAGTTTCGGGACCGTCAAGCGGCGCTGGCGACCTGCTCGCCGGAGTTCGCCAAGAGCTTGGTGGAACAGGCCGAGGGTTGGCGGGCGGAGTACCGCGAGACGCTTGGGACCAACTTCGTCTTTTTGTCCGACGAGCTTTATCTCGCCGCCGGCAAGGAACTCCCCGCCGCGCGTCAGTACGAAGGTTTTCCTCAGCTGGAGGACGGCGTCGGCCTGGTGCGTCAGTTCCAGGACGACCACGCCAAGATTGCCCGACGCTTGCCGAAGTCGCTCCCCTCCCCGCGCACGGCGACCCTGGTGACCGGCGAGCTCGCCGCGCCGCTGGTGGACGGCCTCGCGCAAACCTTGTCCCAGGTGGAGAACCTGACGGTCAACACCGCCGCCGTGCACAACACCTTTTTTGAGGGCAATATCTCGGTGGCGGGATTGCTGACCGGCAAGGATATAGTCGCTCACCTGCGCGGCATGGGCGCGTCGCTGGGCGAGCGCGTGATCGTCCCCTCCATCATGCTCCGCGACCCCGACCGCGACATCTTCCTCGACGACATGACCCTCCCCCAATTCTCGGAAGCCATCGGCCGCGAGGTGGCGGTGGTGGAGCGTATGCCCAGCGCCGCGGCGCGGGCGGTGCTAAGCTAAGCCACAATGCGAATGGAGCAGTTGCGCAGCTCAAGGGAACAGCATGAGTCGCTATTACCATAGAATGCCTCCGCGCTGGGTAATGCGGCAAGCGGCGAGAGAGAGCGCAAAGCAAGCTGCAAACTCGGCTCGAATTAACCGGCAGGCTGACGCCGAGCGCATTCCAATGCGGTGCCCACGGTGCGCTCGCTCAGGGCAGCAATCGGTCGGCTTATGTGCTCCTTGTGGCTTGTTGCTTATGCAATCAGATTCGGTTCAGTTTTGGGACGCTATTAAGCAGCCTGCATCTTGTGTCGGCATTCCGCAAAATATTAAAGTCCCCGCTCATTGGTCTCTCGCTCCATGGCCTAAGCCTTTGGCGCTGATTTCTCTAGCCAAGGCGCAACGCAGCAATGTCGGATTTTGTATAGGTGCAACTCTCGTATGCTTGCCGTTTGCCCTCTGTGGGTTTGCTAGCGGTCTCGGTTTTGTCATCTTTATGGGATTGTGCTTCATCGCACTCCCAGTGGCTGGAATCATTAACTACTCGCAACAGGCAAAAATGAACGAAAGTTATATCCAGCGACATGTTGACGAGGCGACAGCGATGGAGCGGTTGCTCGCGGCAAGGAACTCGCAGGAGTTTGTAGAAAAGCAACGAGCGATTCAAAACAAGATCAAAGAGGAAGCAGAAGCGCAAGAGTTGCGGCGTGACAAAGAAAAGAAGAGGATACTGCTGGATCGGCAAATGGCGGCAGATGCCTCCCAACATATTAAAAGCGGCAGCGTCGAAATCGTGCAGTCCCCTGCTGTTCTTCAAGTGGGCGAACAATGCTATTTCACTAGCTCAGCCTTTCTGACATTCAACAATCGGCCTTATGATTCAGGCCATGTGGCCATTACCAATAAGAGACTAGTATTCGTGAGTAAAACAACCAATATTGCCATCGACTGGAAACGGATGCTTAGTTTCAAAATGACCGGGGATGACAACGTGACGTTCGCCGTGAATGGCAAGATTGGATTGCATGTATTAGCCATGCCGTTTCCGCTTACCTTTGTTTCATACTCACTTTTTGCTTTTAAGGAAGCTGGGCTTATACCGCCGTCTACCCTGAGATGAATTACTGCTATTTTAGTGGCACGGACGGTATTTCGAGCGCATGCAACTACATT
>CAXSEA010000132.1:0-9859 GCA_964235675.1 uncultured Armatimonadales bacterium | reverse complement strand
AGCCGCGTGGCGGCTAAATCTCGCCCGGATACCACCCTCAACGGCATTATCCGAAAGCACAAGCGCACGAAAACGCTCGTCAAGCGCCTCCGCCCCGGCGACATCGCGCTGATCGACCATACCGATTTAGACGCGGTAGCTGCCCAGGCTCTCGTGGAATGCCGTCCTTCGGCGGTCATCAACGCGAGCGCGCCGATCAGCGGGCGGTACCCGAATCGCGGGCCGTCGATCCTCGCGGCGGCGCGCATCCCCCTGTTCGAGTTGACCAGCCCGGAGCTGTACGATTTTCTCGCCGACGGCAGCATGACGACGCTTCTCCCCGACAACAGCTTGCACCAAAGCGGCGTCGCCGTGCCGGACGCGGTGAACCTATGGGACGAGCGCCGCATCGATGAAGCCGTAGTCGCCGCGCGTAAAAACATGACCGGCGAAATCCGGCGCTTCGCCCATAACACGCTGGAGTATGTCCAGACCGAAGCGGAATCGCTGCTGGAGCCGATGCTGCTGCCGGACCTGACCGGCGTGCCGAAAATCGAGAAATCGCACGTAGTGATCGTCGTGCGCGGGGAGGGCTACCGCGAAGACTTGGCTTCAATCCGCGGCTACTTGATGGATTTGCGCCCCGTCATCATCGGCGTGGATGGCGGTGCGGACGCCTTGCTCGAAGCGGGCGTCAAGCCCCACATGATTATCGGCGACATGGACAGCGTCTCCGACCGCGCCCTGCGCTGCGGCGCGAAGCTCATCGTCCACGCCTATGCCGCCTCCGGCCACGCGCCCGGCCTTGACCGCGTGCGGGAGCTTGGCCTGCACGCCGAAATTTTCCCCGTGCCCGGCACCAGCGAGGACGCCGCTATGCTGCTCGCCTACGAGCGCGGCGCGGAGCTGATCGTCGCCGTCGGTACCCACTCTAACCTGGAAGATTTTCTGGATAAGGGCCGCGCTGGAATGGCGAGCACCTTTTTGACTCGCCTCAAAGTCGGCTCCCGCCTGGTCGACGCGCGCGGCGTCTCGAAACTGCACGCCCCGCGCCTGGGATTGGTGGAATTAAGCGCGCTCCTCCTAGCGGCGACATTCGTCGTCCTCACGATTTTGACGCAATCTCCCGTTGGCTTGCTCCTGGTCGGCACCCTTAAGCTCTGGTGGCGACTGACACTGGTACACTTGCGGCACCATTTAGCTTAAAGCCTCACAGCTAGCAGCGCGGCAGTGCGCCCTTGTTCTTTCTTCCGCTATGTTCGGACTTCGCTATCATATCGTCACCGTCGTCTCGATGCTGCTCATGCTCGGCATCGGCTTTTTGTTTGGCGCGACCAGCGGGTTCGGGCCAAACATCGTGAAGTCGCAAACCAAAACGCTGTCCAAATTGAACGGCACCCTGACGAACATGGTGCAAGACAGCCAGCACGACCACGTCCTGATGCGGCAAGACCAAAACGCGCTAGCCCAGCTCACGCCCGCCCTGGTCGCGAGCAAGCTCGCTCGCAAGCGAGTTGCAGTTATTCTTCTTGGCGACTACCCAGCGGCCACCCAAGCGGCCACCCAGTCAATCGTTGCGGCAGGCGGCAGCGTCGTTTCCACGACGACCGTGAACAACCGCTTCGGACTGCTCGACGATGCCAAGCGACGCCAGCTTGCAGGGCAGGGCGAGGACTTGGCGACGCTTTACCATCCCCTAGCCGTTGTTTTTCGAGCCGGCACTCTGGCGCGCCCCGAAACTCAGGACGGTTTGGACGCGCTGCAAAGCGGCAACATCATCAGCTACTCCGGAGATTATTCACTGCCCGTAAGCGCCGTCGTCGTCGTCGGCGGCTGGAGCGACGATCCGACTATCGCCGACACCGGCAGCGGCGATCAGCCCTCAATTCCCATCCAGCCGACCGATTCCGACAATGAGCTCGCCCTCGTCAGCACGCTGAGCACTGGAGGCACTACGCCGCTGGCCGTAATCGGCTGCGAGGACTCGGACGCCGCCTATTCCTCCGTGCCCGACTTTCTCAAAGCGAACATCTCTTCCGTAGACTGCGTCGATCTGCCCATCGGCGCGCTGGACTTGCCTTTTGCGGTGTCGGGAGAGCGCGGCGCTTACGGCATCAAGTCTCAATCGAGCACGCTGCTGCCGGAATCGCTTACAGGTTCTGGGAACACTGCGGGCGCAAACGGCTAGTCGCCCATATTCAGCAATGCCCATGCCCTATTTTTCATGTTAACGTACTACGCAATCATTCCAGCCCGCAATGAGTCCGAGCGGCTGGCAAGCACGATTCAGGCGCTGCGCTCCCGCCCGGAAATTGCCGGCATAATCGTCATCGACGACGCCTCCACCGACGATACCTATGCCGTCGCCACGCGGGAAAACGCAACAAGGATTGTCCGCTTGGAGAAGCGCGCCGGCAAAGGCGGCGCTTTAATGGCCGGAATCAAGGCCGCGCCGGACAATGCGGAGGCTTACCTATTCCTCGACGCCGATTTGGGCGACTCGGCGACCGAATGCGTGAAGCTGATCGCGCCGCTGGAAAATGACACCGCCGATATGACAATCGGACTTCTGCCGCCCGATCTCACGTTAAGCGCCGCCGGGGCGTCGGGAGGCGGGTTAGGCTTGGTTGTCGGTCTCGCCCGGCGCGGCTTGCTGCGCCGCACGGGCATCGAATTTCTTCAGCCGCTCGCCGGTCAAAGAGCAATCCGCCGCTCGAAGATCGACTCGCTCGGCTCGGCGCTGGCGCGGGGCTTCGGCGTGGAAGTCGGCCTTACGCTCGCGGCGGTTCGCGCCGGTTGCCGCGTGATGGAAGTCGAGACGATGTTCCGCCACCGCGTCACCGGCAAGAGCGCGCGCGCCTACCTGCACCGCGCCCGGCAGCTCATCGACGTCGCCGCGGCGTTGCGCGGGTAACCCGAGGAAAGGGCGACACTCGAAGGGGAGTTCCGATGCGTCTACAACACATTGCGCGGGCAAAGCAGCCGCCCACGCAGCTGGGACGGCGAGACGTCACTCAAGGCTCGGCCGTGGAGGGTTTGCTCGGCGGCTTGTCGGGAGCATTAGCCGCATGGCTGCTGATCGAAAAGACCGGTTGGTTCTCGCTGGTTTTGTACGGCTCCGGAAGCTTGTCAACAGGCACGCGGCGGCTAGCGCTGCAAATTGCGCTGGGCGGAGTCTACGGCCTCTGCGTCGGAGCGGGAGTCAGCGCGGCTAAACGGTACGAGCAGCGCAGCGCGGCCAGGTACTGGGGCTCTATCGCCGCGTCCGCCGTTCTCGGCGCGGTCGGCGGCTGCTTCGGCATCTGGGTCGGGCAAATTATCTATGACCGGTTGCTCGGTCACGCCCAGGCTCAAAACGTAATCACGCTGGGGCTGATCGCAAGATGCGCCGGATGGGGCATAATTGGACTAGTCCTCGGCGCATCCCAAGGATTGATTCGAGTTCGCGCCCGGCTAACCGCTCTCGGCGCGCTCGGAGGATTGTGCGGCGGCATCGCTGGGGGAGCTGTCTTCGAGGCATTGGAGCTGCTCGCGTCCAATCCGCCCGCCGCCCGGTTAGTTGGGTTTCTCTTTGTCGGCGCCGCCACGGGGTTCTTTTTGGAAGCGGTGCCGATGCTGGCTAAACGCAAAATTGCGCCGCGAATTGCAGCCGCGCCTGAAACAGCTATGACTATTCCACCGGACACCAACGATTTTACTTCGCAGCCTCCGCAAACGTCAGTCCACGATCTGAACGACGGCAATGTCCACCACGGAAACGCGCACCCTCCAGCCCAATTGGTCGGAGTCGAGGGCCCTTACGCCGGCATTATCTTCCCGTTGCGCGACACCAAAGCCGACCTCGTCATCGGGCGGTTGACCGATTGCGACGTTTGCCTGATGAACGACCGCACAATCTCCAGGCGACACGCCCTTCTGCGCCGCGACGAGTCGTCCGGCAGCTTCCGGGTCGAGGACTTGCGCAGCGCGAACGGCACCGGTATCAACAACGTGCGCCTTCGCCCCAACCAAGCCCAACTCCTCACCATGCGCGATCTCATCAACCTGGGCACATCCACCCTCCGCTTCGAGTGGCTCGGCCCCGCCCCCATGCCTTAAGAGAGTGCGAGACTGCTCTTCTCCCCTCCTTTCCAAGGAGGGTCTGGGGGAGGTCGGGAGCGTCAATCGCAAGCGCGCAACAAACGAGAAGCTATTTTCTCACCGTTCATTGCGATTCGCTGGTGACCAAGGCACACTGAAAATAGTTGTTCCAGCAACTCCAAGACGAGACACGTTACGTTGGTTGACAAACGGCAACACCGCATCAGAAAAAAATAGCCGACGCTGGTAAAAGCGTCGGCGTATGTAACCAAATTTAATTTGCACCGCTTTGCTTCTACTGAGCGAGAAGCAGCCTAATTATCGCTAACTCCGGCGTCTATAAATAGACAAACTCAATGGGCGCGTCGATTTCGGGGTGCAGGCTCTTATGCACCGGGCAGGCCATCGCGATCTGCTCCGCCCGCTCGCGCATCTCCACCGGCAGCTTGCCCGCAGGCACTGTCACCACCGTCGCCAGTCGTCCGATCCGGCGCGGCGGTTCGGTCCGCATCTCTTTGGTCACACGCGCCCGCAACTCGGTCAAATTTAAGCCGTGACGCTCGCCCCACATCGCCACTGTGGTCAGTATGCACGAACCGAGCGCCGCGCCCATGAGGTCGGTCGGGCTGAAGCTGTCGCCGGGGCCGCCGATATCCGACGGGGCGCAAGTGCTGATCTCGGCGCTCGACTGATGCGCCAGGCTGCACCGCGTGGTGCCGTCATACGTAATTTCCATGCTGACCATAACGCTTCAATCTCCCTTCCAGCCCCCGCGCCGCTAGCTCTCGACGTAGACCATTCCATCTTTAACTATACTTGAAAACTGTGCCAAAGGCTCCTTCGACGGCCCTTGCAGCAAGCTGCCGTCACGCGCGAACTGGCTGTTGTGGCACGGGCATACGAACTTGCCGGTATCCGTCTGCCAGAGCACGTTGCAGCCCTGGTGGGGGCAGGTGGCGTTCAGCACGCGAGGCGTCTCGCCGGAGAACTCCACAAACGCCTGCTGCCCGTCCACCATGACCAAAGACGGCGATGCCGATTGCATCAATTTCGCCGCGCTGCCGATAGCAATCTCGCTACCACCGACGCTGCCCGGTGCGGCACTGCTTCTGCGGATTGCGTTCGGATTACCGGAAACAGTAAAAAGCTTCGTCCATCCAAAATAGCCTGCCGCCGCGATAATTAACGCCCCCGCCGCCGTTTTTAGAAGTTGGCGACGCGCTCGTCCCGACGGCGTGTCGATTTTACCAGGCGCGTCGTAGGGGTAGGGGAGCTTAGGCGTCCAGTCGTTTGGCATAGACTATAGAGCGAAAAGCGAATGTGCCGCCGGTGGTCAGCGACTGCAAGGGGAAAATTCTGAAAGCGGGAAGAAAGCGCCCCGTAGAGGGCTCGAACCTCTGACCCTCCGCTTAGAAGGCGGATGCTCTGTCCACTGAGCTAACGGGGCACAAGCGCGCGGGGCGGACGCTGCTTCAAATTAAAGCGTAAAAGATGGAGCGGGAGACGAGGATCGAACTCGCACAGCCTGCTTGGAAGGCAGGAACTCTAACCATTGAGCTACTCCCGCATGAATCCATCACGAGCAGCCTATCAAGCGATGATTATATCTCCCTCATCGCACCCATGTCAACCTGAAAGCGTCCACTCGAATTGCGACCCGGCATACCGAACGCAAGAAACGGGTATCGCCGTAGCATCCTATTCTCAGGTCATGGAGCGAGCACCGATGAAAATGTCGCAAGCGGCGGCGCAGCTTTACACCCTCAGCGGTTATGTCGAAAGCCCCGGCGACATCGTCCAAAGTTTGCGCCGGGTGCGGGCGATGGGCTACCAGGCGGTTCAAGTCAGCAAAGTCGGGCCGATCGACACGAAGGAACTGGCGCTGATGCTCGAAGGCGAAGGCTTGATCTGCTGCGCGACACATGAGCCGTCCGAGGCAATTCTGGCGGCGCCAGAAGCGGTGGCCGAAAAGCTGCATCTGCTGGATTGCCTGTACACGGCCTATCCGTACCCCGCCGGCGTCGATTTCGGCAGCGAGGAATCGCTCACGAAACTCATCGCCGACCTTACCCGAGCGGGCCAGGTGCTTCGCGCGTCCGGACTCACCCTGTGCTACCATAATCACCAGATCGAATTCCAAAAGCTGGGCGGCAAAATCGCGCTGGAGCGCATCTTTGACGAGACTGACCCCGCCGATTTGCAAGCCGAGCTGGATGTCTATTGGGTGCAGTACGGCGGCGGCGATCCGGTGGCATGGGCGCGCAATCTCGCCGGACGAGAGCCTTTGATCCACCTGAAAGATTACAAAATCAACGCCGACAACAAGCCGCATTACGCCGATCTTGGAGCTGGAACTCTGAATCTGCCGGAGATTATCCGCGCGGCGGAGCAGGGTGGATGCAAATGGTTTATCGTCGAGCGCGATCCGAGCCCAGGCGACCCGTTTGATTCGCTAAAAGCGAGCTACGAGTATTTGGAGCGTGTCATCGCCGAGCCGGAATCATCCTAATTTTTGTTCACTCACACGATGCTATAAGAAAAAGAAAGCGAGCCTTCAGCTATGTTGGTCAAACACCAAAACATTGCCATGAGCAAAATCGATCTGGAGAGCCTGGACGAATCCCCGGACAATCACGAAGCAGTCGAATTTAATATCCTGCTCACCGAGACTCCCGCTCTCAAATGGGTCGAGGAGTTTGAAATCGCTTACCGCTTGATGCCCAACAATATCAAGCCGCCCGTGCATATCGAGGAAAACCATATGCGCGTCGCTTTCCTGCCGCGCTACGAAAACGATCTGCAGGGCTTCATCGAGTTTCTGAAATCCGTCATGCGGCAAGCCGACGAAGAAGTCGCCAAGACCGAAGCCATCGTGAAATTCGGCCACACCGAAGAGCACATCACCGCATTTCGCGACATCCTCAAGCGCATTCGTGTCACCGGCGAGTAAAGAGCGGTCATTTTGCCGCTTTGCGCAATCCGCAGCGGCGATAATCCCAGGGAATCGCGCTGCTTCGCCACTATGGCTGAACTCGTTGTCGACACATGCATCGATGCCCCGCCGGAGCTTTGCTTCGATATGGCCCGCGACATCGGCCTGCACTGCCGCACTGCCTCCGGTACCCAGGAAAAGGCCGTCGCCGGCGTGACCGAAGGATTGATCGGCCTTGGACAGTCGGTAACGTTCGAGGGTGTCCACTTGGGAGTTCGGCAGCGGCTCACCTCGAAGGTAGTCGAGTTTGAGCGCCCCGTGCGTTTTGCCGACCAGATGCAGCGCGGCGCGTTCAAATCGATGCGCCATATTCACGAGTTCGAGTTACGCGGCGCAGGCACGCTGATGCGCGACACCTTGATTTGGGTCTCGCCGCTGGGAATGCTTGGCAGAATAGTCGACGCGCTCTTGGTCAAGCCGCATCTCCGCCGCTTTCTGATCGAGCGGAACGCTCAACTCAAGGCTATCGCTGAAGCGGGAATCAGCGCCCACCAGGAAACCTGAACATGCCCACCGTTGTCATCGAGGCGCTTGGGTTCGCGATCTTTGCGGTCTGGCTTGGCCTCGGCATAGCCGAGTACCGAAAAGCAAAGAACGCACTGCTGAATAGGCGGCAGATAATGGCCCGGTTAGCGCCGCTCGCCAGATATCTGTACGGCTCGCTGATTTTGCTGGGAGTGATCGTGCTGATCTGGCAGTGGGCGGTACCCCCTGGGCATGGCACGCGATAGCATCCAATTCGGAGCGGACAGCAAGCAGTCAGACGGGGAAGAATTTGGTGCCGAAGGCCGGACTCGAACCGGCACGGGTTGCCCCAACGGTTTTTGAGACCGTCGTGTCTACCATTCCACCACTTCGGCACGGGGTGTTCTAGCGTTTAGCTAGGCCGTTATTCTACCGCCGTCCGCTAAAATCTGTCAACGCCGGTCTGAGCCATTCCATTTCCGCGAGGTAAGCTAAACGCGTGCATTTATACGAGTACACATGCCGGCCGTGCAGCCGCCCGTTCACCTGCCTGGTCGCAGTAGTCGCGGTTCCCGAGCCGCCGACCTGTCCCTCCTGCGGCGCGACACAAGCCGAGCGGCTCGCGGTTAGCCGCTTCGCTCAACTCTGCTCGGCAGGTCAAGCTTTAGACGAGCTTGCGCAGAGCGGACTGGCTCTTGACGCCGATCCCGCCGCTCCATCGGCAATGCAGAGCTGGTCCAAGCAAATGGGCGCGCTCGCCGGTGAACCCAACGGACTCGGCGACGATTTCGACGAGTACATCGACGCTGCCGCTAACTCCCAAAGCGCGGACGCTCCGGAGACCAACGCGTTTTGAGCACGCCCCAATTCTCCAGGACCGACCAAAGCGAAGTAGAGCCGGTTTTTGGCTTGCCGGTAGATTCCCTCGCCGTGCCTATGCCCATTCCTGCGCGCGTTTCCCGCTACCCTGGCGATTTTATTGTGCAGTTTCACCGCCGCCCTGTCGAGCTTCTGCGCGAAACCGCCGCCCAATACGGCGATGTAGTCGCGCTCCGGCAAGGAGCGGAGCCGCTGGTGCTGGTGACTCACCCAGAGCTTGTCCGCGAAGTTTTAGTGACGAAGAACGCGGTTTTCAAGAAAGGCAAAGCGCTGGAGAACGCGCGCAGCTTTCTCGGCGATGGCCTGCTCACCAGCGAAGGAGACTTCCACCTGCGTCAGCGCCGGATGATGCAGCCTGCTTTCCACCGACGTCAGATCGAGCGCTACGCCGCCGCTGTGCAGGACGGCGCGGATGAGGCCAACCGCCGCTGGCGCTCCGGGGACACTGTAGAAGCACTCACCGAGATGATGGCGATCACCATGCCGATTGTAGCCCGCACGCTTTTCGGCGCATCGGGCATGCGCGAGAGGACACAGGAGATTACGTCGGCGCTGAATACGATCATGAACGGCTTCCGCACCCTGATGCTGCCCGGCGCGCAGCTTCTATTAAAGCTGCCGATACCGGCGATCAAGCGTCTGCGCCATGCGGAAAGCACGCTGCACGCCAATGTCGCCCGGATGATCTCCGGCCGCCGCTCCGCGCTGCGGGAAATAGGAGACGATGGCACCCCCGACGATCTTTTAGGTTTGCTGCTCGAAGCGCAGGATGAGGACAGCTCTGCCGAGCACAAGCGGATGACCGATCAGCAGATTCACGACGAAGTGCTCACGCTCTTTACCGCCGGCCACGAGACCACGTCGGTTTGGCTAGCCTGGACCTGGTACCTACTCGCCACGCATCCACCTGTCGAGCAGACTCTTCGGAGCGAATTGGCGGCAGTCCTGCAAGGACGATCTCCCAGCTACGCCGACCTGCCGAATCTGCCCTACCTGCGACGAGTGCTGCAGGAATCGCTGCGGGTCTATCCGCCCGCCTGGGCCATTGGACGACGCGCCATCAAAGATGTCCGCTTAGGCCAGCATGAAATTAAAGCTGGAAGCATCGTCCTGCTAGCCCCAATCGTTACTCACGCCGATCCGCGCTTCTGGCTCGACCCGCTCACGTTCAATCCAAACCGATGGCTCGATGAAGAAGCCACGGCGGCCCGCCCCAAGTATGCCTTCTTCCCGTTCGGAGCCGGACCGCGCGTCTGTATCGGTGAGCAGTTCGCCTGGATGGAAGCCAGCCTGCTGCTCGCCGCGCTGATGCAGTCCTGGAAGCTGCATTTGGAGCCGGGCGCGAAAGTCGAGTATCAACCCGCCATCACCCTGCGCCCCAAACGCGGCATCCCGATGCGGCTAGAGAAGTTATCTGCCGCAACTTGACGAACTATTCAAGGAACAGTGTGAGGTATTCCTCGT
>CAXSEA010000131.1:0-9907 GCA_964235675.1 uncultured Armatimonadales bacterium | reverse complement strand
TCGACCGTGTGAAAGAAGTGCTCATCGGCCTCGGCTACGAGTTCGTCGATTCACCCGACATCCAGCACTACCACTACAACTTCGAGACTCTGAACTACCCGCCCGACCATCCCGCCTTCGACGAGCAGATGTCGTTCTACATCGACGACACCCACCTCCTGCGCACTCAGACCACTTCCTTCCAGGCGCATGTCATGGAGCGCCAGAAGCCGCCGATCCGCTCCGCCATCGTCGGCAAATGCTACCGCTACGAAGCCGTCGACGCCACCCACTCCCATACTTTCCACCAGGTCGACCTGCTCGCCGTAGATAAGGGCCTCACCCTGGCCGACCTCAAAGGAACATTCGCCGAGTTCGCTCGTCAATTATTTGGCCCCGACGCCGAAGTTCGCTTCCGCCCCGACTACTTTCCGTTCGTCGAGCCGGGCGTGGAGATGGCAATCCGCTGGCGCGACCGCTGGCTGGAGCTGGGCGGGGCGGGGATGGTGCACCCGAACATCTTAAACAGCATGGGAATCGACAGCGAGGAGTACACCGGCTTCGCCTGGGGTTGCGGCATCGAGCGCATGCCGATGCTGATCCACGGTATCGACGATCTGCGCCTCTTCACCGAAAACGACCTTCGCTTTCTACGGCAATTTTAATCGCCTCTCCAGGCCAGGATGCTCTCAGGGGCAAAAAGCGTTAACACAATGAACAAATTTAGTCGTGGTTCCAACTGCATCGGCGCTGCGGCATTCGCGCTCATGCTCACCAGCGCGCTCTGCTCCGTGCCCGTCTCCGCCGCGTCCGTCACGATCTCCGGCGCGCTCGATGCCCGCTCGTCCGGCAGCCAAGAGACCGGGTTCGGCGACCTCGCCGCCGATGCGGTCCTCGCCGCTTTTCCCGCCGCCGATTTCGCGCTGATTCCCGCCGGAGAGCTGCATTCCGTCTCCGTACCCGCCGGGCAATCGTCCACCGACACTCTTGTTCAAGCCCTGCGCACCGGCAACGATGCCGCCGACACCATCGTCGTGATGAAGCTCACCGGCGCTCAAGTCCGAGCCGCGCTGGCCCACGGCTTGTCGCGCGAGCCAAGCCCCTATGACGGCTTCCTGCAAGTCTCCGGCCTCACCGTCGCCTACGATCCGGCGAAGCAAGGCGTCAAGCGCGTGGAAAAAGTCACCGTAGACAGTTCGCGCTCCGCTCTCGATCCCGCCGCAACCTACAGCGTCGCCATGCCGCGCTACCTGGCCGACGGCGCTCTCGGCTACTTCGAGCTCTGGTCCGGCACCGCCCCGTACACCGCCACTACCACTTCGCTGGCGTCCGCCGTCTCCACCTACGCCACCACCCACCAACCCATCTCCGGCGCCTCCGCCGGCAGAATCACCGCCGACAAATAGTAAGGCTAATTTTAAAAGCTTCGCAATTAGGAATCGTTGTTCCACAAAGCCCACAGTAAGTTTCCTTCCCTTTCAGGAAAGGTGGCCGTGAGGCCGAATAGGGCTCTCAACATCAACGCCTGGAACCGAACGCTCTCCGGTTTTCGCTGCAAACATTATCCGCTTTCCGATACAGGCGCGCTGCCTCCACCACTGGTAAAATATGCTATGCACTTTTTGAGTTTGCCACGATCGTTTTGCCGAACCGCTGCATTAGGCTGCGTCGCTTTGTCCGGGCTCCTGGTTCTGGCGGGCTGCGCCGGCTCGCAAGACACCAGTACGGGAACCGGCTTCGGCACCACCAGTGGAGCCAGCGGCATCGCTCCCAGCGCTATTCCAAGCGCGAACACCGGCGCGACAACGCCGACTGCAACTACCGCGTCCTCGCTTCATTTTGACCAGAAAGCCGCGTGGAAAGATCTCAACACGCAGTGCAGCTACGGCCCCCGCGACCCGCGCCTGCCCGCGCACGCGAAATGCCTCGCTTACATCGAAAAGCAGCTTAAGCCCAACTGCGACCAGCTCACCACCCAAAACTGGACTTACACCGACTCCGCGCGCAACGTCACCCTCAACCTCACTAACGTCTTCGGCGTCATCAACCCCACCGGCAAGCCGAAGATCATGATCAGCGCCCACTGGGATTCCCGTCCCACCGCCGACAACGACATGGACGCCGCCAACAAGACCAAGCCCATTCCCGGCGCCGATGACGGCGCGTCCGGAGTCGCCGTGCTCCTAGGACTCGCCCGCGCCCTGCATCAGCAAAAGCCGAACGCCTGCGTGGAGCTGGCGTTCTGGGACGGCGAGGATTGGGGCCCCGGCGAGGACAAGATGTACCTCGGCTCCATCTACTTCGCCGCCCATCCCGGCGCGCTTCGTCCCGACCAATCCATCCTGCTCGATATGATCGGCCAGAAAAAACTCGTCGTGGACCGCGAGCAATGGTCGGATCAGCACTTCCCAGCGCTCGACAACGCCGTCTGGGCCGCCGCGAACACCGCCGGCGAAAGCTCGATCTTTCCCAACACTGTCGGCCAGGAAATCATCGACGACCAGATCCCACTCGCCAAGCTGAACGTCCCTTCCATCGACATCATCGACTTTAACTACGCCTACTGGCATACCCTCCAGGACACGCCCGACAAGTGCGACCCGAACGCCCTCGGCGCGGTCGGCAAAACCATGGAGCAGTATGTTCGCACCGTACCTGCCAGCGCCGCTTCCGCTACCGCGCAGGTCGCTGCGATTACGCACTAAGATGCCTCCGGCGGCTCCTGCTCGGGGAGAGCCAGGCTAAGCCTGGACCTCTTGCCGCCAAGCTGAGGCATCTTGGCGGAGTCAATAGCAAAGCGCTGGTTTCAATTTCCCATAGCCCTCTGTTTTTCTCATTGCTCTGCGGCGCCAGCGGCAGGGCAATGAGAAAAATGGCCCAGCGGCCAAAGAGCGACCCTGAGCTCTGAACTTCCCCAAAAATAATAACGTGTGGTTGATATGCGCTGTTGTCTGTCGCTAATTCTGCCGATATACTGAACAAGGTTGCTTCGTTGGCGATGCCACCCATTCAGCAACTAACCCAGCAAAGGCAGCCGATCCGATTTGCGCAGATTCGTCCATCCCACACCCACCCGCCGCGCCGTAGCTGCTATTCCAGCCGCACTGCTTGCCGCTGGCTTAACCCTGTTCCATCCGCTCACGCAAGCGGCGGCGCAGACGTCTGGCGCGCCATCGGCAAATCCAACCGTTCGCATCTGCCTCGCCCGCGATCTATCCGGCTCGTCAAAGCTTTTTGTTTCGCGCTTATCAGGCGATTGCCAAGCATCGCTGATCGGCGACAGCGGTAGCGCCACGACAATCGAGCCGCAGCAGCTCATCGAATTTCAATACGCCGCCTCGGCCTCGTCCGAGCCTATCGAGCGCAAAGACGACACCCATCTGCTTTGCCGCTTGGCCGCCGGGCAGACGCTTGCGCTCACTCCCACCGAGAGCGATAGTTCGGCTGATTCCGACACCGCGCCAAGCGCCTTTTGCCTGCAATCCGATTCCAACCATCCCGCTCACCATTACCGAGGCGCGCTCCAAATCACCGCCCTGGCGAACGGCACCCTGCGCGTCATCAACAGCATTGCCCTGGAGCAGTATCTCAAAGGGGTAGTCGGGCCGGAAATCGGCGAATCCGCCCCGCTGGAAGCCTTGAAAGCCCAAGCCATCGCCGCGCGCACTTATACGATCAAGAATCTCGGCAAGCTCGCGTTGGCGGGAGCCGACCTCGACGATACCAACCGCTGCCAGAACTATATGGGAGTGGATGCCGAAAACTGGCGTTGCCGCACCGCCGTGGAGCAGACCGCCGGGGAAGTTCTCACGTACCAGGGCAGCTTGATCGACGCCGTCTACGCCACCGACTGCGGCGGCATGACCGCCCAAG
This sequence comes from uncultured Armatimonadales bacterium, assembly GCA_964235675.1. Classification (GTDB taxonomy): domain Bacteria; phylum Armatimonadota; class Armatimonadia; order Armatimonadales; family Capsulimonadaceae; genus CAXSEA01. The sequence continues at coordinate 6,055 of CAXSEA010000131.1, read as the reverse complement.
GCGACGCGCCGTACCTCAAGCCCGTGGCCGACCCCGAATGCGCCGGAGCCAACCCTTGGACAGTTACCGTGGCGACATCGGCCTTGCAGACCGCGCTCGCCAAAAACGGCATCGTCGGTTTGAGCAACATCGACTACGTCTCCGTCCATGACCGCGACCCATCGGGACGCGCCGCCACGCTCACCTGCACCGACGAAGCCACCGGCGAAACCGAAGATGTCTCCGCGATCCTTGTCCGCAAAGCCCTCGGCTACGATCTCCTCCGCAGCACCCTGTTCCGCGTCGATATGACCCCCGACGCGCCCGATATTTCAACCGGCGACGATTCTGGAAAGTCGCGCAGTAAATCGGGCAGTTGCGCGGCGATGAAAACCGGCACGGTGACGTTTGTCGGGAAAGGGTGGGGGCATGGCCTCGGGATGTGCCAGCACGGCGCCGTGGAAATGGCGCGCCTGGATTCCGCGACCGACGATCAAATTCTGCGCCACTTCTACAACGGCGTCGATATCGTCCCGCTGACTTCCGATTTAGTCGAAGCCTGTGCCCTGAAAGCGATCACCAGCGCGCCGTCCGCCTGGAGCGGGGCAGGGCTCGCCGCCTACGCCGCCGGCGCTCATAGGTCTCGCTGGAGCCGCGCCCATTTGGCGACGCCCAAGCCCGTCTCCGCCGTGTCGCCGCGCAGGCATGCCTCCATGTCAGAAACCGACGACAACAGCATTAGCAGCAGCGCCGCCGCCGCTGTTAACCACCCGACTGCTGTTCTTTTTCCTCGGCGCGGGTTTTAATCGCGGTCAGAATTTTGTCCGTGTTGTCGCGCATCTTCTTCGCGATCAGCGTTTTCAGCAGCGCGCCGATCAGCGGGATTTCCAGCTCGTACCGAAGCGTAGACTTAAAGAGCGTATGGCCCGCTTCCAATTCCACAAACCGCCACTCGCCCTCGTACACCTGGTAATCGCCCTCGATCTGCCGGAACGCGCACGTGCCTTCCGCGCGGCTCCAAAGATCTTCCTCCGTCCACCGAATCTTCTGCTTGAACTCAGGCACAAGCCCCACCCATTTCGTCACCGTGCGATCGCCGCCATCGCTGCTTTCGAGAACTTGAACGCTCTCCACATCCGGCATAAACGATGAAAAGCTCTCCACATCCTTGGCGATATCATAAACAATATCGCGCGGCGCGCTCACCTGCACTTCTGATTCTAATACGGGCATAAAGGCATCCTTCCGATCATCGCTGCTGAAAACTCGTTTCGGCGCATTCTACCCGCGCCACGGCAGCGCAAGCGTCGAGAATATAAAACAACTGAGGCCGGCTCTCTATAACAAGAGCCGGCCTCGACAAAATAGTGGTCAACAGCGACAATGCCTTCAGCCATTAAGCCGGAGGGTTTCAGCTCATCCGCCGCACCACTCCAACTACCTTGCCCAAAATCTCCGGGTTTTCCGCGTAGATCGGGTCCATGGACGAGTTCGCCGGCTGCAGCCGAATACGGAACTTCTCTTTATAAAACCGCTTCACCGTCGCCTCGTTGTCGATCATCGCCACCACGGTCTCGCCGTTCGTCGCGACCTGCTGGCGACGCACGACTACATAGTCGCCGTCATGGATGCCGTCCTCGATCATGCTTTCGCCGCGGACGCGCAGGATAAAGCCGTCGCCGCCGACAAAATCGGTGGGCAAGGGGAAGTAATCCTCCACATCCTCCACCGCCAGCAGCGGACGCCCCGCCGCCACCACGCCGACAATCGGCACGTTGACGATTTCCCGCCCAAGCCCGATCGACTGGCTGACAGCGGTGCGCGTCACTTCCACGGCCTTCTTCACCGAGCTGCTCGCCGTGGCCGCGCCCTGGCCGACCAGCTTGATCGCGCGGGTCAGTACCGCGTCGCGCTGGATCATGCCCTTTTCTTCCAACGCCTTCAGATGCGCGTGCACGGTGCTCGACGACGACAGGTTCACCGCCTCGCCGATTTCTCGCACCGTGGGAGGGTAACCGTGGTTGTCGATATGTGTTTTAATATAGTTGAAGATCAGACGCTGGCGCGCTGAAATAGGTCGCGGCATAATTTTGCTCCTTGAGCGGCGCGATTCGGGCGGTGTGGCAACAGATGTTCGCACTCGTTGACGGCAGTATACAAGCTGCTTAAAACTATTGTCAAGCCTTGAGACTAAAATAACGCTCACACGTTCGGATTGCTGTCGAACATAGGATTTATGCCACATTCAGGAACGTTCGCGCCCCCGGCATCGCTACGAGTTTGCTGGTCGGTACAGGAACAACAACCCGCGAAAATCAGTCGAAATGAGCGGTCTAGGCCGAATTTCTACCGCTCAAAAGGACGGCGCTCTGGTTTTTCCGCCGACACGCTTACAGCCGTTTCAAACTTTCCGCGTAGGAGCAAAGCCGCTCCCGCCCGTTTTTACCGCCTTTTCGCCCGTTTATTTGTAGAAACGATACGACTCTATGCAAGAGCACTCGAACGAACCCGTATTCTTTGACAAAAGCCGCAAGCGCGGCCGCGCCCTGACCGCCCTCGCCGTCGCGCTCGCCGCTTTATCCCTGGCGGCCACCGTGCTGTTTGTCGCCACGATCTTGGTCATGCCCGCCGCGCAGTTCAAGACCCTGCCCAGCAGCGTCCGCGCCGCGCCCGATCTAGACGGCGGCAACGCGCTTCCAGCCAACCACAAGCCTCTGACTCCCATCGCCCGCGCCGAGCTGCGCTACGTGATCGCCAAAAACGCGCCCATCACCGAGGCCAAGCGCAAATTGGCCGATAATATCCGCGCCGAGCAAAATACGGCCGCCCGCGCCATCCCCGCCGAGACCATCGCCCCCGGACGCATCACCGGTCCCGTCCGCGCCGCTTTCTACGTCAACTCCGAGCAGCAGAGCTTGGAGTCGCTTGAGCAGCATATCGGCGAAACCACCCACTTCATGCCGCAGTGGCTACATCTGTCTCCCAGCGGCGGCGATACCGTCCCCGACATCGATCTTGGGACCCGGAAAACCGCCGCCTCCGCCCAAAGCGACGACGACAGCGGCTCTGTCGGCCCCACCTACGATCAGATCGCCTTGAGCTTGGCCCGCCGCGACGGCGTAGCCATCGTACCGATGATCCAAAACGCTTACGGAGACGACTTCCACGAAAACAATCTCCACGCCCTGCTCACCAGCCCGGTTAACCGCGCCAAAGTTATCGGAGAGCTTCTGGGATTCGTCGTGAAAGGCGGCTACCAGGGCATTAACATAGACTTTGAAACCGACAACGCCGCCGACCGCCACACTATGACCGCGTTTATGACCGAGCTTGGCGCGGCCTTTCACGCCCAAAACCTTTTGGTCACGCAGGATATCCAGCTAGACAGCGCCACCTACGATCTGCCCGCCCTCTCGCGCATCGACGATTTCCTGGTGCCGATGATCTACGACGAGAACGCCGACGGCACTACCGCCGGCCCCATCGCCGGCCAGTCCTGGTTTAACCAGGAGCTGCATCAGTTCCTCGCGCAGGTCCCCGCCAACCGTACCGTCATCGGCCTCGGCAACTACGGCTACGACTGGAAGCAGGGCAGCACCGCTCCCGACGACGTCTCCTTCGAGGACGCCACCCAAATCGCCAACGAATCCATCGACGGCGAGGACGGCCACATCCGCATTGACCGGCAGTCCCTCAACCCCTACTTCACCTACTGGGACGCCGACGGCAAAAACGGGGCTACCATCAAGCACCAGGTCTGGATGGAAGACGCCACCACCGCCTACAACGAGCTGCGCGCCGCGAGCGGCAGCCATGTCCTTGGCGCGGCCCTGTGGCGGCTCGGCACCGAAGACCCCAGCTTGTGGGACTTCTTCGGTAAATCCCAAGCAGCCAGTCTCACCCAATTCAACCCGCAAGCGCTCGCATCCGTCACCTACGACGGCTTCGGCACCGACTTCCAGGGCCAGGGCGATGTTCTCGACGTGATCGGCCTGCCGCATCCCGGCATTCGCACTATCATCGCCAACCGCAAAACCGGCCTCATCTCCGCCGAAAACTTCCTGAATTATCCCTCCCGCTACGTGATCCGCCGAACCGGCCTGGTCGATCAGGAAAGCGGCCTCAACGTCCAAAAGAAAATCGCCCTCACCTTCGACGACGGTCCCGACCCGCACTGGACGCCGCTCATTCTCGACATCCTGCATGAAAACCACGTTCCCGCCACCTTCTTCGTCGTCGGCGAGAACGCCGAGGCGCACCCAGGTTTAGTGGAGCGGGAATGGCAGATGGGCATGGAAATCGGCAACCATTCCTACACCCATCCCGAGATGGAAACCATCTCCCCCTTGCGTACCAAGCTCGAGCTTGACGCCACCCAGCGCGTGATCGAAGCCATCACCGGCCACCGCACCACGCTGTTCCGCGCCCCCAACCGCGCCGACTCGGAGCCGTCCACCCCCGCCGACCTGGAGCCGGTGCTCGACGCCAGCAAGCTCGGCTACGTCTTCATCGGCGCGCAGATCGACCCCCGCGACTGGCGTCCCGGTGTCAAGTGGCAGGAGATCGTCTACGGCGCGCATGGCGTCCTCGCCTCCGCCAACCAAGGCAACTGCATCCTGATGCACGACGCCGGCGGCCTCACCCGCGAGCAGACCGTCATCGCGCTCCCGATCATCATCCGCCATCTCAAAGCGGAAGGCTACACCTTCGTCACCGTCTCCCAGCTGATGGGACGCTCCCGCGCTCAAGTCTTTCCGCTGGTGCCCGCCCGACAGGAATTGGAAGTGCGCTTCGACCGCGCCATCTTCACCTTCGCCTACTGGGCCGGGCAGATTTTCACGGCCATTTTCATCATTGCCGTCGCGCTTGGCATCACCCGCACCCTGCTGATGGGCACGCTCGCCCTGATGCAGTCCCGCAAGGAAAACGAGCGCGAGGCCGATTTCGCGGCGGCTCAGGCAGCCAACCCCAACCTGGTCTATGCGCCCCAAGTCAGCGTGGTCATCGCCGCCTACAACGAGGCGAAGGTAATCAACAGCACTATCGCCACCCTGCTCGCTGGCGACTATCCCAACCTAGAGATCGTCGTGGTGGACGACGGCTCCAAAGACGACACCGCCGAAGTAGTCCGCGCCAAATACGGCGGCGATGCTCGCCTGACCATCCTCACCAAACCGAACGGCGGCAAAGCCTCGGCGCTGAACTTAGGCATCAAAGAATGCCAGGGCGAAATCGTCGTCGCCCTCGACGCCGACACCGTCTTCGCGCCCGACACCATCTCCCGCTTGGTCCGCCACTTCGCCGCCCCGACTATCGGAGCCGTTTCCGGCAACGTGAAAGTCGGTAACCGACGCAACGCGCTCACCGCCTGGCAGGCAGTGGAGTACATCACCAGCCAGAACTTCGACCGACGCGCCTTCGACGCCCTCAACTGCATCACCGTCGTCCCCGGCGCGATCGGAGCTTGGCGCAAAGACGCCATCATCCTGGCGGGCCTCTACTCCTCGGCCACTCTCGCCGAAGACACCGACCTTACCTTCAAAGTCCGACGCCTGGGCTACAAGATCGTCACCGACAGCACCGCGCTCGCCTATACCGAAGCCCCGGACACCGTCCACGACCTCGCCAAGCAACGCTTCCGCTGGGCCTTCGGCACTCTTCAATGCCTGTGGAAACACCGCGACGCTCTCCTCAAGCCAAAGTGGGGCACCTTCGGCATGGTCGCGATGCCAAGCTTGTGGATCTACCAGATCGGCTTCCAGGCCATCGCGCCCATCGTCGATATCACGATCCTCTGGTCGTTGCTCTACAGCCGCTTTATCGCACCGACCTCGGACAACCACAACATCATCATGCTCGCCTCGTATTGGTTGGCGTTCTCGGTTGTGGAGCTAATCGGCGCGGGCATTGCCTTCCGCCTCGACAAAGAGAACATGCGCCTGCTCGCGTGGCTCCCCTTGCAGCGCTTCGGCTACCGCCAGATCATGTACTACGTGATCGTCAAATCCATCTGGGCCGCCGCCCGAGGCTCCATCGTCGGCTGGGGCAAACTGGAGCGAAAAGGCACCAACACCCT
>CAXSEA010000130.1:0-9916 GCA_964235675.1 uncultured Armatimonadales bacterium | reverse complement strand
TCAGCCAGCTATAGATGCCGACGCTCAGCGGAAACCGAAAATACGAGATCAACCCCGGCGCGCGATCCTGCGCCGCCGCGACGATAGCCTGGGTCTCATCATGCGACCCGTTGTCGCTGATGCACACCTCGACAGCATCCGAGAGCGCGCTTGCCTGCACATCGGCGACAATCGATTCCAGCGCTTCGGCGAGGCACCAGCCCCGGCCGTCATGGGTGGGGATGCAAATAGAAAGCTTTATGGAAGTGGCAGGCATAGAAGGTGGCGTTGGGGCGCTCATTCAGCAGAGTTCGTGCGACAATCCAGGTGAATGGCGATTTTATGATGTAAGCTAGCTTTTCTCTTGTTGCCTCTGATCGGGCGTAAAGCGGTGCAGTTTAATTTTTGTTACAGATTCGCAACAACTTTGTTGTTGCCGCGGATTTTTCTCTTGCATGCAGGAGTTGTTTATGAGACGCTCTTATATTAGTTTGCCTTGCTTTCGGTGAATCACGCCGCGATGCTTTTGAAATTGTTGTAACGGAGTTGTTCCACGATGAGAATCGACACGATCTGATGCGCTTGCCGGAACGCGACCTCGAACTCATCGCCCACGAGTGCGGAGCGCTTTTGCCGCTGGTGGAGGGACGGCGTCTATTCGTCACCGGCGGCACCGGCTTTTTCGGCTGCTGGATGCTCGAATCGCTCGCCTGGTTCAACACCCGCTTCGGTCTGCAAACCCGCGCGACCATCCTCACCCGCAGCCGCGCCGCCTTCGCCCAAAAAGCGCCGCATCTCGCCAACTCGGATGCGTTGCGGTTCGTGGAAGGCGACATCCGCGCTCTGCCTGCCGAATGCGAGGACGGCGAACCCTACGACTACGTTCTCCACATGGCCACCGACACCGACGCCGCGTCGCACCGCCAATCCATCCGCCTGCTCGACGCTCTAATCCACGGAACGCGCCAGGTTCTCGACTTAGCCGTCCGCAGCAACGCGTCCGGTGTCCTGATCACCAGCTCCGGCGCGGTCTACGGTCATCAGCCGCCTGAATTGGAGCGCATGCCCGAAACCTTCACCGGCGCGCCGGACCCGCTTTCGCCCGCTTCCATCTACGGCGAAGGCAAGCGCGTCTCGGAGATGCTCGGGGCGGCTTACCTGGCCGAACACGGTCTGCCCGTCAAGATCGCCCGCTGCTTCGCCTTTATCGGCCCACACCTGCCGCTGGACCGCCACTTCGCCATCGGCAACTTTATCCGTGACGCTCTCGCCGCCAGGCCCATCGAAATCTCCGGCGACGGCACCCCCTACCGCTCCTACCTCTACGCCGCCGACCTCACCATCTGGCTCTGGACCATCCTCCTCGCCGCCGAGCCGGGCATCGCCTTCAACGTCGGCTCCGCCGAGCCGGGCATCGCCTACAACGTCGGCTCCGCCGAGCCGATCAGCATCGTGGACACCGCCCGCGCCGTGGCGACCTCGGTGCAGCCGGCTTTGCCGGTTCGCATCGCGCGTCAAGCCGACCCTCTTATTTTGCCGCCGCGCTACGTGCCCAATGTGCAGCGCGCCGAGACGGAATTGGGATTACGCCAGACCGTGGCGTTGCCGGATGCCATCGAGCGCACCCTCGCCTGGCACCGGGCGCAAGCCGCATCCGCCCTACCCACATAATCAAAGCTGCGGTTTTCAAGAAAACGTTATAAAAGCGACGTTGGAAAAAGTTGTACTCTCGCTTCCTTGTTCTACTCAGCGCCCGGCAAGTTTCCTTCTCTTCAGGGAAGGTGGCCGTGAGGCCGGATAGGTCCGCTAGGCAAAGCTTTCTGAAATTGACTCCTATCTTGACGCTGCACCAGACGCGCCCTATAATAATGCGGCTGCGTACCAGGGCGCGGCAATATTTGCAGAGCACGCTCGCAAGAACAATCCTATAACTTTATGTCCAACACAATCACCATTAACGACGCTGTTATTGGCGACAATCAGCCCGCCTACGTCATCGCGGAAATCGGCATCAACCACAACGGCGAGGTGGAGCAGGCCAAGCGCTTGATTCATGTCGCCGTTGCCGCCGGATGCAACGCCGTCAAGTTTCAAAAACGCACTGTGGACGTCGTCTACACCCCCGAAGAGCTTGCCAAACCCCGCGAATCCAAGTTCGGCCTCACCAACGGCGACCTCAAGCGCGGGCTGGAGTTCAGCGCCGACCAGTATAAAGAGATCGATCGCTTCTGCCGCGAAGTGGGAATCACCTGGTTCGCCTCATCCTGGGACGAAGCCTCCATCGACTTCATGGAGCAGTTCAATCCGCCCGTCTACAAAGTGGCCTCGGCGTCCCTCACCGACGACAACCTCCTGCGCCACACCCGCGCCACCGGCAAGCCCGTCATTCTGTCCACCGGTATGAGCACGATGGAGCAGGTAGACCACGCCGTTGAAGTGCTCGGCACGGATAACTTGGCCCTGATGCATACCTGCAGCGCGTACCCGTCGCACTACCCCGATCTGAATTTGCGCGTCATCACCACCCTCCGCGAGCGCTTCGACGTTCCCGTCGGCTACTCCGGCCACGAGACCGGCCTCGCCTCCACCATCGCCGCCGTCGCGTTGGGCGCGTGCATCGTGGAGCGCCACATCACCACCGACCGCGCCATGTGGGGATCCGATCAAGCCGCCTCGCTGGAGCCGAACGGCATCAACAAGCTGGTGCGCGACATCCGGCTGGTGGAAGAATCCATGGGCGACGGCGTCAAGCGCGTCCTGCCGGTGGAAGAGCCGATCATCCAAAAGCTGCGCCGTGTCGGATAGTAACCTGCGCCCGAGTCTCGCCGAAACGATCCGCGCCGTCGCCCTCGACGTGGACGGCACCCTCACCGACGGCACGATCACCTGGAGCGAGCCGTCCGGCGAGGAAATCAAGCGCTTCCACTTTCTTGATATTATGGGCATCGCCCGCGCCCAGCGCCTGTGCGGAGTCCGCTTCGCCTTAATTTCCGGCGAGGAAAGCGCCCTGGTGCATCGCTTTGCCGCGAAGCTCAATATCGAGACTGTCTACACCGGCTGCAAAGCCAAGGCCGAAGCGCTTCAAGACGCCGCCCAAAAGTTCGGCCTATCACCGGAGCAGTTTGCCTTCATGGGCGACGACGTCAACGACCTTCCCGCCCTGCGCCTCGCCGGCTTCAAAGCCGCCCCGCCAACCGCCCACGCCGCCGTCCTGCGCGAGGCGAAGTTTGTCTCCACCCGCCCCGCCGGTTTCGGTGCGGTGCGGGATATGCTCGATTCTATCTGGGGAGAGACGATCAACCAGTAGCATAATATATTAACGAAAAATTAAGAACAACTTTAAATCGGCTTAACATTGACCGGCAATAATGCCGACATGAGCACGCAGATACTTTCAAGAACCGATCCCGACCATTCCATCATCGATCAGCCCTGGACATATCAGCTGACCGAATTCAACTATCACAACAATCTCGATAACTGGTGGCAGTCGTATATAGACATGACCCTCCAGCGGGGTGGCATAATGAGGCGGCTCCGCTTTACCGCGCCGCGCTCGCTGCAAATCGAGCAGGGCTTCCCGATGTCCACCGGACGCATGGTGATCCGCGACGTCCGCCGCCGCGGCATCGCGGGCGTCGGCGTTTATGTCGGGGATGACGAATCCACCTGGGGCGCGGTCACTTTCTGGGCCCGCGACGTAATCGACCTCGACTTGATCGATAGACAGCAAGAATGAAGCTATCCGACTACGTATTTCAGTTCATCGCGGGCCGGGGCGTGCAGCACGTCTTCTTCGTCCCCGGCGGCGGCGCGATGCATCTCAACGATTCTCTCGGACGCCAGCCCGGCATCGAGTTCGTCTCCAATATCCACGAGCAGGCCTCCAGCATCGCCGCCGAAGCGCATGCCCGCGTCACCTATAACCTCGGCGTCTGCCTGGTCACCACCGGCCCCGGCGGCACCAACGCCGTCACCGGCTGCGCCGGAGCGTATCTCGACTCCACGCCATGCCTGTTCCTCTCCGGCCAGGTAAAGCGTCCGGACATAAAAGCTGGAACCGGCCTGCGCCAGCTCGGCGTGCAGGAAATCGACATCGTGGAGATCGTCCGCTCGATCACCAAGTACGCCGTCACCGTCACCGAGCCGTCGGAAATCCGCATGCACATGGAGCGGGCCATCCACGAGGCCAAATCCGGACGTCCCGGCCCGGTTTGGATCGACATCCCCCTCGACGTACAAGCCTCCGAAATCGATCCTGACGCCCTGGACGGCTACACCCCAGACCAAACGCCGGTCAGCCCGCTCGCCGCCTATCTCCTGCGCGAGCAAGCCGCCGAAACCATCCGCCTTCTCCGCGAATCCGAGCGCCCCATCCTGTTCGCCGGCAACGGCATCCGCGTCGCGGGGGCGGTGGCGAAGTTCAACGAGCTGATCGATCTTCTCGGCGTTCCTGTCCAGACCACCTGGCTCGGCCTGGATCTGCTCACCGAAAACAACCCGCTCTACGCCGGTCGTCCCGGCGGCATCGCCCCACGCTACGCCAACTTCGCCCTGCAAAACTGTGACTTTTTCCTGAGTATCGGCGCGCGCCTCGATATGGCCGTCACCGGCTACGCCCACCACCGCTTTGCCCGCGCCGCAAAAAAGATAGTCGTCGATATCGACGAAGCCGAGCTCCGCAAACTGAGCGAGATGAATGTTGATGTGCCCGTAGTCGCTGACGCTGGAATATTCATCGACGCTCTTCTCGATGCCGCCCGAGGCGACATCAAGCCGCCTGCGGGTGCCAAACGATTCACGCCCTGGCTGGAGCGAATTTATGAATGGAAACAGCGCTATCCATTGACTGCGCCGCAGGGCAGCGGCAGGGCCGACCGCCTCAGCGCCTACGACTTTTCCGCTGCCCTGTCCGACGCCATTCCCGAAGGCGCGCTGATCGTTCCCGGCAGCAGCGGATTTGCAAGCGAAATCTTCCTGTTGATGCTGCAAATCAAGCGCGGCCAGCGCTGTTTTCACAACCGGGGTACCGGCTCGATGGGCTTCGCCATCCCCGCCGCCCTCGGCGCGTGCCTCGCCGCCGGACGCAAGCCGACCGTCTCGGTGGACGGCGACGGCGGCTTCCAGTTCAATATCCAGGAGCTGGCCACGGTCGCGTCGATGAACCTGCCGCTGAAATTCTTCGTTTACAACAACGACGGCTACGCCTCCATTCGCTCCAGCCAGAACAGCTACTTCAACGGCAATCTGGTCGGCTGCGACCCGTCCAGCGGCCTCTCTCTCCCGCCGCTCGCCAAAGTGGCCGATGCCTGGGGCATCCGCTCCCAAATTATCGAAAAGGGCGACGATATCGCCGCCAAAATCCAAACAGCGCTGGATTATCCCGGCCCATTTATCAGCGATGTACGCGTCATTCCCGACGAAGCCCGAGAGCCGCGCCTATCGTCGATGCGCCGCGAGGACGGCTCCATGGCCTCTAAACCTTTGGAAGACCTCTACCCATTCCTGAGCCGCGAAGAGTTCGCGGAAAATATGCTGGTCCCTATCATTGAAGATTGATCACTCGCGTTCAGCATCCGACAGAGAAAATTATGAGCATACTTAAAAATATATATCGCAAGCTGCTCGAGCCGCTCTACCTGCGGCACGAAGCGCTGGAACGCGAATTGAGCGCCTTGAAACCACAAACCGTTCAGCGTCAAGCCGACGAAGCTGCGTTTTTCCAGGAAATAGAGCCGGGACACGTATCGCTCAACCCGGCGCGACTAAACTGGCGCAATATCGGATTGTACGAAATCTCCGACGCTCTTCATTTCGGCGAAGTAGCCGGCGATTACTGCGAGTTCGGGGTGGCGCACGGCAACAGTTTTGCCCATGCTTACTGGTATATGGCCAAAAAGTTTCCGGAAATGCGCTTTATCGCCTTCGACTCTTTTCAAGGATTGCCCGAGCCGCAGGGTGTTGACCAGTTGGAAGACGGCACTACAAGCACATTTTACAAAGGTGGGTATGCCTGTGACAAATCAGAATTTATGGCGAATATCAATCGCTACGGATTAGATTTGGCTCGGGTGACCACGGTGGAAGGCTGGTATTCGGAATCGCTAACAACTCAGACGGCGCAGCGCATTAACCTCAACCGCATCGCGCTAGCATGGGTGGACTGCGATCTATATGAATCAACCGTGCCGGTGCTACAGTTTATCACACCCTATTTGGTGGAAGGCTCAGTAATTGTGTTTGACGATTGGCGCTGCTTCAGAAACCGCGCCGACCGGGGGCAGCAGCGAGCCTGCACGGAGTGGCTCGCGGCAAATCCCGGCCTTCAATTAGCCGAGTTGATGTCACTGGGCTGGAGCGGGATCGTATTTACAGTAACTGAAACGCCGCAGACAAGTCGTGCAAGCAGCGTGTCTTAAGAGGTTAGTTGCAGAAACGTTCAATAACTATTCTTAATCATAGCAAAAAGTAGTCAAGTCTAGAAGCTATTTCAAAAGCAGAAACTGCCATTGAAGCTAGCTTGATCCCAGTGCAGGAGAGGTGCTTTGCGCTGATAGAGTAGTGCCTGTTTGTGCGAATCCGGGGGTTTACTCCGCAGTGGAGTCAAACACCTTTCCTGCCCTGAGCGGCGGCTTTTGCAATAGCGTCTAGCAGACAGTTAACCGAGATAACTTTTTGCTGCTATCAATTTGTATTCCACTCACCACAGAAGTAGGTCGGCCATGAGAGAGTTAATTGATGACATCTGGGCATAGCTCACACCTGAGCCTTTACGGCAAATCAAGACTTGCGTCAGCGACGACGTCCGCGCCAACGCCATCTGCCCCGGCGGAGTCTACAACAATCAGCCAGAAGATTTTGTCGAGCGTTTGACCAAGCTCATCATCATGGGCCGCATGGCCAATCTCGACGAGTACCAGGGCGCGGTCGTTTTCCTCTGCTCGGACGCGTCGTCATACCTGACCGGCTCGATCATCGCCGCCGACGGCGGCGGCGACAGGAGCGCCTGGTGACTCAAACCACGCCTGATCTCTCCCGTGACGCTATATTTTCGCTTGAAGGCCGCACCGCCGTCCTCACCGGAGCGTCGGGCTTTCTCGGCGCGACCATGGCCGAAGCCCTGCTGGAAAACGGCGCGCGGGTTGTTTTACTGGGCCGCTCCGAGCGTCTGGAGCAGCGAGCGGGCGAGTGGCGGCAGCGGTATGGCGACACTCGCATCGGCGCTTACCGCATCGATATGTACGATCTTCCCGCTCTGGAAGCCGCGCTCGATGAGATTGCCGGGCGAGAGCAAGCCATTGACGTCCTTGTCAACAATGCGCACGAGCTTGGCGCGGCCACCGGCTTTAACGTGCCCGAAGGCTCCTGCGAGCAGGCTGGCTACGACCAGTGGCATCGCCACTTTATGGGGGGAGCTTACTGGCCCGCGCTGGCGATTCAGCGGCTGTTGCCCGCTCTGCGGCGCTCGCCCGGCGCAAGCATCATTAACATCTCCACGATGTACGCGGTCGTCGCGCCCTCGCCGCGTCTCTACGTCGGAACGGATAAGTTCAACCCACCAGGCTACTCGGCCGCGAAAGCCGCCATGCTCGCCCTGACACGCTACGCCGCATCGTTTCTGGGCGAGGAAAGCATCCGCGCGAACGCCATCCTGCCCGGCCCGTTTTCCAACACTGGCGGCGACACGGAAAACAGCGTGTCGGAAGACGATCCGTTTCTTCAGCGCCTGCGCGACCGCACCTGCCTGGGACATCTTGGTCGCCCCGAAGAGTTGGCCGGAGCGCTGCTTTATCTCGCGTCCGACGCGTCCAGTTACATGACCGGGCAGTCCCTGATTGTTGACGGAGGCTGGACAGTTATCTAGGCCGATACTATGCTACTCTCGATCTGCATTCCGACTCACGATGGACGCGGCTGGACACTGCGCGAGGCGATTGACAGCGTCTTGCCGCAAATCGTCGGCAAACTTGAAGGTAAAGTTCAAATATGCGTCAGCGACAACGGCTCACAAGATGGTACCAACGAGCTTCTTGAGCAATACCTGAGAGAGTATCCCCACTACTTAAAGGTGTACCGGTTTCCGCAAGATGTCGGCGGGCGGCTCAATATCCTCAACGCAGCGAAGATGGCCGACGGCGATACCTTGTGGCTGCTCGGCTCAGATGATGCGTTGGAGCAAAATGCAGTAGAAACTGCACTGTCGTATTTGAGCAGCCATCCATCTGCAGCTGGTTTTTGCATCAATAGAACGCGATTTGAAAAGACACTCACCACCGAAATAACAGACTATCCATACCATCTTCCAGACAATGACGAATCGTTTCATATCTACACTGACTCGGATACGATTTTTACGGAATTGGGAGTTTGGCAAAACTATATCAGTGGCGTATTAATCAAAAAAAGTTTGTGGCAAGACATAGTGAGAATAGATGGCGTTGAAAAGATTACTTCCTACAGACATTTTACGCACTCTTATGTCATAGCGCGGGTTATGATGCTAAATCCAATTTGGGGGTGGATACCTGACAGGCTCGTTAAATACCGATCCCATAATAATGCATATCTGGACACGCCTACACGCATTTGGCGGTTTAACGCTGAAGCCATCGATGATATGAATCGGCAGTTTCGAGATGTCGCCGGAAATTGGTCGCGCGGCTATCATGCCTGCATGAAGAGAATGTTTCATCTATGGTGGTCGCCAAACCAGCTGATCCAGTGGAAATTAGCGCCGGAGTTTACAACCTGGGACGACCGACATCTGCTCAGCGCTTTCATAAAGAGCAGCTGGTTTATTCCTCAGTTCTGGGGGCGTCCATTTCTGATGCTCCTCATTCCCCACCAAATTTATGTCCTACGCTATCGGCTCGGCCTTGGTTCAATCGTTCGGAGAATGCGATCCGCGTTGTCGTTCAAGAAGTAGCTTGGCGAACAGCTATGCGGATTGCAATCGTGGAAACAGGTAGAAGCCGCCTTTCAAACGCTGCTCGCATAGTTTTCTCCCGACATTCCGGCCGCTCGCCGCGCCCCGCTTGCTGATTCCCGAGGGCTTCTACAAAGCGCGTATGCAGCTCGGCCTCGGCACAAGGCTGCGACAACTCGCTCCATTGCTTGCCGCCCGGCTAAAGCCGTTCAAGCGGTAGCATGACCGCGCGTCATAGCCGGTGATGCAGACGTTCGATCCATCGGGCAAGCTCCGCAGCGATTTCATCGCCGGCGCTGCCGGCTAACCGGCAAATCGACCCCCGTATCTCGCCTGAATCTGTGCTCTGCGATTGCTCCGCCGCGCTGCCAGGAACATTGGCAGGGATTTTGCTTTTTATATCAGCAAAATAAAGCAGGGCGGGAGAAGTCAACTTTGAGTGAGCAGGCACAAGTTAATTTGAACGGGGTAGGGCGAAAGCAGCCGTTTGCGGCGCTTCGACGTTCGCGCGCGTGGCCTTATCTCCAGTTGATGCGCCCACCCAATCTAGTGACGTCCGCCGCCGATATCCTGGCCGGCTTCGCCGCCGCCGGGGCGCAGCACCGCTTGGCCTCGCTGCCCTTCCTTATCGGGGCCAGCGTACTGCTCTACGCCGGCGGCGTAGTCTTAAACGATGTCTTTGACTCCCGCCTCGATTCCTCGGAGCGTCCGGAGCGCCCGATTCCGAGCGGCCGGGTTTCCCTGCGCGATGCCGGTGTTTTCGGGGCGGTTCTTCTATCGGGTGGGATTGTTCTGGCCACCTGCGCTTCGCTGCTCAGCGGCTTGCTGGCAAGCGCCATCGCGATGCTGGTCATCGTCTACAACTGGCGCAGCAAGCATAATAAAATTGCCGGCCCGATCGTCATGGGCCTGTGCCGCAGCTTCAACCTACTACTTGGAATTAGCGCTCTGCCGCTGCTGGTGGCGCAGCGCTGGTATCTCGCGCTCATTCCGCTGGCCTATATCGCCGCT
>CAXSEA010000129.1:0-9955 GCA_964235675.1 uncultured Armatimonadales bacterium | reverse complement strand
AACACCACGCCGGTTACCAAACCAACATAGCCCACGCCGATTACACAGATGTTCAAAGGGTTACCTCCATGGTCGCGGGAGTCGAGACAGTCGGCATGCTGCGCGTGCTGTTGTGGCTCAACTTATGCGACAGTTCGTATAGGCCGTCCTTGCGGTTCTGCAGGCCGATCATCAGCTCGCCCAAAAGCCCGATACCGATAACTTGCATGCCGGAGAGAAGGAACAGGGCCATGATAACCCACATCGGGCGGTCATGGGCGGTATGGTCGGTAGCATACGAGATGCCTAAATCGATGCCGCAGGCAGCGCCGAGGATCAGCAAGGTGAGGCCGAAGGCTCCGAAGAACTGCAGCGGCTTGTTGCGGAACTTGGTCACGATGATGCTGGACCAGAAGTCGAGCATGCCGGTGACCAGACGCTTGGCGCCGTACTTGGAGACGCCGGCGACGCGGGGCGCGTGCTCCACAACCTGCTCGGCGACGCGGAAGCCGTTGTTCGCGGCAAGCACCGGAATAAAGCGGTGGTAGTCGCCGTAGATTTTGAGGCTGCGGGCGACGTTCGCGGTCATCAGCTTGTAGCCGCAGTTGAAGTCGTGAATCTGCAGGTCGTAGTGGTTGGCGATGGTCTTGTTGAAGAGCTTGGAAGGAAGCGTCTTGTGAATCGGATCATGGCGCTTGAACTTCCATCCGGTGACAAGGTCGTAGCCTTCGTCCATCTTGGAGATCAAGCGAGGCAACTCTTCCGGCTGATCCTGCAGGTCGGCGTCCATCATCAGGACGAGATCGCCGCTGCACTGGGCGAAGCCCGCCATTAGAGCGGCGGCTTTGCCGGAGTTCTGGCGAAGCTTCAGCGCGACGACGCTGGAGTCCTGCTGCCACAAATCGAACGCCTTCTCAAAAGAGCGGTCGCGGCTGCCGTCGTCCACGAAGATCATCTCGTGGTTCGGGGCGGTGCGGTCAAGCTCGGCCTTGAGGCGGTTGTAAAGATTGTCGAGGTTGTCTTCCTCGTTGTACATCGGGATCACGACGCTCAGCTTGTAAAAGCCGGACGCGAGCATGTCGGCGACCGAAGCGTTGCCGTCGCGGCGTCCGCTCAGGCTTTGGAAGGAGATCGGAGCGGTGGGATCGCCGTGCAGCGGGTTCATCACTGCACCGTCGGTCAGCTCGAGGTCGTCGGTTTTGGAAAATCGGAAATTGTTAATCGGCACGCTTGTCATTGTCTTACTCCTTCAAGGACCCAGCAATCGTCTCAAACTAGCGGAAATCTGTTCAAATCGTTCGAACCGGCTGCCAAATTCGATCTGCAGAATACTCTGCGACCAAGCGGAGAAGCTTGTCTCCTACTTCGGCACCCTTATGAGTTCGATTTAACTACGATTAGGTTAATATGCAAAAAGCAGGCCAACTCCGCTGAAGTGGTATCGAAATTATTTGGGAGTGGAACTTTTCTTGGTGATGGGGCGAAAAGCAGACCTATCCGGGCTCTCGCCCACCTTTCCTAAAGGAAAGGAATTGTATGTGAGGTTGGTACGAGTTGTAGAAGGGTCTATGAGGACTTAGAGCCTCTAACAACACCTATACTCAATGCCTGCTTGATGAACTGTTTTACGCGCAAAAGGCGACCCGAAGCAGGGTTTTCACCTCGTTGGAGCGAGTTTTAAGTGGGTTTTGATAGAGGCTCTTAGCTGGAAATCGAGTGGCGAAATCCGTTTATGGTTTTGGGTCGGGGCGTGTGTACCAGGCGGCCCAGGCGATCAGGAGGATCTGCAGAGGGAGGCGGAGCCAGAGCACTGTTGGCGCAACGTGCAGGTTTTTGGCGAAGTCGGGGTTGACGGCCATGTTGATGTTGGCGGGGAATACGGCGAGATAGAGCGCGATCAGGCCCCAGGCGCTGGAGTGGCGCGTTTTTGGCGGGATGAGTCCCGCGCCGAGCGCGATTTCGCAGAGGCCGCTGACTTGTACCAGCAGTCGGTGAGCGGGGAGCCAGTTGGGGATGATGCCGGCGAAAGCGTCGGTGGAGACGAAGTGCATCACGCCGGCGAAGATCATGCCGAGCGAGAGCAGCCAGCGCAGGAGGGTCTTGGCGAGGTTCACAGAAGACCTTGCAGACGCTCTTTGAGAAGCGTGGAGCGTCGAGCGGTTTTGTCGTTGCGGACGGCGATGCCGACGGCTTTGGGCGAGCCGACAATCACCGCGAACTTGCGCGCGCGGGTGAGCGCGGTGTAGATCAGTTGGCGTTGGAGCAGCGTGAAGTGCTGGGAGTGCAGGGCGATCACGATGGCGGGAAATTCGCTGCCCTGGGATTTGTGGATGCTGAGCGCGTAGGCGAGGCTAAGCTCGTCGAGATCGGTGTAGTCGTAGTCGATCTCCTGGTCGGCGTATTTGACGGTGAGCTTCTCGCCGGGAATGTCGATGGATTTCACCACGCCGATATCGCCGTTGAAAATCACTTTATCGTAGTTGTTGCGCATCTGGATCACGCGGTCGCCGAGGCGGAAGATGACGCCGCCGGAGCGGGCAGCTTCGGGCTTGCTCGGGTGCTTGGGGTTGAGCGTCTCCTGCAGGCGCTGGTTGAGGTACGCCGCGCCGGCCGAGCCGCGCTGCATCGGGGTGAGTACCTGGACGTCGGCCGCGGGGATGCCTCGCTTGGGCAGGCTGATCGAGACGACCGCGACGATTTTGTCGGCGACGTCTTCGGCTTGATCGGCTCCGATAAAGACGAAATCGCCGCCGGAGCGCTCGGCTTCGCGCGGGGTGGGCAGCGCGGGAACGGTGCCGCTGTTGATTTCGTGGGCGCTCATCACGATGCGGCTTTCGGCGGCCTGCCGGAAGATTGTGGTGAGCCGGGCTACGGGCACTCGCCCCGAGTCGATCAAATCGCGCAGAATGTTGCCCGGCCCGACGCTGGGGAGCTGGTCGACGTCGCCGACGAGAATAATTTGCGCCGTATCCTTGACCGCGCGGAGGACGGCGTAGGCGAGCGGCATATCGAGCATCGAGGCTTCGTCGATGAGGAGAACGTCGCATTCCAGCGGCGCGCCCTGGCCGAACTGGAACGTGCGGGTGTTGGGGTCGTAGGCGAGCAGGCGGTGGACGGTGGCGGCATCCACGCCGGTGACCTCGCTGAGGCGCTTGGCGGCGCGTCCCGTGGGCGAGGCGAGTTGGACGGTTTTGTTCTGGGCTTTCAGAGCCGTGATGATGGCTTGCGTCGTGTAGGTTTTACCGGTTCCGGGTCCGCCGGTCAGTACCAGAACGCGGGAAGTCAGAGCGGTTTGCACGGCTTCGTGCTGCTCGGGGGTGAGCTCCAGGTTTTTCTTGGCGAGCGTCCGTTCCAGCCACTGCGGCGATGGCTCCTTGCCTTGCGGCGCTTCTATCAGGGCGAGAATGCGCTTGCTGAGTCCCCGCTCGGCGGCGAGCATGGAGGGGATATAAAGCGCGGTGTCGTTATTGGAGAACGGGACGGTTTCCGACACGAGCTTTTGCGCTTCGAGCAGGTTGCGCAGCTCCGTGTCGATTTCGTGCGTGCCCAGCAGCTCGGACGCCACCTGCGCCAGTTGATCGCGGGTCTGGTAGACATTCCCGGAGCGCTCGGTCGCCTGGTTCATGCAGTAGACAAGCCCGGCCTGGATGCGCCGGGGATCGTCGAGGGCGATGCCTAAGTTGCGGGCGATCTTGTCGGCGGAGCTGAAGCCGACGCCCCAAATATCGTAGGCCAAGCGGTAAGGGTTGGTTTCGACGACCGCGATAGCCTGGTCTTTGTAGGTCTTGTAGATCTTGTCGGCCATGAGCGGGGAAACGTCATGGGACTGCAAGTAAACCATGATGTTGCGGATCTCGCTCTGCTCGACCCACGCCGCCTGGATGCTTTCGATCTGCTTCGTGCTCAGACCCGCCACGGCCAGCATCTTCTTTGGCTCGCGCTCGATGATGTCAAAGGTCGTGGTGCCGAACATCGCGACGATGCGTTTGGCGGTAACCTTCCCTACTCCCTTGATTAAGCCGGAGCCGAGATATTTTTCTATGGCGGCGGCGGTGGAGGGGCGGACGGTCTCGTAGCGGGTGACGCTCAGCTGCGGGCCCCACTCGGGATGACGGGTCCAGGTGCCTTCGCAGATGAGGGACTCGCCGACTACGGGGCTGGTGAAGGTGCCGATAATGGTGACCAAGTCGCGGCCTTTTTCGGGGGCTAGCTTGGCGACGGTGTAGCCGGACTCGGGATTGTGAAAGGTAATGCGCTCGATGGTGCCGGCGACTTTGGGCGGCTGCGCGGGGTTGTCGGTGCCTGGCAAAGTCTGCTGCGGTTCGGGCTTGCTTTGCGTGCGGAGCATATCGAATCATTATACCAAGCGCGGGACTGGCCGCGCGTCTCAAGTCGCTTCCGCATCCGAGACACCCGGTAAACTCCAGCCTAATATTGCCTTAATACGCGCAATCTGTTAAGCTCTTCCGGAAGAAGCGAAATCATGCGGCGCGGACAGCCCGCGCGTTTGACCTAATCGTCAGGTATGATTCCGGCTGAATAGATGTCTGCCTGCTTGCTTGCCTTCGAGGATTATTTATGACCCACCATCTGCTGAATGCCGGTCCGGCCGACTACGCGATTATCGTGGCCTACGCGCTGTTCGTGATCGGGATCGGATATGTGATCGGTAAACGGACGAAAACCAGCACCGATTTCTTTTTATCCGGGCGGCGCATTCCGGCCTGGGTCACGGGACTCGCGTTCTTGTCGGCCAACCTGGGCGCGCTGGAAGTGCTGGGCATGGCGGGCCAGGGCGCGGAGTACGGCATTATGACGGCCCACTTTTACTGGGTGGGCGCGATTCCGGCGATGGTGTTCCTGGGCGTGGCGATGATGCCGTTCTACTACGGCAGCAAAATCCGCAGCGTCCCGGAATATTTAGTCAAGCGATACAACGAGCCGACGCGCTTTATCAACGCTATCACGTTTGCCGTCTCCACGCTGGTGCTGTCGGGCGTCAGTATGTACGGCATGGGGTTGATTTTCTCCGACTTGCTGGGCTGGCCGCTTTTCACCAGTATCGGGATAGCAGCCGTCATCGTGCTGGTTTACACCTACCTTGGTGGATTGACTTCTTCCATTTACAACGAAGTTTTGCAATTTTTCCTGATCGTCTTGGGCATTTTGCCGGTCGTGATTATTGGACTTATCGATGTGCATGGCTGGAGCGGCTTGAAGCACACGCTGGTGATGATGGAAAACAGCGGGCAGCTCAAGCACGGGTTCACCCATGTCTGGGCCGATACCGGCACTCCGCACAACCCCATGGCGATTACCTGGCCGGGAATCGTGCTCGGTCTCGGCTTCGTGCTGTCGTTCGGCTACTGGTGCACCGACTTTTTGGTCGTGCAGCGCGCTTTGGCCGCGAAGGACATGAGCGCGGCGCAGCGCACTCCGCTGATTGCCGCTTTTCCGAAGCTTCTGTTCCCGTTTATCGTGATTTTGCCCGGCATTATCGCTATTGTGGTGATTCCTGGTCTCGGCACGGGAACCGATCCGGCGCACACCTATAACAACGCCCTGCCATTGATGATGGCTAAGTATTATCCTACCGGGCTGCTGGGGCTGGGACTCACGGCGCTGCTGGCATCGTTCATGTCCGGCATGGCGGGCAACATCTCGGCGTTCAATACGGTTTTTACCTACGACTTGTACAGCGTGTACATCGCTAAGAACCAGACCGATCAGCATTACCTCAACGTCGGTCGTCTAGCGACGGTTTTCGGGGTAGTGGCAGGCGTCTTGTTCGCGATTGTCGTGCAGCATCAGTCGAGCATCATGGACTTCACGCAGACCGTATTCGGCTTCGTGAATGCCCCTCTGCTGGCGACGTTTCTGCTCGGCATGTTCTGGCGCCGCACCTCGTCGTGGGGCGGATTTTACGGCTTGCTCGCGGGCATTCTGGCTGCGGCAGTCCATTACACGTTCAGTAATCAGTTCGCCGCTCATCCTGGGACCGGCGCTTTCGCTAACTTTTTTCACTTCTCGTCGCCGCAAGCCGGCAATTTCTGGCGCGCCTTGGTCGCTTTTCTTTCCGCCGCCATTGTCACGGTAGCCGTCAGCTTAGTGACTCAGCCACCGCGTCAGGACCAGTTGACCGGACTTGTTTACGGGCACGAAGACGCTCAAAATATCACGCACCAGGATCTGCCCGTTTGGCAGCGCCCGCTCGTGCTCGGCGCAATTATCATGGCCTTGACGATTATTATCAATATCATCTTTTGGTAGGCTGAAACGGACACACTATGCTAGACCTACGACTCCCCATTGGTTTGTTTTTTCTTATCGTCGGAGTAATCCTCGTCATCGCCGGAATAGTCTCACCGGAAGCGGCGCGGGACGGAATCCGCGTGGACCTCTACTGGGGCATCTTCTTGCTGATCTTCGGCGCGCTGATGACGTTCTTCGGCCTGAAAGGCGATCCGTCTTTCGAGGATCCCAGCGACGCGGCAGCTGGCGATCCCGCGACTCCTCTCCATTCGGCGGCGCAGGAGCGCGGCGGGCACTAGGAAGGTTCGGAGACGCTCTCAGGCCGCTGGGCCTTTTTTGTTGGTCTGAAGCCTGGCGGCTTCAGACGGGGGTTAGAAAACAGCCCATCGAAACAATCAGGTTTCGATGGGCTGTTTCTTTGTGAGGGAGAGCGCGTACTGGTAGTCGGCGAAGTTGTCGATGTCGAGGGCGAGATCGGGGGCGCTGTTCGGGACGGCGCGGGCGGGAACTCCGAGCAGATCCGAGGCGCGACGCTCCAGAGCGGGGATGGTGAGCAGGCCGGTCAGCAGGCCGAGCGCGAACGGCAGTCCGAAGGTGAGCGCCATGGCGAGCTGCGATTTACGGTGGCCGAGCATCGCGGCGATAGCGGGCGTGGGCGCGAGCAGCAATCCGGCGGGGGCGGTGAACTGGGAGCCGAGGGTGTACTGACCGTCGGCGAGTGTCAGGAACGTGCTTGGGCTGCCGGGATACACTTGGGCGAACCGCTCGCGAGTGACCAGTGGAGCGGCGACTTGGGCGTCGGCCGGCAAGTTGTCGAGGAAGTTAGCGAAGCTGAGGGCGTTCGGCGCGGCTAGATCGGAGCCGACGAGAAAGATCGGGTCGGCACCGGACAAGTTGGCGGCGCGAACTCCGGCTTGGACATTGCCGAGCAGCGAATTGGTTTCGAGAGTCCAGAGCGCGCCGAAACATTCGGAGATCAGGCGGGTTTCAGCAGGGCCGATGACTACAACGCGTTCGACAAGGCCCACCGCTCTGAGTTCCCTCAGCAGCCGCGCCAACAAAGACTCGCCGCCGATTTGCAGCAGCGCTTTTACGGATTCGTCGCAGGAGCGCGCATCTTGCGGCGAGAGCCGTCCGCCGGCGGGCACGATTGCTGTGAATGTCATTGGGCTGTAATACTGGCGCACTAAAAAAGCGTACCGGCGAAGGGTTCGCCGGTACGCTGAACGAAAGCTAAAGCTTAGTGGCAGCCGCAGGAGCCGCAGCCGCCGCCCGATGCCGCCGCGCCGCCGGACTCTTCGGTTTGGAAGGATGAGCCGCAGCCGCAGCCGCCGGTGGAGTTGGGGTTCTCGACCTTGAAGCCGCCGCCCATGCCGGTGGTGACATAGTCCACGGTGGAACCAGCGATATAGCGCAGGCTCATGCCGTCGACGACCACTTTCACGCCCTTGGATTCAAAGATCTGGTCGTCATCCTCGACGTTCTCGTCGAGCGCCATGCCGTACTGGAGGCCGGAGCAGCCGCCGCCCGCGACATAGACGCGAAGGGCGAGGTCGTCGCGCTCTTGCTGCGCGATCAGGTCCTTGACCATATCCGCCGCGCCGTCGGTCAGCATAACGGTCGAAGCGGTCTCAAGAGGCGCAGGCGCGGAGAGTGTAGCTGCCGGGTTGTCGTTGATTAGAGTCGCCATGAAAATTCTTTCCTTTGCTGTCGCTGTCGCGTCAACGGCGCGGTGGGTGCCGGAGGCGCAAGTCTCTTAATTTATGCTAACACAAAAATATCGCTATCGGTTCAGTTATACCCGATTGAATTTGTCGGATACCAATACCTGGCGGCGCTTTTGACGAATCCGCCATTTCTATCAGTCGCACTGCTTGTTTTCTGAGGGTAAAACGATAATCATGCGGCCCATCTGCCATTTTCCAGCGCAGAATTCAATCGAACTAGATCGCTTTCCAGCTTGCACGGATTCCCATAGCGGCGAGAACCAACCTAGCGCCGCCGGAGAGTGGCGCGGCAGCTACGTTGCCGACACTCAGCGTCAGACGCGCGTGTTTACCGCCGAGATGCATGCCGCCCCGTTTGGCGAGGTCAACCTTTACGGCATCATCAGCAACGGCGAAATCGAAAGCGTGCTGCCTGGTAATCTCATCGGCAGTCAATCCGGTACGCTCATCCGCTTCAGCCAGACGAAGCAGCAGGGCAAATCGACAGCGAGCGGCGGCGAGTGCTTGCTGGAGTTTGTCGGCTATATCTCAGGCGACGGCGCGGTGATGCGGGGCCGCTGGCGGGAAGCTTGTCCAGCAGGCGCGGCGGAGTATAGATGCGGCGGCAGTTGGATGGCGCGGCGCGACTGAACACGGTGAGCTTCAAACCGGTGATGGCGGCTTGCCCCTGTTTTGATTTCGGCTTTCGTGTGTAGAGTAAGTCTTTGTACTTTTGCGCGACTGGAGCCGGCAGCTTTCTTTTGATTTTCCACCTTTTCGCAACATCAGCGGTGATTTTCCACAGCTCCCACGCGTGGAAGTATGCCGTGCTTTTCCTGGCCGCGTTCGCGGCGGGAGCGATCAATTCGGTGGCGGGCGGCGGGACGCTGCTGACGTTTCCCAGCCTGCTGCTGCTGGTCAGCTCGATTGTGGCGAACGGCACCAGCACTCTGGCGCTGGTGCCGGGCTCGGTCAGCGCGGTCTGGGCTTATCGGAGTGAGCTTCGCGGGGCGCGTCGCGAAATTGCGCTGCTGGCATTGCCCAGCTTGATCGGCGGATTGATCGGCGCTTTGTGGGTGGTAAAAACCGGCAACAATGAGTTCGCCAAGCTGATCCCGTGGCTGATTTTCGCGGCGACGGCTTTGTTTCTGGTGCAAGAGCCGATTTCGCGCTGGGTGCAATCCCGGAAAGACGCCCGGCAAAATGCCTCGCCGTCGGCATCTCTACCGGGCGGAGGCGACGCCGATTTGCCGCACTCCTGGCTTGCGCTGCTTGGGCTGGCTTTGTTCCAGTTCGTGGTGGCGATCTACGGCGGTTTTTTTGGAGCGGGCATCGGCATCCTGATGCTGGCCGCACTCGGAATTATGGGACTGGCCGCGAACATCCACCGGGCGAACGGAGTCAAGAACCTGCTGGCGGCCTGTATCAACGGAGTGGCAGCCGGGACGTTTATCTACAAGCACGAGATTGATTGGCCGATTGCCGGGATGATGGCCGTGGCGGCGATTGTCGGGGGTTACGGCGGCGCGGGGTTCGCGCGCAGGCTTGGGCAAAAAACGGTGCGCAAGATCGTGGTGGGGATCGGGATTGGGATTGGCGTGGCTATTCTGGTTTGGAAGCATTGATGACTACAGCCGAACAAACCCGACAGCGGAGTTCGCGCGCCCGATGGACAGCAACTGCCGTTTTCGCTTTCGCGTCATTCAGCGCGGTAGCCGTGTACAGTTGGATGGGCTACGACCACGAGCACCGAATGGAGTCCTGGCACGACTCGGCCGCTAATTTAGCGCAGCTTGGCTTAGCTTGCCTGCAGTACTCCGATGACAATAATGGCCACTTGCCACGGCTCGATACATTGCAACACTTCAAAGACGATACTTTGCCGTATACGAAAAGCAGGGGTTTGTACTACAACGCATACCCGCGCGAGTTTTTCAAGTTGAATCCGAGGTACTCCAATTTGTCTTCGGACGCCGTTCCCAAGACTGCTATACTCGTTTACGATCCAGTTAGCGTGG
>CAXSEA010000128.1:0-10005 GCA_964235675.1 uncultured Armatimonadales bacterium | reverse complement strand
CTACCCCAATGACAAGCTGCCGAAAATCGTTCAGTCGATCTCGGCTCCCTTGGACTATTCGCTGCACGATACCGACCAGAACTCCGCCTTGATTGAAGCCGTGCTCGGGCGTGGCGACGACGCCAAGCGCGTGATCGACTTCCCTTACACGCCTGACCACGCCGAAATCGAGCAGCTGCGCAGCACCAACTACTACGTCTGCCATCCCGGCTCCAGCGCTGAGCGCGGCATGAAGGAAAAGCGCCTGCCGCCTGCCGCCTTCGCCAAACTGGTGACTCGTCTGCACGACGATTTCGGTCTCAAATGCCTGCTGATCGGCGGCCCGGAGGAAAAAGAACTGCGCGAAGAGATCGCCGCGAAATCTTCTCCGGAAGCCGTTTTGAACACCACGTCCCGCACTTTCGAGGAGTTAGGCGGCTTAATTGCTCCGGCGCAATTCTATTTGGGCAACGACTCCGGCCTGATGCATGTCTCCGTCGCTCTCGGCAAGCGCTGTATCGCCTTCTTCGGCCCGACCGATGAGCGTCGCACCGGTCCCTACGCCGATTCGCTGCGACACGGCAGTACCCCGCACCTCATCGTCCGCCGCGAGGATTTGGAATGCTCGCCCTGCTGGACCATCAAAACGGTCGGTAAGAACCCGCCCTGCATTTACGGCGACACGCGCTGCCTGCAGCAGATGAACATTGATCTTTTTTGGCCCAAAATTCGGGAATTCGTTGTCACTCTTCAGCAAGACAGGAAGGTCTCAGCAACACTATGAACACCCTCATCTCCGATATGTTCGCCGATAGCATCGCCGTTAAGCAGCGCACTTTGGAAGAGTGCACCGGCCAGATGGAGCAGATCTCGCAAATCGTGATCGACGCCCTCAAAAGCGGCAAAAAGCTGCTCATCTTCGGCAACGGCGGCAGCGCCTCCGACGCCCAGCACGCCGCCGGCGAGTTCGTCGGACGCTTCCTGAAAGAGCGCCGCGCTCTCCCCGCGATTGCCTTGACCGCCGACAGCGCCGTGGCGACCTGTATCAGCAACGATTACTGCTTCGAGGATGTCTTTGCCCGCCAGGTGCAGGCCCTCGCGCAGCCCGGCGACGTCGTGATCGGCATCAGCACCAGCGGCAACTCGAAGAACGTTTTGCGCGGCCTCGCCGCCGGAGCGGAAGCGGGCGCGGTGACTGTCGGCATGACCGGCGGGCGGGGTGGGGCGATGAAAGACACCTGCGACGCCTGCCTCACCGTGCCCTCCACGGTCACCGCGCGCATCCAGGAAACCCATATCCTCGTCTGGCACGTGGTCTGCACGATGGTCGACGACGCTTTCACGGAAGTCGCTGAAATGTCGGCGGCAGCCGTCTAGTCTTCAACCGGGAGCGCGCACTAGGCGCTTCACTCGCCTGATTTGTAGCGTGCGCAGTTCTATGCTGCGCACGCTAATTTCGTTTCCACTCTCTGCTGACCAACCAATTGGTGCCTTGCATGCGACTAACGCTATAACGTAAATCTGAATCATCCCCAGCAATTAAGCGGGAGTTGAGAATTATGTATTCAACTGCACACTTGCTGTAAAGCAATGACAGGTATACGATTGTAGCGAAATGTGAACCGATACCTTACTTAAACTTGAACTCGTCATAGCTTCTCCAGACAAAGCTAGCATCAATCGGCATGGCACGCATTTTGCTTAACTACACAGAAATCCGCATTCTGCCGATAAGAGTGCATGCGCCGTGTCTGTGGCTCGCTGATGTGGACGCATCTTGCACGGCGGTTTCAGGTGAATTGTGCAGCATTGAGTCTGCCTGGAGCTTGGTTTCGAGCACCAGACAGCGGGAGAATAATAATTGTATAAAATTTCGGTTCCAGTTGGGAACAATAGCAGCTTCTGCATCGTTTCAAGGATGCAGTTTGCTCTACTGACGAAGGCATCCGCTCCCGCGAGTGGCGTTATCGCCACCCGTTTTGCTGCGTTTTAATTGAGCTTTCTTTTGGTTAGAATGGGGAAAGGCGTTCAGGAATAGAACTTGCGCCTGATAGCTCTCCTTGTTTCGACCATTCCTCTTTAGTTGTACTTCTCAAGTTTCGCGATTTGATTTGGCTTTGACCTCATCGGCGGTGGCTGATTGTTAGCGTTGTTTTCAGCCGGCTTCGCCCTTGCAGCGTCCGATATAGTTGCTCGATCCCTTGGCACGTTGATTACCACCCATGTTTAACTCCACGATTAGCACTCTCAGCAACCGTTTGCGCTCCAGCATCGCCGCCCGAGCCGCCTTCGGTTTACTCGCCATGCTGGCTGCGCTCACCAGCGCCGCTGCGCCGGCAAAAGCTCAGGGATCGACCGGAACAGGCTCAGTAACGTTGACTGTTACCGCCGATTCGTACATTCACGACAACAAATCGGCCAACAACAACTACGGCACCAACGGCTACATGCTGGTGCGCTCCGGCACGATCGGCAATAACGAGCAGGCGTATATGCAGTTCAATACTGCTTCGCTTTCGACCAATATCGTGAGCGCGACAATATACGTTTACGGCTACTACAACAGCAGCGTCACTAACGGTTCGGAGCTGATCCAGGCGAATGGTGCCGCTAATACGCCGACCTGGACCGAATCAGGCCTTACCTGGAACGATGCGCCCGCGATCACGACGGCAGGCGGCACAAACACGGTTACCGAGGCAAAAGGTACTTACGGGTTCGACATCACCAGCTATATGCGCAGTCAGGCGGCTTCCGGCCAGGCGCTTAGCACCATTGTATTGACCGCTCCCACCGCGAATAGCTACGTCTCGCAGTTTTACACCAAGGAAAATAGCGAAGTTGACGAAGCCTACGTAGTTGTCACGTATGGCACCGTGCCTGCGGCCCCCGCGCTCACTGGAGCTGCCGGCAATTCGCAAGCTACTTTAACTTGGACCGCGCCCTCCGGCGCGACGTCCTATAATTTGTACCGCTCTACCACGAGCGGCACCGAAGGCACGACCCCCTATAAAACCGGCGTAACTTCTCCCTACACCGACACCGGCCTGACCAACGGCTCGACCTACTACTACAAGGTGACCGCGCTGGATGCCGTCGGTGAAGGAACAGCCTCCAACGAAGTCGCCGTCACGCCGAGCCTTCCTCCGGCAGTGCCGGCTGCGCCGAGCAACGTGTCCGCCGTCGGCGGCCCCGGCATCGTGACTGTCTCATGGTCAGCTGTCACAGGGGCGACCTCTTACAACGTTAAGCGCTCCCTAACCAACGGCGGCCCTTATACTACGCTCGCCAGTATCACCTCGACCTCTTATGTCGATAATACGGTGCCCAGCGGCACCACGGCGTATTACGTCGTTTCGGCTGTCAACCAGGGCGGCGAAAGCTCGAACTCCTCGCAAGTGTCCGCCGCGCCGACTACCGCTCTGCCAGTCGCGCCAACCAACTTGGTTGCCAGCGGCTCGAATGAGAAGGTGATCCTAAACTGGACCCAGTCGCCCACCGCGGTCACTTACGACGTGGAGCGCGGCACCGCGCCGGGCGGCCCTTACACGATCATCGCGGAGTATGTCACGGGCTCGACTTACACCGACTATAGCGTCGCCAACAACCAGCCTTACTACTATGTTCTGGCCGCAGTGAACTCAGTCGGCACCGGCTCTTACTCCAATGAGGCCGCTGCACTCCCGTCCGCCGTCTACACCTTAACCGCAATCGCCGCCGCCGGCGTCCGCGACAACTCCTACGCGAGCACCGCGCTTGGAACGCATGACGGCATGTGGACCAAAACCACTAAAACCGACAACCGCTACTCGCTGATTAAATTCGACATGTCGCAAGTGCTCGGCACTGTCACGGCGGCGCATCTGCGCGTCTATGGCTACCACGACAATACAAGCACCAGCTATTCGGTGAACGACAGCGTCTTCCCGGTTCTCAGCGATACTTGGACACAGACCGGCGTCACCTGGAACACCAAGCCTGCAATCGGTACGACCAGCGTCGGTTCGACTCTGATTACCGACAACAAGCAGTATTACGATTGGGATATCACCTCGTACGTTCAGTCAAAACTCGCTGCTGGCGCAACGCTAGCTGATGTCGCCTTGGAAATGACGGCCACTCCGGCGGACAACGACTACAATCAATATAACTCGCTTGCTGCGACCTCGAATCTCCCGCTACTGGTCGTCACCACCGCAACTCCCGCCATCAATATGCAGGTGAACTTCCAGCCTGCTTCTTCCGCTGTTCCGGCGGGATGGGTCGCCGACACGGGCGAGCCGTTCAGCGCCGCGACAGGAATGGGCTGGGTCGCGGTCAGCAGCTTGTCGTCCGGCTACCATTTGCCCCTTAATTTGACGCCTAACACGGTTGATCGCATGCAGTCGGGCGTTGCCGCAGTCAACAATACCGTTATCTACATGCAGTATCCGACGGATACGACCAAGTACCCCAGCAGCACGGCAGTGCGCCAGCAAGGCGCTTGGGATCTCCAGATTCCTAACGGCACCTATAACGTCGAAATTGGCGCGGGCGACATTCCCAACGCGACCTACGGCTTCGATAGCGACAGCGTCATTAACGCCAACGGCTCCAATATTGTCGGCGGATGGGTTGGCAGCGCGTCCAACTACTACACGCAGCCGAGCACGACAGTCACCGTCACGAACGGCTTGCTGACCATCGACCCCATCGGCGGCACGAATGCCAAGATGGATTTCGCGGTTATCTCCAACACGGGAGTCGCCCAGA
This sequence comes from uncultured Armatimonadales bacterium, assembly GCA_964235675.1. Lineage (GTDB taxonomy): Bacteria > Armatimonadota > Armatimonadia > Armatimonadales > Capsulimonadaceae > CAXSEA01. The sequence goes on along the minus strand of CAXSEA010000128.1, from coordinate 5,274 downwards.
CCCAGCATCCATACATCACCACCAGCTTGCCGCTGAACGGCGCGACAGGCGTGTATCGCAACGCGGCTATCCAGTGCAACATCGACCTGGTCAATCCTGAAACCGGCATTGACCTGACCACGCTGAACAACACGAACGTCCAGTTGATTCGCGATACCGACAACACGAACGTCGCGGGGCAGATAATCACGTCCGGCGCTGAGGACACGGTCGTGTTCCAGCCGAACTCTCCCTTAAGCGGCAGCACCCAGTACACGTTCAACATCACTCCCGGCCTGAAAGACACCGACGGCATTACCTTCACGCCGTATACGATTACGTTTACGACCGGCACCGCTTCCAGCGTGACCACGAATCCCGCCGTTTCGTTCGTGAGCAGCATCGTCTATCCGACCGCCGGCGCGGACTACATGAAGATCGGGCCTGACCACAAGCTGTACGCGACCTTCCCAAGCGGCGATTTCATGCGCTTCACCATCGCGTCCGATGGCACACTCACGCTTCCAGAGACGTTTACCGGCTTCGAAGGCCGCAACTTGATGGGCTTCGCGTTCGATCCGGATAATCCTAACTTGATCTGGGTCGTGAACGACGATCCCGTCTATCCTCAGCCCGCCACCGACTTTACCGGCAAAATCTCCAAGCTGCTTCTTTCCGGCAGCGGCTTCGACGGCTCCGTTCAAGATTACATCGTAGGCCTGCCGCGCTCCGGCAAAGACCACATGACCAACTCGGTCGCGTTCGGCCCCGATGGTCTGCTTTACTGCACACAGGGTGCGGATACAGCCGGTGGTGCCGCCGACGCTACTTGGTACAACCGCGCCGAGCACCTGCTCTCCGCCGCCGTACTCCAGATCGACCCGACCATCACCACCGGTCTGCCTATCAACGTGCAAACCGACGACTACAACGGCACGACCGGTACCTATAACCCCTACGCCGCCAGTGCGCCGGTTCGCATCTACGGCGATGGAGTCCGCAACGCCTTTGACCTCGTTTGGCATACCAACGGCCATCTCTATTGCCCGACCAACGGCACCTCCGCCGCAGGCGATACGCCCGGCTCTCCCGACGGTACCGTTCCCGCGATCATCAACTGCCCCGTGGAAGACGATTATCTATATGACATCGTCCCCGGTGAATACTACGGCCACCCTAACCCGTCGCGCGGCGATTACGTCCTGGACGGTGGCAACCCGACCTCCGGCGTCGATCCCGCGGAAGTAGTCAACCAATCGCCTTATAGTGGCTATCCAGTCGGCGTCATGCCCGAGTCCAACTGGGGCGGCTTTGCCTGGGACTACGGTCAGCACAACTCAGCCGACGGCTCCATCGAGTACATGTCGAATACTTTCGGCGGCGCGCTCAAAGGCGATCTTCTGACCTGCGAATACAGCGTCGGACAAGACATCATTGCGCTTGCCTTTGATACGAACGGTAAGCCGACCAGCGAGACTCAAGTCGTTTCCGGTCTGGAGAATCCGCTCGACCTCTGCGAGGATACCAATAACGGCGATCTGTACGTCACCGAGTATCCCAGTGGTAGCTTCACCGGTCAAATTATGCTGCTGCGGCCCAATACTCCGGTAATCGCCGCCACGCCTTCACCGATGGAGTTCCAGCAGTATCTAAGCTCAGGCGCCAGTGCCGCGCAAACGCTGACGATTACCAATAACGGCCTCCTTCCGCTGACGCTGTCCGCCAGTGGAATCACGGTGACCGGCACCAACGCTTCTCAGTTCACCTTGTCCGGCATGCCGACATTGCCGTTGACGCTAGCTTCCGGGCAAACGACCACCGTTAAAGTGGCCTATGCGCCCAGCGCTGCTGGACTGGCCCAGGCCACGATCAGCATCGCCAGCAACGATCCCGCGAACCCGATCTTGGCCGTGCCGGTCTCCGGCGTCGGCATCGCCGCTGTGGGTGTCTCGGCTGACGAGCCTGATCTTCAGGAATTGCTGAACGCTTACAACATCGACATCAACGCTGGCTCCGAAACCCCGACCACCGGCGCGACTGGCGACGAGGTTCTCATCCCCAGGTTCCAAAAAGCGTCCACCGGCAGCGTTACCATCACGCCGCTGGCGGAGTTTGGGCCGACCGACCCCGCGACGGGGCTTTCCGGAATGTTCGGATGGTACAAGGCAGGCCAGCCAAATACTCAGACCCTGCTCTACACGGTCTCCAATGCATTCGCTCAAACCTTGAATGTATCCGTCAACGGCACTACGTCCTTCGATCCCGGCACGCAGCGGTTCGGCATGTACGTGAAATGGCCGCACTACGGCTGGTCTACGTACCAGGAAGACGCGCTGAACACCTTCAAGGGCGCATTGCCTCACCAGGTGCGCATCTATCCTCTGAAGGACTCCACCGGAGTGGCCGTTCCCAACGCCTATGTCATGGCCTGGAAGTGCAGCGGCAGCAACTACCTGTATAACGATGCGATCTATATCATCCGCAACGTTAAGCCGGCACAGGGCTATCTCGCGTCACAGAACCTTGACGGATTCCCGTCGAACTCTTGGCTTAGCATGAACGAAGTCGGCGATGCGGCGAATCCTAGCGCCGACGTCTACCATTCAACCTCGACGTTGCAGTTGACCAACACGCAGCCCGACCCGATTACGATTACTTCCGCTCAGATAACCGGGCCGTTCAGCTTCGCGTCTACTGTTGCATTCCCCTCGACGCTCGCGTCAGGTCAATCGCTGCAGCTCCCAGTGACTTTTAACGCCACTAGCGGCCGCGTCTCGACAGGCTCGATGATTGTTCAAACCACCGCGCCGGACGAGCTTCGCATTCCGGTGACCCTCAGCGGTTATTTCCAGATTGAAGACCAGGATGGGCTAGAGCCTAGCTTCGCTGAATTGGTCAACGGCGTGTTCGGCTTTACGACCAACATTGGAGTGACGACCTACGCCTTCCCCGGCTTTGGCTCGATCCAAGGGTTTGGCGACGAAGTCCTCTCCGGCTACTGGCAGCAGGCGAGCGCAAGCACGCCCATTACGGTTCGCCAGATCGCCGCCTGGTCGGCTCCGCACGAGACCAACCTCTGGTGGTATGTCAAGGGCGCGACAACTCAGCTCAACGGTCTTTTGGAGAAAAACGCGGATGAATCGCAATCCCTTCTACCGCACCTCGACGGCAGCACGACTCAAAACGCTTATACGACCCTAAATACGACGAGTACCTTTGGGTTCAAATCCGATACGGAGTGGAGCGACGACAATCTCAACTACACCGTTACCGATCTCGCCAATGGGGCTACGCCTCCCGCCGGACACCATATGCGCTTCTACGCGGTATCCGACCAGAACGGCAACCTCGTCCCCAATGCCTATATCATGGGCATGGACTACAGCGGCGGCCCGAACTACGACTACCAGGACAACATGTACTACATTACCGGTATCAAACCGGCCAGTGAAGATTTGACGGCCTACGTCAATCCATTCATCGGCACCGGTACCGGCACGACGGTCATCGGCGGCACTTCCGCCGGAGGCACATTCCCTGGCGCGGATACACCGTTTGGTATGGTGCAGCTGAGCCCCGACACGACCACCCCGAATAGCGGCGGCTACAATTACAGCTCGACACAAATCGTTGGCTTCAGCCACACGCATATGTCGGGAGCTGGAGCGGCGTTCTTCGGAGATATCGCGCTGATGCCGACGCTGGGAGCAGTGACAAGCTCGTCGCTCAGCTCGCTGGCTACGACGTTCAGCCATTCGTCCGAGACAGCCAAGCCCGGCTACTACGAAGTCGCGCTGCAAAGCTCGGCGGCGGCCAACGTCACGGCGGAGCTGACTGCCTCGCCGCATGTCGGATGGCAGCGCTACACCTTCCCAGCCAGCCAGCAGGCGAACGTTATCGTGAACCTGACGAACAGCTTCCGGGGTATCGCGGCCTCAACGATTAATATCATTGATGCCAATGACGTGGAAGGCTCCGTGACCAGCTATGGCCCCGAAGAAAGCTCCACGATCAACAACACCGCGAAGCCGTACACGGTCTACTTCCATACGCACTTCGATCAGCCGATCACCTCGTATGGCACCTGGAGCGCCGGAACGCTCACCGTGGGCAGCGCTACTGCCACTGGAACCGCTGTCGCGGCATACCTCTCGTTCGGTACGCCCAGCGCGTCCGGATTCGTGGTCGATGCCTCTACCGCCCTGTCGTATGTCTCCTTAACGGGAGCCCGCGACAACTACGCCGCCGAAGCGCCGAACGCGGCGACGTTCAACTCAATCGAAGCAACTGCGACGGCTCAGTGGAACACCTACCTGCACCGCGTGGAAATCACGGCGAGCACGGTTGCCTCGCGCAACACGTTCTACACCGCGCTTTACCATTCGATGCTCTTCCCAAGTCTCTATTCCGATGCCGACGGCACTTACCTCAACTTCAACGGGGCGGTGAAGCAGGCCACTGGAATCAACGAGTACACCAACTTCTCGATGTGGGATACATATCGTACCGAGCATCCGCTCTTAGCGCTTGTCGCGCCGGAAGTGGATCACGACATGGTGGAATCGCTCATGGACGTTTACAGCGCGACCGGCTACCTGCCGCGCTGGACATTGGCGAATATGGAAACGAACGACACGGTCGGCGATTCCGTTATTCCCATACTGGTGGATGCCTATGAGAAGGGCGTTCTTGGAACCTCCGGCTACACTCCGGCTCAAGTCTATGCGGCCGCGCTCAACAACGCGACCAACCCCGCTCCCAGCGGATACGGGTTTGACGGACGCATCGGTTTGGCTAGCTACCTGACGAACGGCTATGTCCCGTACATCTCCGGCTCCAAGGGCGCGAACTACCACTACGTTCAAGGCGCATCGGAAACGATGGAGTACAGCATGGACGATGGCATGCTCTCGCAGCTGGCAACAGCCGTGGGCGATACGTCCAACGCTTCGCTTCTTCAGTCGCGCGGCAAGAACTACCAGAAGCTCTACTCGCCCACCAACGGCTTCATTACGCCGATCTTGAGTAACGGCACGTTCTTGACTCCGTTCGATCCGACCACGATCCTAGGCTTCTATGAGAGCTCTGCCTGGCAGATGGAATGGATGGCCCCGCAGGATCCATATGGCATGATCGCCCTCAACGGCGGTGCGGCCACAACGGGAACCATGCTGGACTCCCTGTTCCAGACGCCGGAGTTGCTGACGAATCCGACGGACGTGCTCACCAACAAGTGGAGCTTAGGCGCGTACTATAACCCGACCGACGAGCCCGATCTGGGAGCGCCTTATCTCT
>CAXSEA010000127.1:0-10050 GCA_964235675.1 uncultured Armatimonadales bacterium | reverse complement strand
GGTCACCTTCGCGGCTAACGCGGTCAGCGGGACGTGCGACCAAGCCGAACCCTTGCAGCCGAAGCCGCCCCCGACGAAATAAGTGAGTACGCGCACATTCTTATTCGGCAGCTGGAAAATTTCAGCGAGCACGCTCTGCACGCCGAAGATACCCTGTGTAGCATCGTAGACAGTTAGCTTGCTGGGACCGTCCCACACGGCAATGGTAGCGTGAGGCTCCATCGGATTGTGATTTTCGATTGGCGTAACGTAGTTGTGCTCGATTTTTTTAGGAGCGACGGTCAACTCGCCATCAGGATCGCCCCGGTGTGAATCGATCGGTTCCTCACCTGCCTTCTTTGGCTTATAGATTAGGGCGCGCGCCTCCGGCGAATCCATCTCCGATGACGGCTGATCAGCGGCGTAGATCACTTTAACCAGACTGGCACCCTGCTGCGCCGCTTCCAGAGTATCCGCGACTACGATGCCGATGGGTTGGTTATTGTAATGTACGTCGGTGTTCTGAAGCAGCGAAAGCTGCCGGTCCTGCGGCCGAGCGCCCGCTGAGCCGGGGGACGGCGGCGCCTGAACGCGAGGAGCGTTAAATGGTGTAATGACCGCGCGCACTCCCGGTTGAGCATTAGCTTCGTCCACATTCATGGAGACGATATGCCCCCTGCCGATGGTGCTCATGACGAGTACGGCGTGTAAAGGCTGCTGTATGGGAATTTCCGCCGAGTAGCGCGCTCCGCCGGTTACTTTCAGCCTGCCGTCCACGCGGCTCTTCGGCTCGCCGATCACTCCGCCTGACGGTATTAATATCTCGTTGCCCATGGTTGATGTCCTTCAGTCTTTTCCAGAATCGCTCTATGGCCGCTGGGCCATTTTTGTTATGACTCGCCAAGGCGAGTCATAACAAGTTTGATAGAATTGCTTTGACTTATAAAAGTTTTTCGACCGTAATTGGTAAGTCTCTTACTCGCTTGCCGGTCGCGTGGTACACGGCGTTGGCGATGGCCGCCGCCGCGCCGATGGTGCCGATCTCGCCGATGCTTTTTGTGCCGATGGGGTTGACATAGGGGTCGTCCTCGTCCACGAAAAAAGCATCGATGCGCGGGATGTCGGCGTTCACGGGAACGTAGTATTCGGCCAGGTCGCGGTTGGCGATAATGCCGTGCGCTTGGTCGAGATGAGTCTCTTCCATCAGCGCCTGCCCGATGCCCCAGACGATGCCGCCAATCAGCTGGCTGTTCGCGGTCTTTGGGTTGAGGATACGTCCAGCGCCGAATGCGCCGACATAGCGGCTCACCCTCAGCTCGCCGAGATCGCGGTCGATGCGCACTTCGGCGAAGTGCGCGCCGAAAGAGTAGGACGAATACGGCGACTGCTTCGGCTGTGTCGGGCTGGTTTTCTCCATGGCCTTAATTTTACCGCCGGGCTGGCGCGAAGCGATTGCTGCAAGCGCTTCTCCCTGCGCTGGGTTTGCCGTGACGAACGCGCGTCCGGCCTCGATGCTGACTTCCGCTTCGGTTTTACCGTGCAGCGGCGAGGCGGAATCGACAAAGGCGAGCGCCAGCAGATTGTGCCGGAGGGTCATGCAGACGGATTGAGTGGCGGTTCCGACGCTGGCCGCGGTCTGCGAGCCGGCGGAAATCGGCGCTTGCGGCTGGTCGGTGTCGCCCAGCTCGAAGCGGACGGATTCCAGCGGCACGCCGAGAGTTTGCGCGGCAATCTGCGAGAAAACAGTGTACGAGCCGGTGCCCTGGTCGCAGGTGCTGGTTTTTACGGTGAGCAGACCGCTGGATCTCAGCGCGGCGCTGATCTGGGTGGGTGACGATTTCGCGTCGTACATCATCCCGGCCATGCCCATACCGACGAGTGTCGTTCCGTCGCGCATGGAGGCAGGCTGCGGGTTGCGATTCGCCCATCCAAACCGCTCCGCGCCCTGCTGGTAGCACTCGCGCAGGGATTTGCTCGACCAGGGCTTGTGCTCTTCGGGGTCGGTATCGGCGTAGTTCGCCAGGCGCAGATTGATGGGATCGACGTTCAGCGCGCACGCGAGCTCGTCCATGGCGCATTCCACCGCGTACAAGCCGGGAGTTTCGCCGGGGCCACGGAAGGTGAATGGGCCGCACAAATTCAGGTGCGTGGAGCGCATGCCGATGGCGACATTGGCGCAGTCGTACATCTTCGGCGTAGTTTTGGTCACCGGCGCGACGGTGCGGTTGTCGAAAGTCGCCGTATGCACAACGGCGTGGTGCGAAAGCGCGGTGAGCTTCGCGCCGTTCCTCTTCGCGTCCAGCGCCATGCTGTGCCGCAAATGCGGCCTGTAGCCGTTGGAGGTAAACGTCTGCTCGCGCGTCAGCACCAGCTTCACCGGACGCTTGGCGATTTTCGCCGCCGCCGCCGCGATATAGACGTGCGGCCAGATCGGGCCTTTGCAGCCGAACGAGCCGCCGACGAAATCGTTGATGACGCGAATTTTTTCCGGCGGCATTTGCAGCCACTTGGAAAGCGTCAGCTTCGCGCCGTGAACAAACGTGGTTGGCTCATGAACGGTTAACTGCTCGCCGGCCTCGTCCCACTCGGCGAGCGTGGCATGCGGCTCCATCGCGACATGGTGCTGCAATGCGGTGACGTAAGTGGGCGCGACATGCGCGTCGGCCTGGGACAACCCGGTGACCGCGTCGCCGCGCCCGCCCTGAATCGGCTCCGGCCATCCGCTGACAGGTAAAAACGTCTGCTTCGCCGCTTCGTCGAAATCCATCGCGTGCGGCGTGGGCTGATATTCCACATGGAATAGAGTCGCCGCATGGGTAGCCTGCTCAAAAGTTTCGGCAACGACCAAACCGATATGCTGACCGTAGTACTCGATGACGTCGCCTTGCATCGGCAAAAACTGCTGCCCCGCAAACCCCTGCTCTCCAGCCATCGAGCCGGTGTTGGACAGCGCCGGCCCGGCCTCGCCGATGCGCGGCATGTTCAGGTGGGTGAGCACCAGAATTACGCCGGGTGCGCGCTCGGCCTCGCTGGTATCGATGGAGCGGATGCGTCCGGCGGCAATCGAGCTTTGCGCCAGGACGGCGTGCGCCAGGTTCAGGCGGTCGAACTCAGCCGTGTACCTGGCCTGCCCGGTTACTTTATGGGGGCCGTCGCGGCGGGAAATCGGCTGGCCGATGAGGTTGTTATTCGGTTGTGGCGGAGCTTGGGTGAGGGGCATCCAGAAGCCATCCGGCCTTTCAGGCCACCTTCCCTGAAGGGAAGGAAAAGTTTACAGCCGTATTCCAGATTGTCTTAGAATCCAGCGCCATCTTATATTTCCTTCCCTACAGGGGAGGTGGCCTGAAAGGCCGGATGGCTTCCGGCCTACGCCGTCATCGCGCTCACCGTCTGCAAAGCCCGCACAACGGTGCGTTGAGCGAGTTCAATCTTGAAGGCGTTGTTTTTGTAACCCTTGGCTCCTGTGAGGGCGGCTTCGGCGGCGGCTCGAAAATTGTCATCCGTGGCGGGTTTGCCGGCGAGCAGCGCTTCGGCTTCGGTGGCGCGCCACGGGATATAGCCCACGCCGCCCATCGCGATCCGGGCTTCGGTGATCGTGCTGCCGCTCATGTTCAGCGCCACGGCGGCCGAGGCGAGCGCGAAAGCGTAGGAGGCACGGTCGCGGACTTTAAGGTAATCGGAGCGTTTGACCCAGGGGAGCGCGGGCAGATCGACGGCGGTAATCATCTCGCCGTGCTGCAGAACTGTTTCGATTTCGGGATGGTCGCCGGGAAGCGTGTAGAACTGGGAGTACGGGATGCGTCGGTCGCCGCCGGGGCCGCCAGTGGTAAGGATGGCGGCGTCGAGCGCCGTCATCGCGACGTTCATGTCCGACGGATTCGAGGCGATGCAGTTCTGGTTGGTGCCGAGAATGGCGTTCACGCGGTTGAAGCCGTCGATGGCGGCGCATCCCGTTCCCGGCTCGCGCTTGTTGCAGGCCTGGGTGGTGTCGCGGAAATAGTAGCAGCGGGTTCGCTGCAAAATATTGCCCCCGGTGGTCGCCATGTTGCGGAGCTGCGCCGACGCGCCCTGCAAAATCGCCTTGGAGAGCATCGGGTAGCGCTGCTCGATGATCGGGTGCCAGGCGAGGTCGCTGTTTTTTACCATCGCGCCGATGCGTACGCTGCCGTCGGGCAACTCCTGGATTTGGGTGAGCGGGAGATCGTCGATGTAGACCAGCTGCGAGGGAGTTTCCACATTCAGCTTCATCAGGTCGACCAAGGTTGTACCGCCTGCTAAATAGCGCGAGTGGGTATTAGCGGAAGCGGCTTTGGTGGCGTCCTGCTGGTCTTTTGCGTTGTAATACTCGAATGGATGCATGTTGGTTTGCTTTATTCAGTAAGATGAGCGCCGGAACCCATCCGGCGCTTTGCGCCACCTTCCCTGGAGGGAAGGAAAAGTTTACGGCGCTTGCTTTGCTTAGTTGTACAAAAAATTACGGGTGGATCGGCTGCGGGCCGCCGACGGTTTGGGGGAGGGGCGGGTCGGTAGTTAGCGCTCCGGTGGGATGGCCTGACTCGCGGCGGACCGATTGAATGGCGGTGACGATGTTTTGATACGCTCCGCAGCGGCAGAGGTTTCCGGACATCGCCTCGCGGACATCGGAGTCTTCGGGGCCGTAAGGCTCGGTGAGGAGCGCGGTCGCGGACATGATCTGGCCGGGAGTGCAGTAGCCGCACTGGTAACCGTCGTACTCGATGAACGCGGCTTGCATTGGGTTCAGCTCGCTGCCGGTGGCGAGGCCTTCAATCGTGACGATCTTCTTGTCTTCGGCGGTGGCGGCGAGAGTCAGGCAGGAATTGACGCGCTTGCCGTTGATGTGCACCGTGCACGCGCCGCATTGGCCATGGTCGCAGCCTTTTTTGCTGCCGGTCAGTCCGATATGCTCGCGGAGGGCGTCTAAAAGCGACGTGCGCGTATCAAGATTCATCGGGTGATCGACGCCGTTGATGTTGAGCGTGTACGACCGGCTTGAAACGACGGAGGTGCCGGGATCGGCGAAGTCCACGCTCGAAAACGTGCCCGCGCCTTGCGCCTGGACCGGTTTGGGCCGCGCTATCGGCAGCGCGGCGACAAATGCGGTGGCGACGGCGGCGGCCAGAAACTGGCGGCGGGAGAGCGGCAGCTTTGCGGCTTGCGGCTCAGTGGCGGGCGATTGCGTTGCAAAAATGGTTTGCGTCTGCGCCGGTGTTTTCGGCGCGACCGCTTTCAGTCCATCCAGCAGAGCTTCCGGGCGCGGGGCCTGCACGCCCAGCGGAGCTGCGTAGCGCCAGCGGACGATGCCGTCCTCGTCGATAACGAATAACGCGCTGAGACCGTGGACTCCGTAGGCGCGGGCGATATCGCCCCGCGAATCGAGATGACTGACCAGCGGCATCTCCCAAACGCCGCCTTCGTCGTCCATTCGCAGCCGCGCCGATTCGCCTCCGGAACCGAGGTCGATCATCTCGGCGCGCAGGTTCGGCACCTGGCGCAGGATGCGGTTGTATTCGGCCACCTGCTCGGCGCGAACCGGGTCCCAACCAGGAGTGGAAAACAGCAGCACGGCGACCTGGCCGCGCAAATCGGTGAGCCGCTTGGCGGCATCAGCCTCGAAATACTCGAAATCAGGAGCGGCGGAGCCCACTGCCAGGATAGAATCGAGCGAGGAGGCTTTGTTTAACGAGCTTGTCTGAGGAGCCTGGATAAGATCGGTCATAGAAGTGCCTTCATGGAGGAGCGAGAATCAAAATTGCGGCCCGGACTGAACAAACCGGAGTTTTCGAGGCAATAGAATACCTGAGCGGCGGCAGCTTTTTGATATCTCAATACGCTAAACGACGACTCGGAAACAGTGAGGGGACTATTTTGGTAAATTTCGCGACTTCAAGCTATGGTAAACGTCCTCTGGAGCGAGTTTGCAGAGCGCTGGCGTTGTGTGCCTTGCGACGAATTATCTTGTAAAATGAACACTGTCTCAGTGGGCGAACGGAGCGGTTGGCCTTGGGCGATGATCAGCGATGCGTCTATGACAACGCAATGCAATGCGGTCGCATAAGGAAACTGGCTCATGTCTTTCGCTTCCACGGCTTATGAAGCCGAAGCCGCCGCTCCTCCAGCTATCGGCGGTAGTCCCGCCCGCGCCGCGGTTTGGCGCATCGCGCTGCTGATCGCGGGGTTTCAGATTTGCAGCACGTTTATTACGGTCTTTTCCGCCGAGAAGCTGAACTTTCTCTATAAAGACCGGCTTTCGCTGAACGCAAACGCTTTTGCGGCGTTCGGAATCGTCGCGGCTGGGGCCACTTATCTCCGGCCGCTTTTCGGTGCCTGCTCCGACTTCGTCCCGATTTTCGGCACTCACCGGCGCTCGTACTTCACGCTCGCGTCCCTGCTTCTGACCGCCGCGTTCCTCGCGCTCGCGGTGACCCGACATTACGCCTATACGCTGGTGCTCGCCCTGGTAATCTTGACGGGTGCCGGAACCACTATCGCGGGGGTGGTCACCGACGCGATTTCCGTGCGCGTCGGCAATGCCACGGGGCAGGTGCAGCGGCTACAGACGATCCAGATGCTGACGCCCACTTTGCTGATGGCCGCGTTCGGCGCTTACCTGTCCGGCTATGTCACTCAGCACTGGACGTACCGCGCCTGCTTTCTCGCCGCCGCCGGCGCGTCGCTCGCGCTGCTGCCGCTGATGCTCCTGATCGACGAGCGCCCCGTCACTGATCCCGCTCTCGCGGGCCGGCATAGTGCGGGAACCGAGGCCGAGCGCGTCCGCGAAAAACGCGCCGACCGCACTGCAGCTTGGGATGCGCTTCGTACCGAGCTTCGCCTGCCGGGCTTCTGGGTGATTTTCGTGTTTATTCTGTATGTTTGGCTCTCGCCTGCCCAGGACACCGCGCAGTTTTACTTTGAAGTGGACGGTCTGCATTTCTCAAAGCAACTAATCGGCAATTTAGCCGCCTACTCCAACGGAGGGTTCGCCGCGGGCAACCTGCTGTTCGGCATTTTCTCTCCGAAGCTATCGGTGCGCGCCATTGTCTGGAGCATCGTCGCGACCGGAATCGCTTGCTACGCGCCGTTCCTTCTGCTGCACAATGCGGCCACCGCCGAGTTTTCTAACCTGTTCAACGGCCTGATGTGGGGGTTCGGCCTCCTGGGCGTCATGACCCTCGCCGCCCGCGCCTGCCCGCCGCGCGCTGAAGCGGTGGTCTTCGGCGCGATGATGGCCATGACCGCCCTGGGCAACAATGTCAGCGAGTTCTTCGGCAGCACCATTTATACTCGTTTCAGCCACGGCCACCATTTCGCGCACGGCTGGTCCACCATGATCGTCGTCGGGATGCTCTACGGCGCGAGCATCGCCCTGTTCGTCCCGTTCCTCCCCGCCTGGGCGCGCAGCAAACAGACACTGGTCGAGCAGCAGGCGTTGGCTACTTAATAAATTTTCCAGAGACGCTCGGGCCGCTGGACCTTTTTTCACAGGGCTGAATAAAGCGCTACGCTAACTCAATACGGCATTCTATTTTGCACTCTGCCAGATCGCGCCGCGCGGTCTGGCAGCGACAAAAAAAAGCCGCGCGGCTTTGGAGCGCTCCGGACAGGTACCCTCAGCGAAGAAGCGAAAGGGAGTGCGCTGTTGGGAGAAGCACGCTGGGCGGTGTGGCGGACGGTTTTGCTGCTGGCCGGATATGAGGTGTGCGCGACGTTTGTCACCATCTTTTCCGGCGAGAAGCTCAGCTTTCTTTACAAGGAGCGGCTGGCCTTGGCGGCGACGGCGTCGGCGACGCTGGGAGTAGTGGCGTATACGGCGCAGTACGCTCGTCCGGCATTCGGAGCGCTGTCGGATTTCGTGCCTCTGTTCGGGTACCACCGGCGCTCGTATCTGGCGATAGCGTCGGCTCTGTCGTCGGCCTCGTTTTTCGCGCTGGCTTTGGCGCGGCAGTATTCGTACGTGCCGGTGCTGTGCCTGGTGGCGCTGACAGTAACGGGGGTGACTATCGCGGCGATCGTGATCGATGCCGCGATGGTGCACGTGGGCAACGCCACCGGCCAGGTGCAGCGGCTTCAGACGCTTCAGATCAGCTTGCCAAGCGTGCTGCTGCTGGCGTTCGGGGCTCATTTATCCGGGTACGTGACTCAGCATTGGTCTTATCGGGCGTGCTTTACGGCGGCGGGCTGCTCGGCGCTCGCGATTGCTCCGCTGATACTTTTGATCGACGAGCGGCGTGTGAGACGCGCGGCTTTTCTCGACGAGACTCCCGAAGCGCGGGCGCAACGAGAGCGTGACAAGCGGGCGGACCGGGCGGCGGTGTTGCAGGCGCTCCGAAGTGCGGTCGGCTCCGGCGGCTTCTGGGTGGTGATCGCGTTCGTGCTGTACGTGTGGCTGATGCCGACCTCGAACACGGCGCAGCTCTACTACGAGGTGGACCAACTGCACTTTTCCAAGCAGTTGATCGGCAACTTGAACGCTTGCGCCAACGCGGGATACTTGGGCGGCTACCTTCTGTTCGGACTGCTGGCTCCGCGCTTGCCGATGCGGGTGATTGTCTGGGGCATTGTCGGTACCTTCGCGCTGTCGGTCGTGCCCGCTTTTTTCCTGCGCAGCGCTTTAAGCGCGGAGGTTATCTTTGTGCTAAGCGGCTTGATCTCCTCGCCTGGAAGCTTGGGAGTCGCCACGCTTGGCGCGCGCGCCTGCCCGCCGGGAGCGGAAGCGGTCGTGTACGCCGCGGTGCTCGCCGCCGCCGATCTGGGCAGCATGTGCAGCGACGTCGTCGGCAGCTCCATCTATACGCTTTTCAGCCACGGCCACCATCTCACGCGCGGCTACTACGCCCTCAACACGGCTGCCCTGATTTATATATTGCCGGCGGCGCTATTTATCCCCTTTATGCCGGCCTGGGCCCGCAGCCGGCAGACGCTTGCGGAGCAGACGCATGCCGAGCCCATCCACCCTTCGGGCACCTTCCCGGTCGGGAAGGAAATATAAGATGACGCTTTGTTTGAGCAGGTTTGGTACCCGGCTGTAGACTTTTCCTTCCCGACCGGGAAGGTGCCCGAAGGGCGGATGGGCTCTGAACGGCTTGACCCGTTTCGGTATCCTAACTCCCAAAGCTATGCAACCAACGAATACAGACAAACCTTCGCTTGCCGTGGTCGGCGTGGGCGCGGTGGGCGAATTAATGCTGCGGGTGCTCGCCGAGCGCGCGTTTCCGGCGCGCTCGATCAAGGTGCTGGCGCGGACTCCCCGCACGATCGAGGTGGATGGGCGCTCTTACGAAGTCGAATCCACTACTGGCGAAGCGTTTGAGGGCGTGGATATCGCGCTCTTTGCCGGCACCGAAGGCGAGAAGGGCGCGGCGGTGACGTTCGCGGACGACGCTGTCCGGCGCGGCGCGATTGTAATCGACAACGGCGCGGATTTCCGGATGCGGGATGACGTGCCGCTGGTGGTGCCGGAAGTGAACGGCGACACGCTCGCGGGGCATCGCGGTATTATCGCCAATCCGAACTGCTCCACGGCGCAGTTGGTCATGGCGCTCAAGCCGCTGCACGATTTCGCGCGGGTGAAGCGGGTGATGGTGAGCACGTACCAGGCTGTCTCCGGCGCGGGGGGAGCGGCGGCGCTGGAGCTTGCAGCGCAGAACAAAGCGGCGGCAAACGGCGAACAGCCAGACGAGGCGCAGCAATTCGCCGCGCCGATCTACGCTAACGTCCTGCCGCAGATCGGCGGCTTCGACGAGCTGGGCTATACGTCGGAAGAGATGAAGCTCGCCAAGGAGACGCTCAAGATTCTGGGCGACGATTCTATCCAGGTGACGCCGATAATCGCCGCGCGGGTGCCGGTATTTGTCGGGCACTCGGAAGCGGTGTATGTGGAAATGGAGCGTCCGGTCACGCCTGAGCAAGCGCGGCAGCTGTGGCGGGCGTTTCCGAACGTGGAAGTGGTGGACGATCTACAGGCGGGCAGCGTCGCGGCGATGTGGCCGACCCCGGTGCAGGCGACCGGCTCGGACCTGACGTATGTAGGCCGTATCCGCCAGGATCTGCACA
>CAXSEA010000126.1:0-10094 GCA_964235675.1 uncultured Armatimonadales bacterium | reverse complement strand
TAGCCATCGACCACGATGTCGAACCGCGCGTCCATAAAGGGCAGGTCGGTGACCTCCCCAACTAAAAACTCGGCCTTTATTGCCCGCTCCCGCGCCTTGTCCCGCGCCCATTCCACCGCGGTAGGCGAGATATCCACCCCATGCGCGCGAAAGCCGCGCTCGGCGAGAGCAAGCGCGACATCGCCCGCGCCGCAGCCGATTTCCAGCAGCTCGCCACTCGTCGGCATATGAGCTTGGGAGAAGCTTTCCTTCAGGGCAGCCAAATTCTTGGCGACCTCCTCCGGCGTCTCCCACCCGGCATATCCCGCCGCTTTGCGCCTCTGGTACTCCCCGTCATGCCCGAAATACAGTGTTCTCACGACTGTGCGTTTATCTCCAGAACCACCTTTCCCGTGCCGCCTTTGCTCACCGCCTCATAAGCCGCCGCCGCCTGCTCCAGCGGAAACGTATTTGCGACCTCTATCTTAAGCGCGCCCGAGTCGAACCCCGGCACAAGCGCTTGCAGCGTCGGCGCGGTCTCCGAAGCGGTCAGTTCCATCGTGTCCAAGCCGTACCAGCGCATCGACCATTTGTAGAAATGCATCAAGTCGAACGAAACCCGACGCTCGCCGGTGGCGGCGATACAAACCATTCGCCCGTGGTGCGCCAGGCAATTGACACCCGTCTCGAACGTCTCGCCGCCGACCATGTTAAAGACCACGTCCGCGCCCGAGCCCCCGGTAAAGT
The DNA here is from genome assembly GCA_964235675.1 of uncultured Armatimonadales bacterium. Taxonomy (GTDB): domain Bacteria; phylum Armatimonadota; class Armatimonadia; order Armatimonadales; family Capsulimonadaceae; genus CAXSEA01. Next base: position 9,368 of record CAXSEA010000126.1, on the reverse strand, counting down.
CCATCACCGCGCCCGCTAAATCGTCTTCCGGCAGCTTCACCCAACGCTCCACCGCCTGCTCCGGATCGTGCGCCGCTTCCCGCCCGCGCCTCGTCCCGATCACGCGCGCCCCGCGCCACTTCGCGATCTGCGCCGCCGCCGTGCCCACCGAGCCCGACCCGCCGATTAAGCACAGCGTCTCGCCCGCTTTGATGTCCGCCAATTCCGCCACCGCCTTGTAAGCGGTCACATACGGCACTCCCACCACTCCCGCCTGCGCCATGCTCAGGCCGCGCGGCTTAACGGTCAGCGCCGCGACAGGTACCGCTAAATACTCCGCATGCGTGCCGTCGCGGCTGATGCCCAAATCCCCGCCCGAGCCGAATACCTCGCGCCCGACCCATTCGGGATTCTCCGGTGCTTGCTCCACCACCCCCGCGAAATCCCGCCCCGGCGCGCGCGGCAGCAAACTCGTCTTTACGATCCCGCCGGCGTACTTCACGTCGCTCGGGTTCACCCCCGCCGCCAAAACCCGCACCAGAGCGTCCCCGCCCCTAAGTTCCGGGTGGGGGGCGTCGGCGACGGTAATTTCCGACGGAGGCACAAACTTTTCCAGCCGTATAGCGCGCATATCCAAAATCCCCTTACTTTGATCTTCTTCAAGCGTAGGGTACCCACCTCAGCGTCCCGCTATTTCTTGCAAACGGCAGGCAAAGGAGCGGCCTTACTACAGGCCTTGCTACGCTACGGCAGCGCGAACACGCAGACCATATCGCCCGGCGGCTCGCCCTCGATACGGTGCCCGCCGCAGCAGATCGCCACATACTCCTTGCCGCCGGACTCATACACGCTGGGCGAAGCGTTGCCGCCCGCCGGCAGCGGCCACTCGCGCAGTGTCTTGCCGGTCATGGTGTCAATCGCCCGCAGATGCGCGTCGGCGGTGGCCGCGATAAACGTAATGCCCGACGCGGTCACCGACGAGCCGCCCGCGATCACCGAGCCGAACTCTTGATAGCCGGGCAGCCCAGCCGCAGCCGGGTAATAGCCGAGCGGGCGACGCCAAACCAGCCGGCCCGTGGCGGGGTCGATGGCGTTCAGCGTGCCCCAAGGCGGACGCGTCATCGGCAGCCCGGCGGCGTCTCGCAGCCATTGCGAGCGCGAGACATACGGCGTACCGTCCATTTTGCCGTTCAACGTGAACTCGCCTTCCGTCGGATTCGGAATCGACAAGCTGCCGCGTCGGTAAAGCCGCTCCAAAATCGCCAGATTGCTTTCCCCGACCACCAACAGCCGGCGCCCAGGGTCGTAGCTCATCCCGCCCCAGTTGCAGCCGCCGTAGATGCCTGGGCTTTCCACACTGCCGCGCAGGCTTGGCGGCATGAACGCCGCGCCATGCCGCGATGCGCCAATCAGCGCCGCGCTTTGCCCGCGTTCGGCAAGCGTCGCTCCCCAAGCATCGGAATCAAGCAGCGCGACCGGCGCGATAGGACGCGGCAGCACGGGAAAAGGCTGCGTCGCCGACGTCTTCTCGCCCGGAACATCCGATTGCGGTACGGCGCGCTCCACAATCGGAAACAAGCTTTTCCCAGTCACTCGGTTGAAGATGTAAATAAATCCCATCTTCGTGCAAACCGCCACGCAAGGCATTATCGCATGGCCGCGTGGAAGGTCGAAGAGCACCGGAGCCGCCGGCAAATCATAGTCGAATACGTCGTGATGAACCGCCTGGAACGCCCACTTCAACCGTCCCGTCCGAACATCGAGGCATACCAGCGAATCGGTATTGCGGTCGTCGCCCGGACGCTCGCCGCCGTAGCTGTCGGTGGACGCGGAGCCGGTCGGCAGATACAGCAGCCCGCGCGATACGTCGCAGGAAAGCGGCGCCCAGGCATTGCCCGAGCCGGTGACCAGAGCGGCTAACTTGCCTTGAGAGTTCTTCCCCCAACTGCTCCAAGCGCCGTCCGCCGCGCTGCGTGGAATCGGCGACCAGCTCCAAAGCGCCCGCCCCGTCTCGGCGCTGAATGCTTGCACCGAGCCGTCTGCATAATCGGTCGCGACATTGTCGGAGATCGAGGAGCCGACCACGATAATGTCGCCTACGATCAGCGGCGGCGAGGAGCTGCCGTTCAGCAGCGCGACGCTTCCGCCATGCCCAAAAGATTTAATTAGCTCCCCCGTAGAAGCATCCAGAGCGTACAGCGCCTTTTGACGCGTCACATAAATCCGGCTGTCGCTGGCGCTTGCCGCGCCTTGCCGGTAGGCCACGCCCCGGCTAATCACCGGCCCGGCGGTGCCCTCGCTCGACCGCCATACGAGCTTCCCGCTCTGGCAGTTCAACGCCACTACCGCGCCGGACGGAGTCGTCAGGGTCAGCAGACGTCCCACCTTCAGCGGCGTCGCCTCGAACGTCTCCGGCTTGCCGAATTCGACCCCATCCATCGTCCGGTACTGCCACGCCAGCCGGACGCGGCCCACGTTCGCTGGGGTAATCTGAGCCAGAGAGCTATACCGAGTGGATGCGTCGCTGCCGCCGTAAACCGCCCAGTCCCGCTCCACGCCATTCCGCCACCCATCGCCCCGCATGTGAATCAAGTATCCGCCCACGGCAACGGCGGCAACCAGTATCGCTATCGCCGCAATCGAAGCTCCCTGATGAGAGCGCCGCTTCATCGGTCTAGCTCCGACGCTGTCTTCGGCGGGCGTCGCTTCTAAAATCGAGGTCATAATGCTCTCCCGTCGCTCGCCGCGTGTACCACCGGCTCGGCAAATCGACTCCTAAATAAATCGCGCAGGCGACTACCAGTGCGACGGCATAAAGCAGATAGTCCACATAGAGTGGCATCCGGTTCTGTAGCCAGATACCCGCGAACACGATCACCGCCAAATGGCTTAGATGCAAAGGATACGAGATATCGCCCAGCACCAGCAGGACGCGCCGCGTCTTCTCGCTCATGACGAATTTCAGCTGAGGATGCAGCATCGCCGCGCAAAGCGTCAGGATCAGCGGCCCGTAGACCGACGGATTCCCGGCGCTGGAGCTGCCCCGCGCAACAAATGCGATAGCGTAAAAACTCCATCTCCGCGAATCGCTCGAATGCCGGTACAACAGAAAACCGATCAGCCACGCCCAAACCAGCGCGATCATGGACCAGCCGTAAATCTCTGGCGCGAAATCCTTGTCCCAAATCGCGCCATGCGCGTAGTAGGCAACCAGCGAAACGGCGATAATCTTGTAAATCGTCTTGTCCGACATCCGCCTGAGTAAGGCGAGGCGGCGTAGTAGGCGATTTCGCAGGAGAGCGACCAGCTTGTATAGTAAGTCACCACCGGCGTCGTGAGCAGCCCTTGAAGGCACAGCGCGTTCATCACGAACTGCAAAATCCCATGCGCGTCCGGCGTCGGTGCCTCGAAATAGATGCCGTTGGGATACTTCAAACCGGGGCCGCCGATGACGAACGGCAGGAGCGCGAACAAAAAGCCCGCGAAATAAACCGGAGCGATCCGCCAGACGCGGCGCTCATAGAAATTGCTGGCGTCCCAGTTGATGCTCGCCCCGATCGAGTAGCCGGAGATTACGAAAAAGCCGAGCACCGCAGCAAACCGCCCGGTATCGGACCAAATTTGAACTCCTAACTGCCACGAATCTGGGGTGCACTGCTGTAAGTGCGAAAACACCACGATGCTGGCCAGAAAAAAGCGCAGCCCCGCCAGCGCCGCCCACCGCTCGCCGTCGTCCTGGCCGACACGCGACACATCGGCATTCACCACGGCGCATTGCTGGGAGTCAGCGGGCTCAAGCGTGGCGCTCATCGCGGCCCGGCCTGAGCGATATTCGAGCGGATGGCGTAAAATAGTCCAAGCGCCGGATTATCCGCGCGGTGGCTGAACACGACATATCCTGCCTGCACTAATGGCGCGACTATATCCGTGTGGCCGTTCTCGCTGAGATCGTGCGTTTCGCCCATTAGAATTGGCACATCGCCCAGGGCGTCGCTACCCACCAGAGCGGCGATAATCTCGCGCTCGGCTCCCTCGCAGTCGAGCTTCAGCACGATCGGCTGGCCGGGATGGCGACCGCGCACCTCGCCCAGCACGTCCAGCGCGGAGCGCAGCTCGATTTTCTCCTCGGTCGCGTCGGGAGCGTCCGGCGGCGCGGCATCCCAAAACAGCGACAGCGACGCGCGCTTGGCGGGCGTGTACCGGATCGTGGCCGCCCCATCTTGGGCGGCGAGGCCAAATCCCTGGGGCGTGATTTTAGAGGCGATTTCGGGATTTAAAGCGGCGTTGCGGCGAAGCTGCTCCAACGTCGGCGCGAACGGCTCGTAAGCGTACACCGCCGCCACGCGCGGATTTGCTGCGAAATAAAGCGACGCGAACCCGTCGTTGGCCCCGACATCCAGCACGACGCAGCTCTCCGGCAGCGTCGCCCGATACGCTTCATCCACAATCACCTCGCGGAAGGTAGAAAGCGAGTCTTCTCCATCGATTTCCACCGTGATTCCATGGGATTCGGCGAACAGGGCGCCGTTTTCGTCGTCCGAAAAGCGGATGCCGAGCCGCCCCATCCGTTGAAGAGAAGCGCCCTGGTTCGTCCACGATTCCAAGCGGGCGCGGCTGAATCTCAAGTTCAGCGGCTTCCAAAGAACGCAGTCGTTCGGAGCAAGGCTGTAGTCTCCCGGCCACTCCCCGCGCTGCACCAAAAACGCGGCCAGACGATGATCGCCCAGCAGCCTGCCCCCGCGCAAAATTCTCTGCCGCCGATTGATGCCGTCGATCAGTGCGCTCATAGCCGCTATTGTAAGCGATGCCGCGCGCGACGGCAAGAGCCTGCACCTGCACTGACCCATCTCTGCCGCTCCGGCACATTTGGCGGCACGGCTAGAGGGAACGATTGCCGCCTTGTCTGAGTAAAGCTGAAAACAGCAACGTCCTGCTAAATCGAGCGTGTGCCCGATTTAGCAGGACGCATTTTCGTGTCCCGTTTTGTGACAAGCTGTCAGACTAAGGCGTGGTGTTCGCCAGCGTGACAGTCGATTGCCCCGCCGACGGCATGCCCGCGCTTGCGGTGGCGAATGAGTAGGCCGTTGAGGCGTATCCGGTCGCGCCGGCAGTGACAAACGGCCCTAGCGCGGTGACGACTGCGGCGATGTTCGGCAGCGCGGAGCTGAAGGTGCGCTCGTAGGCCAGATTATTCGCCGTTCCCGTGGGCGCGGTCACCGATTCCGACCCGGCGAGGCCGGATACTGCGGTCAACCCGAGGTCGTTCGTCAGCACGCGAGCCAGCGTCCGGTGCTCGGCTTCCACACCCATGATTTGCGCGGCATACACCTTCAAAGTCGTGGAAGTGAAATCGCGCACGCCGATCAAGTAAGCGGCGATGAACGCATCCTCCAAAGTGACCAGCGTGTTCATGGTCGTCTGAGGATCGACAAACATATTGGTCGGGAAATAAAACGTGCTGGCAAGCGGCTTAGCGCCCGCGGCGACAAGGAAGTTGTAGTGGTTCAACTCCTCCTCGTAGCCCGCGACTAGATAAGCCTTGTCGGGCGCGTTCGCGGCGAGAGCCCCGGTGGAATAGATGGAGCCGGTGGCATTGATAATATTGTAATACATCACTGTCGCCAAAGCCTCAGCCGTCGCCGCTGCATTCAAGATGTTCTGATTCGAATCACCCGAGGCGGCATGGCTGGTGGAGCTTCCTCCTCCGCAGCCGACAAGAGCCGTCGCGGCGACTGAGCTCACGCCGGCAATCGCAAGGCCGGTCAAAAAGCCACGGCGGCTTGCTTTTTTCTCCGTAATATCATCGATAGTCGTCATAAGTTTTTCCCACGCGCAGAGGTGCGCCTAGCGAATTGTGATGTCGTAGTGCTAGGTTCAATATATTAAAATAAACTAATATATTAAACCCGCTTAACGTGCGCTGTGCAGAGCCTGTTTTGCCGCTAACGTCGCACAGGAAGGTTCAGCCAGCCAGCCAGTCTACTGCCGGGGCGGCAGCGGTCTGGAACATGACTGCATAAAGATTTACGGCGTCTAAATTATATACGTTTAGCAAAAATTATGATGTATCGTGCAATACAAGCAGAAAATAGAAGGAAATTAGCCTGGCAAACTTTATTGTCGGCCGCGTATATCAAAATTGACTTTAGCGAACACGATGATAAGGCCGACAATTCATCCACGATTCGCTCTGCATCAAAGTCAAATACCGGAAATTTCGCCATAATAGGGGCATTGCTCGTTCGAGCAACCATCCGCTCCGGTGGCATGCAAGGGCCGGGTCGCAACTCTTCCAGCCCCAGCGGCCTCCTAGACAAAAATTGCCGCAAAATAGCCAAATATCACTTTTATGAACACAACTTCCGATCTCTTCACAAAGCGCTCGCGCCACCCTGCCGCCGGCGCGGCAACAATCGCCGCATTGGCATCCGCCCTGATAAACCCGGCTTCAATCCATGCGGCGACTCTCCAGCACGCCTTGGTCAAAAGCGCGACCAATCAATTTGTCAGCCCCCATGGCTATTCCGTGACGCAGCCGTCCGGATGGATGAAAAACACTTCCGGAATCGGCGGAAGCGATATCGCCTACTACCTGACTCCGGTAAACGGCTTTGCCACCAACATTATCGTGGTGGTCATTCCCGAGCCTGCGGGCGCGGCCACCGAGCAGCTGGCCGGCTCCTGGGTCGCTCAGAACAAGGCCGTATCCAACAGCTACAATGAGCTGTCGCAGGGCATGGCCCAGGTCGACGGCCTTCCCGCGCTGCACACGGTACAGCTTGCCAACCCGAAATCGGCGAACCATCTGCTGAAAGTAGAAGAATACGCCCTGGTCCGCAACCGCTCCTTGTACGAGTTCGTCTATACCGCGCTGCCTACTCAATACGCCCCGCACGAGGCTGCCTTCCAAAAGCTGATCGCCGGCGCGCGCTGGCGCTGACGCACGCGCTATTTCCGCTTCTCCGCCGACCTCCGGCGCTGCAATTCAAGCGCCGCCTCGCAAAACCGCTGCGCCTCGGCGGGATCGTACTCGCCCGGCTTCCACACGAGCGTCGCCGGGCGCAAGCGGCTCTCGTTCAGCGTAACGCGCAGTCCCTGATGCAAGTCATACTCGAACTCCGCCTTATTCACCGGGCGCGCGTCGGTCCAACGCTCCCTCAGCCGTCCTCCAAGCCGCCCAGCCAGCCACCCCGCCGCAAGCGAGGCAATCCCCAGTGTCACAAGCCCCGCCGCCGCAACCCGGCTGATCCGCGACGACCGCTCCACGATCTCCGCTTCCCGCGCCGCGATCCGCTCCAGCATCGCCTCGCCGACTTCCACCCGAAAACGCCCGTCTTCGCCCAGCGCCAATTCTCCCTCGCCTTCAGGAAACTGTTCACTAAGAAAATGCAGGCGGGCTAAATCGGCCATAAATGCTCCAGATGCCTCCGGCGGCCAGGCTCAGCCTGGACTATTGCCATCAAATCGCGGCGATTTGATGGCGTTGATAAATAGGCGCTCGATTCGCTTCACGATAACTAATATTTTTCTCATTGCACTGCCGCGCCAGCGGCAGTGCAATGAGAAAAATGGCCCAGCGGCCACGGAGCGACTCTTCTTCTACCAGCATCGAATATACCAGCCAGGCCATCCAACACGCCAGTTGTTGCCGATACGGGAGCAAAGGCGTATGCTGATTCCATTAACTGAAGTTTTACGGCAGTGAGAGGGGAGATGCCCGTGCAGCGAGTGAGCGAGAGCGACGACAAGTTTGAAGTGGCCGGCGGGGCGGTTCGGCTCCGGCTTTCAGCAGGCCGGAACGGCCTGCTGCTGCATCAAATCACCGGCGCGGCGGATGGGTTCGGCTATCTGACTCAGCCGTCGCAGTTGATTGGCATCGCGGCCGGCGCGCTGGACTCGGACGCGCTCGACGATCAATGGAGCATCGATACGGTTGAGCAATCCTCCCCGAATGGCGAATTGCGCGTCTCGGGCCATATGCTCGCGTTTTCAATCTCGATTACGCTATCGGTTGCGCCGGTGGCGGGAGAAGCGGAAATAGCCGTTCGATTGCGGCTCCGCAACGAGGGGTTATCCCCGCTGCACGTGCGCGCCGCCCTCCCCAAAATCGATTCGCTCGTCACCCGCAAAAACGGCGCGGCTTTGCTGGCGGCGATTCCGCAGGAAGCGGGCGGCGTCGCATCTTTTGGGGCAGGGGACGTTGACCTGGGCATGGGCGTCGATCCCCGCATCGGCCTGCCGCCGGCGATGAATATCATGGAGCTGGTCAGCCTCTCCGATCCCATCCACGGCGGCGGAGTGTACTTCCTGGACGGTGACGGCGACCTGCGCGACAATCTTGCGCCTCTGCAGTTCACCCTCAAAAACAGCTCCGTCACCGGTCATTGGGTCACCGACCTGGAGCCGGAATTGGAACAATCGCCGCCGTCTCTAATTATTGGAGTGCACGCGACCGGCGACTGGCATGTCGCCGTGGACCAATATAGCAGACGCCGCCCATCTCCGCCTACTATCGACATACCTGCCTGGTTCCGCGATCAAGGAGCGATCTACAGCTTTTCCGGCTTCGGCGGCGGCAGTATCTATATGGCTTACCCGCACGCCTCGCTCGACACACGTATCGCCTCGTTCCACGAGCTGCCCCGCCTGCTGGACGAAGCCCAATCTCTTGGCACCAATATCTTATATCTCTGGGACTACTGGGAAGGCGCAACCGAGGGAAATCGCCCCGCCTACTGGAACAAGGGCGACTACAATCCGCGCAAAGATTTAGGCGGCGTCGAAGCCCTCAAGGAGGGTGTGCGCAGACTCCATAAGCAGGGCGGCAGAATCATCTTCTACGTCGAGTGGTTCATCGCCTACTGGTACTCCGAAATCGGCAAGGCAAGCGGCGAGCACTGGGCGGCGCGGCGTCACACCGGAGATCCTTACGACCACTACGCGCACAACTACACCCTGGCTGCGGGCGGCGCGTGGCGCGAGCACATTATCGACGTCGCCGTGAGCCTGGTGCGGGAATTCGACATCGACGGCATCTACCTCGACTCCATGGGCTGGCAGATGAACTGGCCCGCCGCCACCCGCGCGGAAAACAAGCGCTACACCTCTAAAGAATTCACTCTGGCGGCGCTGCAGCTAGTCGAGCGGATGCGTGCCGCTATCCGGAAAATCAAGCCGGACGCGATCGTCATGGGCGAGAACACAGGCGGTCTGCTCCCTGACTATTGGGATGGCGGCCTGAGCGCCGATTTCGTCTGGCTCGCCCACCAAAACCAGCGCAAGCTGCTGGCCTCCCCAGCCCGTTATGGTGTCCCGAACATCAACCTCTACAGCAACGGCACACCACCCTACCAAAACCGATTACCCGGGCCAACCTTGTCTGTCAAAAC
>CAXSEA010000125.1:0-10129 GCA_964235675.1 uncultured Armatimonadales bacterium | reverse complement strand
CAATGGCATCGGAATTTGAGTTCCGAGATACCGGCGGCTGCTATACCCTACTGAGTTAGCGTGAAGCGTCATGGGCGAGTTGGAGCAGGGTTACCAGGGTGTAGCCACGAGCGCGCAGCTGGGACGCGAGGTCGGCAACGGCATGAGTAGTCGCGTAGGGTCCGTTGTGCATGAGAACCACGGCTCCGGGCTTGATGCGCTTCAGGACGAACTGCGTGACGGCGGCGGGCGAGCCGCTATCTTCGGCGGATAAGGCGTCCAGGGTCCAGAAAGCTCCGGTCATTCCGCACTTCGCCGCCTCGATCAGCACGCGGGGGTTGCTTTGGCCGCCGGGAGGGCGGAGAAAGTGGGGCCAAGTGCCGGTCAAAGTCTCGACAATGACCGCGTTGCGCAGGATCTCTTCGTAGACGTGCTGGGGAGTGGCTTGGTCGAGATTCGGGTGGCTGTATGAGTGGTCCTCGACCTCATGCCCTTCGGAGTGCATCCGCAGAATCAGATCCGGGGCGAGCTGCGCGCGCGCGCCGACGACAAAAAACGTGGCCGGCACTTTCGCGTCGCGCAAGGCGTCGAGAAGCGGGGGCGTGAGTGTGGGGGATGGGCCGTCGTCGAATGTCAGCGCTACCTCGCGCTTGCTCGGGTTGCCGCGCCACAATCCGGTAGTGGTCGGCTCGGGATGGGCTAGGGAGCGGTCGGTGTTGGCGAACGTGACCGGGAGGCGGTTGGCGAATTTCGAGGACAGCCGGCGCAGAAACTCCGGGTTACCGTCGAAAGAGATCGCTTCCGCGCAGGACGAATGGTACAAGGCCGCCGTCGCGTTGCCGCTTTGCTGGGCGGATTTTGCCAGTATCCGCTCGCCGATAGCATAGTCCGGCTGCAACGCTAAGATTTGCCAGGCGTCGTCAACAGCAGTTTGATCGGCCGGCGACAACACGACCCGGTTTCTGGCAGCGTCTTCGGCTAATTGATTGCCGGATGCTCCAGGAACGGCGCTTTGCGGGTTGCGGACATCGTAGTATCTCAAGAACGGCAGTTGTCCGGAGTGCTCGTCATCGGTGCTGAGAACCACCTGAACTGAGTGTCGCCCGTTTTGATAGCCGCGCGTGTCCCAGCGGTACGCGAGCGAGTTGGAGTTCACTACCGCCGCGACATTGCCGTCGATGACGTAGCTTGCCAGCACTCCCGCCGGTACGCGGCTACCGGAAGGCGGGAACAGGATGACGGTTCCGGAGACTGTCTTGGCGAGCGGCGCTCCCGCGCCGGGAAACTGACGCGGCAGCAGCGCGGAGACAATTTGCGCGGCGGCGTCGCTGCCGCGCAAAGGGGCGGCGATAATCGGCAGTTTCGGCTCGTCGAGATTCGAGCAGCGAGCGATCAGCGCGTCGGCGCGGAGGCCGAACGTCTCGCTGACTCTGGGAACGCTTTCCGGCAGCATCCAGGGAGACGAATTGTCGGACGGGGAGGGACTGCCCGCCGAAATATTTTGAATTGCGGCTAGCTCTTGCGACAGCAAACCGCTGGACTGCGAGGTCGCAGTTGGAAAAGGCCTGCCCGGCGATTTTCCTTCCGCCGCCGACTGCGACGCCATCGCTAGATCGATTTCTTCTTGATGCGCGGTGTACGACGCGCCGGACAAGCAGCGACGCAGATGCGAGTTGGCGGCGGGAAGATCGCCGCGCATCATGTCGCAGAGGCTAATTCCATAATCGGCAATCGACTCGTCGGTGGGCGTGAGCTGCCGGGAGCGCGCGAATTCCGCTTCGGCTTCCCGGTCGTAGCCGGCCATCAGGAGCAATTCCGCGCGGGCCAGCAACGTGGAAAGATCGTATGGCTCATGCGCGTCGGACAGCGTTGCCAGCGCGTCGTGCACGTCGCCGATGGAAATGAGGTCGCTGAGACTACTGCTTGGCGTGGCTGGAGCGTTTGATTGTGCTTGAGCAGGAACTGGAGCAATGCTCATTGCCAGCAAAACGCAGCTTAATACGCCAATCGCATTTGCATGGCTTATCAGCTTGCCTGCCGCGGAAAGCCGGTGTGGGAAAAAGGAGCTTGACGTCTTAGTCATGCGATGAGAGCTTTGCCGAATAGGCGGCTGATTAAAATGGACGGCAGGTGATGATCGTGTGTGTCCGCTCCGAGCCGGGAATCGAGACGGGAGTTGCCTTCGCTGCAAGCCTTAGCTCGCTCAGGGTGGGACGAGCTTCGCGAATCTCATCCTCGGCGACTGCGCCTTTGAGCGCCGCGAACACTCCGGCGGGGTATTTGATATAGGGAGCGCACCACGGCGCGAGCTTGGCGAGTGGGGCAACCGCCCTGGCCGTGACCACGTCGAAGCTTGACCCTAGATCATACTGGAGCCGCTCGTCTTCCGCGCGTCCATGGATAAACCGCATGCGGCGCATGTCCAAGCCGGCTGCCTCGGAGGCGGCATCGCAAAACACCAGCTTCTTGGCTGTCGCCTCAAGCAAAGTGACTTTTAGATCAGGACGCAAAATGGCCAGGGGCAGCGAAGGAAACCCGGCACCCGCGCCGACGTCGAGCAGCGACGCTCCTGGGGCAATTTTCAGGACTGCGAGCAGCGATGCCGAATCGAGAAAATGCTCGGCGGCGATTTCCGTGGGAGAGATCAGCCGGGTCAGGTTCATTCGCTCGGCGTTCCAGCTGAGAAGAATATCCCGGAAGCGCAGCAGTTGTTCGAGCTGATGCGGCGAGCATTCAATTCCCCACTGCTCCAAGCCTTGCACGGTGAGGTCTGAGGTCGTCCGGCGGGCGTCGGCATCGTCTTGTAGTTGAGTATCTGGAAGACCGGCCTCAGCGCCGTGGGAGGAGTATGGACGCATAAACTTACAATGTGGCTTGCAGCTAGAGCGTGGCCGAGCGCGTGGAGGATGCAGCGGCAAGCGTCAGCGACGCGCTTTCGGTAACCTGCGGGGAGGCTGCTGCTGCGCCGCCATCCATCAACTGCTCCAGGCTGACCGGCGAGGCGAGTGAAATTTCCGAGGAGTAGCGGGCGACGAGGTGGGTGGGGTAGACGCTGGTGGCGAAGGGCTTTTCGGGATTTTGCAACCGCTCCAGAACCATTTGCGCCGCTGTTTTGCCGATGCCTTCGAAGTCCTGAGCCATGGAGGTGAGCGCGACTCCCTCGAGGCCAGGCTGGACGACATCGTCGAAGCCGACAACCGCGACGTCTTCGGGGATGCGCAGACCCATCGCGGCCAGCTCGCTGTAGATCACCGGCGCCCAATAATCCGAGAGCAGGAAAATCGCCGTCGGCGCGTCGGGCGCTTGAAATACATGCTCCAGCATCGCCTTGTCGAGGCGGCGGCCACCGTCGACGGCCAGCAGAACGTGGCGCGGATTGATTGTCAGGCCCGCTTCGTGCATCGCCTTTTGATAGCCCGCGAGACGATCCGAGGCAGCGTCGGTCATGCTCAGGCTGGTGATATGCGCGATGCGGCGGTGGCCTCGGGCGATTAAATGGCGGGTCGCCTCGTAAGCTCCGCTGATATTGTCCGTGCCGACATAATCAAGCTCGACACTTGGAACGCGGCGGTCGATGGCGACAATCGGGAAATGATGATCGCGCAGTGATTGGATGAGGCCGACGTTGGACGAACCGCCTTCGTGCCATAGAATTAAGCCGGCGAAGCTGTTTTTTTGCGCGTAGGAGAGCGCGTCGGCTTCTTTCTCAGCGGCTGTCTGGTAGGTTTCCGCGTAGGTGTCGAGAACGAGAGGATGGTAGCCGTGCGGCGTCAGCACCGAGTTGACGCCGTAAAAGATATCCGTGAAAAGGGTGCCGCCGAATCGTCGTCCAAGGAGAAGACCGACAAGGCGGGTATCGACCGAGGAGGTCTCTTTGTCCGCTCCGGAGATGCGGCGGACGGGTGGAGGCGGTTGGTGCCGGACTACGTAGCCAAGAGCCTTCGCCGCCTCGATCACGCGCCGCCTGGTCACTTCCGAGACGAATACGCCGTTGTTGGCACGGTCATTAAGAACAGTTGAAACTACGGCTTGCGAAACACCCGCTTTAGCGGCGACGTCTTTTAGCGTAACACTTTTAGTAGCACCCATACAACAACTCTCTCATAGCCGGATCGCTTTATATAAAGCTTTTATATATCGTACTTTGTTGCTGGCATTGAAGTCAATAGAGCATCGGACTCAACGCGCTATACCGGCATAAGTGCGGGTCATCAAAGTTTTGGCACGGGACAAAAACAAGCCACGCTAAACTGCGCCTATGTGAGACGTAGTTTAGCGTGGGGAGTGTTTAACCGACCTGCGCGATCGTGTTCTTCAGATGCGCGGCGGAAGCGGTCAGCGACTGCTTTTCCGAATCGCTGAGGATAACTTCAAGCTGCTTGACCGCGCCCTTGCGGCCCACTTTGGTGGGGATGGACAAGCAGACGTCGGTGATGCCGTGGACGCCGGTTTGCAGCGTGGAGACGGGAAGCACCTGCTCGGTATCCTGGAGAATAGCATGCACCACCGCTTTGATCGAAATGCCCACCGCCGCTCCCGCGCCGCCTTTCATCTTGATGACTTCCGCGCCGGACGTGCGCGCGCGCTCGGCGATGGCCTTCGCTTCATTATCATCGTAGCCCGGCAGCGACGCCAGCGGCACGCCGGCGATGCTGGCGGAGCTCCACATCGGGAACATCGAGTCGCCATGCTCGCCCAGCATGAGAGCGTCCACATCGGTGGCGGCGACGTCGAATTTTTCGGCCAGCAGGGAGCGGAAGCGGCAGGTGTCCAGCACTGTGCCCAGGCCAAGTACGCGCTCGGGCGGCAGGCCGGATTCTTTCACGGCGATATAGGTGAGCACGTCAACGGGGTTGGAGACGACCAGCAAGATCGTGTCGTCTTTCAGCTTGGCATTTTTGATCTCGCCGACGATGCCACGGAACATTTCCGCGTTGCGGTTGATGAGCGCCAAGCGCTCCTCGTTGGGCTGGCGGCGCAGGCCGGAGGTAATCACGACGACGTCGCTGCCTTCCAGGGTCTCATAGCCGCCCGCCGTGACTTTCAGCGGCGCGCTGTAGGCGTTGCCGTGGACTAAATCAAGAGCTTCGCCTTTTACTTGGTCGGACATGAAGACGTCGATAAGCGCGAGCTCGCGAACGACTCCGCCCAGCTGAAGAGCGTAGGCTGTGGTGCTGCCCACGCGTCCGCCGGCTCCGATAATGCTAACTTTTAGGGACATAACCGTTTCCTTTGCCTGCAACGATAAGAAGGCTCAGGTCCAGACGATTCTTTCGAGCGCCTTGCTCAATGTTCGTCGGCCCTGAGCCTTACTTAAGATTATTGATCTTTAGCCTGCCAATGCTTGCTTCACCAAATCGGGAATCTTTGACGGCGTGTCCGCGACCAGCACGCCCGCCGCGACGAGAGCGTCCACCTTGGCCTGCGGGCCGCCTGATTTGCCGGAGATGATCGCGCCCGCGTGGCCCATCCGCTTGCCGGGAGGGGCAGTCAGCCCCGCGATAAACCCGACAACCGGCTTGGTCATGGTGGTTTTGATATACTCGGCGGCGATCTCCTCGTCGGAGCCGCCTACCTCGCCGCACATGACGACTACCTGAGTTTCCGGGTCGGCTTCGAACATCGGCAGCAAATCGATAAAGCGCATGCCGGGGAACGGATCGCCGCCGATGCCGACGCAGGACGTCTGACCGAGTCCGGCGCGGGTGAGAGCGTCCACCGATTCGTAGGTCAGGGTGCCGGAGCGCGAGCAGATACCGACGGGGCCGGGGGTGAACATGCCGGACGGGATAATGCCGATTTTGGACTTGTTGACCGACAGCAGGCCGGGGCAATTCGGGCCGATCACTTTGCTGCCTCGGCTGCGCGCGAAATCGACCGCGCGCATTTCGTCGCGCTGCGGGATAAACTCGGTGAGGCAGACGATCAGGCCGATTCCGGCCTCGGCGGCTTCCATGATGGAATCCGCCGCGTTGAACTTCGCCGGGACAAAGATGCAGCTCGCGTTGGCTCCGGTGGCTTTGACGGCTTCCTCAACGGTGTTGTAGACGGGAACTTGATCGTCGACAGCCTTCTGGCCGCCTTTGCCGGGCGTAACGCCCGCGACTATCTTGGTTCCGTATTCCATCATCAAGCGGGAGTGGAAGGTGCCTTCGCGCCCGGTGATGCCCTGCACCACGACTCTCGTGTTTTCGTCGATCAGAATGCTCATAAAATTGGCGCAGCGGCTCGGCGTCGAGGCCGCTGCCTTTCAGTGGCCGATTACTCGGATTTAGCGCGTTTCAGGTAGAAAACCGTCACGGGAATGTTCTCGTCCTCGGCGTCGGTTTCGGAGTCGTCGCCGGCGCGGACATCGGCGATGGCGCTGACCAGCTCCCAGCCTTGCGCTCCTAGGTCGTTGAGCTGCTGCTCATCATAGGTGTCGTCGTCGTCGCTGACGATAATTCGGTATTCGTATGCTACGGCCATTTGGTTAAGTGTCTCCGGTCCAGAGTGATTCGCGCTGATGACGGCATTTTGCCACGGGTGGGGCACCCTCCGGGCGGCGCGGCTGAATGATACCTGCTGCCCGAAATCGTGTCAACGCGGCACGCCGTCGGCGCTGTTTAGCTGCCGCGCGCCATTTCGACGGCGATTCGGGCCGCTTCCTGCATCGTCTCGGCGGCGGGCAGATTCGCTTCCTTCAGGATTTCCGCGCCTTCCGCCGAACGGGTTCCGGCAAGCCGGACGACGATGGGCACCTTGACGTCCAGAGTGGCGAGGCCGTCCAGGATGCCCTTGGCGACTTCGTCGCCGCGCGTGATACCGCCGAAGATGTTGAAGAGCACAGATTTGACGTTCGGGTCGGAGAGCACCAATTCCAGGCTGCTGCGGACGCTTTCGGCTTTGGCGCCGCCGCCGATATCGAGGAAGTCGGCGGGGGTTCCACCGGCGCGCTTGACTTCGTCCATGGTGGTCATGACAAGCCCCGCGCCGTTGCCGATGATGCCGACGGTGCCGCCTTCGAGGCGGACGTACTGAATGCCGCGCCGGTGCGCCTCCGCTTCAATCGGGTCCTGGTCGGCACCTTCGTCGAACGCGTCAAACTCAGGGTGCCGGTAAAGCGCGTTGTCGTCGATATCCCACTTGGCGTCGCCGGCGATGATGCGGTTGTCGTCGGTGATAACTAGGGGATTGATCTCGGCGAGGGTAGCGTCGGATTCGGTGTAGGCTTTGTAGAGGGTGAGCAGAAGCGGAACGGCTTTTGCGACGAGCGACGTATCGAATCCTGCCGCGAATAGGCCGTTGCGGGCCATGAACTCGGTCATGCCGATCTGCGGGTCGATGAACACTTTGGCGATGGCTTCGGGGTTCTCGTCGGCGACCGCCTCGATATCCATGCCGCCCATCGTGGAAACGATCAGCACGTCGCGCTGGGTGGCTCGGTCTTGGGTGATGGCGACGTAGATCTCGCGGTCGATCTTAAGCGCTTCCTCGACCAGCACGCGCTCGATGGTAAGGTCGGCGTTCGCCTGGGCGAAGAAGAGAGTTTTACCCAGCAGGCTCTGTGCGATCTCGCCCGCTTCCTCTTCCGACTTCGCCAATTTCACCGCGCCCGCCTTGCCGCGTCCGCCGGAATGCACCTGGCCTTTTACGACGACGGGACGGCCCAATGTCCTGTAGAAGCCGCGGGCATCCTCGGCGGTGGCGGCGACTTTGCCGGCGGGGAGGGGGAAGTTGTACTGCGCCAAAAGCTGCTTGGCCTGATATTCGTAGAGTTTCACGGAAGGGACACTGCTCCTTGACTCGAAAACGAGCGCGACGCAAACGGCGCGGCGTTGGATGGGGCGATTATAGCAGGTTTCGCGGCAGCTCTACACTGCGATCCGTAGTCGGAGCGGGTTCGGTTTTCTTAATTAAGATCGCTTTGTCCCCGGAATCTTAGTATATGCAATAGCAAGAGCAATGCTTTGGGATATTGACTTTAGCCTGCTATACTGCGGAACCTCATGGTATTTGGGGCATGACTTGTTGAACCGACTTAGGAGAAAGATCTGATGCATTCCGCTTTTTTCAGGATGACGCGAGGCTTTGCGCTGGCGACCGGGCTGATTCTTTTACCGCTTGCATTTGCGGCGCGTCCGGCTCACGCCCAAGCCACTTCGGGCGGCACCGTGATTACGTTCGACAATTTGCCTAACGAGCCGACGAACGAGCCGTTTGACTCGCTGACAGACGCGAACGGCGGCAGCAATGTGATCGACGGAGTGAGCTTCAGCAATACCGGCGACAATCCGGTGACCATTTTCAACGTCGACGGCGGCTACTATGTGCCCCAGTCGGGCGATTACTGTATCAGCAACGGCGAGCTGGGAAGCCCGGTGACGCTCGGAACCGATCAAACGCTGAACAGCGTGTATGTCGGTGGCCTGGAGTACGAGGGCCAATATGACGCCGACACGGTGACGATCACGGCGGTTGGAGCGAACGGGAACGCGCTCGGCTCGGTGACTACCGGCACGCTCGGCAGCACGCTGCAATATGTCGATACCAGCAGTTTCGATTCATTGAGCGGTATCGCCGGCTATGATTTCACTCCCAACGGGGGCGGCCTGAATAACAGCGGAGTCAGCTCGTTCGGTATGGACACCTTCACGTTCGCGCCCACCGCATCAGCGGTGCCCGAACTCTCGCCGGCCATCTCTATCGCTCTCCTCAGCGTTCTTGGCGTCGCGGCATTGGGGTTGGGACAGGCTAGAAAACGACGAGCGAACGGCTCGATTGCGTAGCTGCTTCGTCACTAACGGCAACACATAAAACACCGCTCGATATTCGCGTCGAGCGGTGTTTTATGTGTTACGGACGATTGGAAACCGGCCTCGTTGACGGTCAGCTTGTGCTCCATTGCATGGGGTCGTCGCCGGCGCTTTCGACGACGGGGCGGCTGATCTCGTCCATTTTGGCCAGCGTGGCGGCGTCAAGGCTAATATCGCCCGCGACCGCGTTCTGGCGCACCTGCTCGGCGTTGCGCGCTCCGGCGATGGCGCAGGTTTTCGGCTGGGCGGCGACCCAGGCGAGGGCGAGCTGGCCAAGCGTCAGGCTCAGGCTTTCGGCGACGGGGCGCAGGTGGTCCAGGGCGACTTGCGCTTTCTCGTAAAGCTCGCCGCTGAACATCTTGTTCCGGGCGCGGTTGTCTCCGGCCTCGAAGACGTGGCCGCGCTGGAATTTGCCGGTAAGCAGGCCTTGCGCGAGAGGCGAGTAGGCGATTGTGGTGACGTTGCGCTCCAAGGCAAGCGGGCCGGCATCCTGCTCGTAGTGCCGCCAGAAGAGGCTGTAGGGCGGCTGGATGGCTTCGACGGGCGTCATGTGCAGCGCTTCGGAGAGCTGGGCGGCGGAATAATTGGAGACGCCGATGTACTTGAACTTGCCCTCGGATTGCAGCTTAAGCATCTCGGCCATGGTCTCGTCGGCGGGCACATAGGGATGGCCCCACGCTCCGGACGGCCAGTGAAGCTGATACAGGTCGATGGAATCCACCCCTAAATTTTGGAGAGAGCGCTCGCAGGACGCCCGCACCTGATCCGGGCGGAAATGCTCCGGGCCGACTTTGGTCAGTATGACGACCTCGTCGCGCCGCCCCTTGATGACCTCGCCCACCAGCCGCTCACTGTGGCCTTCGCCGTAGCCCGCGGCGGTGTCGATGGTGCTCATGCCGAAATCGATGGCGACCCGCATCGCGTCTTTGGTTTCGTCGTCGTCAACCCCGACCCAGCCGTTCTTACCGGCTTGCCACGCTCCGAAGATGATGGAGCTGAGCTTAATTTCCGTGGTGCCTAACTGCTTGTACTGCATGGTTTAATTTTCTTTTCTTAGCTCGGTTCAGGTTCTATGCCCAATAAAGCTGTGCTACTGAGCCGGATTCTCTACGTTCGCGAACCATGGCAGGTGCATGGTCTCGAAGATGCGGTCGCGCTGCTCGCATTCGGCGACGTTTTTCCAGTCGCCGATGCCCATCACTATCTCGCCTTGGAGGGTGCGGCGGATCAGGTTCTCGATGGCTTTGAAGTTGTCGTAGTGGTTGCGGATGCGAATTTCGGCGTAGTCCACCGCTCCGCCGGTGGTGATGAGAAACGGCCAGTCCGATGCGGTGAGCAGGAGCAGTTCGCGGGCG
>CAXSEA010000124.1:0-10158 GCA_964235675.1 uncultured Armatimonadales bacterium | reverse complement strand
GGCGTCATTGCTGAGAAATTGTGTGGCGTCATCGTGTCAGCTGGGAAACGCTTTGCTAATTTAATCCTCTTCCGTCCCCGTCGTCAAATCCGTCGGCGTCCCAGGTTCCGGCGTTGGCTCGGGCGAAGCTTTCGACACGCTCCCTGCTGGCTTGCTGAGCTGCTCCTTCACATCCACTGCCCCTATCTCGCCGGACGAAGCCGCGCCGCTCGCGATTTGCTCCAATAACGCGTTAAACTCCCCAGCCTGCTCGTCGTGCGGCAGCAGGCCGGATTTGTCCATCACCGTCACTTCGATGCGGCGGTTCAGATTGCGGAACAGCTTGGCGTCGCCGACCGGCGTCATTTTCGCCTGCTTGCCCCAGACTACACGAATATTCTGCTGCGGCAGTTTCGGCAGCGAATCCGTGACGGTATGCCCCAGCTCTCCGGCGATGAACGACAAGGGCGCGTACTGCGCCCCATACTGGTGCGATGCCGTGAAGTAGTGCTCTACCATTTCCTCGGTGACGTAAGAGGGATCGAAGTAAATTTGGCTGCTGAGATAAGCCTTTAGCGACGCGGGGCAGGTCATCGCGTTATAGAAGCTGACGCCTGTTATCGGCGCTGTAATCGCGGCATATTTCGCGTCTTGCCCCGGCCCGCGCTCCACTGAAGTGAGGTCGCGCACGCCGTCCGGGCAGACCAGCACGAGATTCTTTACCAGATCGGGGAAATCCAGCGCCGCCTCAATCGCATAGGCTCCAGCCAGCGACGACGCCACCAGGGTGCAAGGGCGTTGCACCACATCGCGCAGGAAGTCGCCGAGCGCGTCGATATAAAGCGTGTCGGAGTAGCGAATCTTCGGCTTGTCGCTCAGTCCGAAGCCGAGCCAGTCCAACGCGATCACTTCGCGTTTTTTCGCCAACTCCTTGAAGTTCTTGCGCCACTCGTAGGAGCTGGCTCCGGCGTAAAGGCCGTGCAGCAGCACAATCGGCTCTTTGGAATCGATATCGCCTTCGTGTGCGTAGAAGAAATCTCCCTCGCGCCAGGACCAAAATCGCCCCTCACCGCCGAGCGTATTGCCGAGCGCCTTGGCACGGGAGAAGATAGCGTTATTGATCAGCGCGGGAACAGCGGCGATCCCGGCGATAGTCAAGACACGCTTCAAAGTTTTGTTCATAACTAAGTTATTCCTATATGGCGCAGTTGCAGGCAATGATCGCGCCGCTCGGAAGTGCCCGGTTCACTAAGTTTGCGGGCATGCTTAAACTCCGTGGGGCAGACAAAATCTTCGATTGCTCGACTTCGGGATGGTCGATATGCTGAAAAATCAGCACGCTTTCGTAGATCACCACAAAGCCGTAGACGAAGCAGCCCAGCAGAATCACCATCCGCGCCGACTTCAGCTTGTGCGTGGCAATCACTTCGCAGATAATGACAAGAACCGTCACCAGCAAAAACTTGAACACCGCGAAGCCCAGCAATCCGTATCGGTGCAGTACCCAAAGCGCGATGCCGTTCGCTTCCATCCCATGATGCTTGAAGATGTAGCCGGTCAAGAACAGATCGAAGAGGTTCAGCAGGAGAAAGGCGAGATACTCCTGCGCTAAGATCAGGTCTTTAGTAAAAAACATGGAAGATCATTTCGCTGAAGCTCAACCGTTAAGCGGAAAATACCTTCTGAGATCGAATTGCAACTGTGACAGCTCGTCGCAAAAGCAAAAAAATCCACGACCGCTCCGCCGAGTATCAAGCCCGGTTGTAGCACATTCCCAACATGCCTGTCACTGCCGGGATTGAACCGGTTCCAAGCGATACTGCGGGAATGCATCAGCTAAAATCATAGGCACTGGGTTAAGCCGGAGCGAGCGCCGAGCCTTGCAGCATCTCGCGCGCGGTCTGCAGAACAGTCTGCGAGTGCTTGCCGCCGCCGAGCATCCGGGCGATCTCATCTACGCGTTGCTCCGGGTCGAGCGGCGTCAGATGCACGGTCGTGCGCCCGCCCTGCACCCGCTTTTCGATAAAGAAGTGCGCCGATGCCGGCTGCGAGGCGATCTGTGGCAGGTGGGTAATGCAAAACACCTGCGCCGTGCGCGACAAGCCTTCCAGCTTCTGCGCGATCGTCAGCGCCGTGCGCCCGCCGACACCGACGTCGATCTCGTCGAAGATCAGCGTCGGCACATACGCCGTGCGCGACAGCACGGTTTTCAGGCTGAGCATCACGCGCGAAAGCTCGCCGCCGGACGCTACCTTCGCCAGCGGCTTCAACGGCTCGCCGGGGTTAGGCGAAATCAAAAACTCCACGTGGTCGACGCCCTTGGAAGTCACCGGCTGCTCGGCAATCTGCACCTCGAACCGACTCTGCGCCATCCCAAGGTCGCGCAACTCATTCAGCAATTGATCGCCGAACTTCTTGCTGCCTTTTTGACGCACGACAGAAAGCTTCTTTGCCGTGCCCATCAGGTCAGCCTGGGCCTTGTCAAGCTGCCGGGTCAGCGCCGCTTCGCGCTCGTCGCTGTTTTCCAACAGATCGAGCTTGGCGGCAAGCTCCGCGCCGTAAGCGATAATCTCTTCCACCGTCTCACCGTACTTGCGCTTGAGCGTGCGGATCAGCGCCAGACGCTCCTCGATCTCTTCCAGCCGGTCGGGATTAAACTCGATATTGTCCCGGTACGCCCGCAGCGTGCGGCGCGCCTCGTCGGCGGCATTGAGCGCTTCGGTGAGCTGCTCCACGCCCGGCTCAAGCTCCGGGTCGAGCGCCGCGCCCTTTTGCGCCGCCGAGACGGCGGAATTAAGGCCGTCCAGGCCGGCATCGTTGAGCGCGTTGTAGGCATCGTTGGCGTAGGCGTGCAGCTTTTCGGCGTTCATCAAGCGCGTGCGCTCGACATTTATCTCGTCTTCTTCGCCAGCCGTCAGCCCCGCGCCGCTGATCTCCTCCTGCTGAAATTTATAGAGATCGAGGTTCCGCGCCCGCTCCTTGGCCGTCTCGCGCAATTCGCTCAGATCGCGCCGAATTTTGCCTGCCGCGCTGTAGAGTCGCTGCACCTCATCCAGCAGCTTGAGCGCGTCCGCGCCCAGCCAGGAATCCAGCAGATCGAGATGCCGCTCCGACGCGAGCAGCGTCTGATGCTCGTGCTGCCCATGGACATCCACCAAACCGTCGGTGGCCTCGCGGAGAGCCGCGACAGGCATAAGGCGGCCGTTGATGCGGCATTGGTTCCGTCCGGCGCGGGTGAGCTCGCGGGTTACCAGAAGCGTATCCCCGTCGATACCTTCGCCGTCGTCCAGCAATCCCTCGCCGCGTAGATACTCCAGCGTCGCCGGAGGGGCGTCGCGTAGATCGAACACCGCTTCCACAAGGCACTTGTCTGCCCCGGCGCGGATCACGTCCTGCCCCGATGCTCGCTCGCCCAGAGCGAGGCCGAGCGCGTCGATCACGATGCTTTTGCCCGCGCCAGTCTCGCCGGTAATTAGATTCAGCCCGGCGGGAAACTGAAGCCGAAGCTCGTCGATCAGCGCAAAATTCCGAATGGAGAGTTCCTGTAGCATAGGTGAATCAGCAGGGTTATTCCCATGGGCATGAAGCCCCGCGAAACATCTATTATTTTACCAGGAACAGGCGTTCGGTGGTATGGTCTAGCGTTCAATTATCGAACCAGACTACAAGCCGAATGCAGTCTGGCGCGTAATTCACGGCAAGCCGCGCAATCAAATCAAATAGAAGTCGCCAACCCGGCCAGTAGTCGATAATATTCCGAAGCGTCCTATACTGATCCGGCATAGCGATCACTGTCTCGATATAATCCTGCTCGTCGACTGCAAGAATCTCATCCCAGGTGAGCCAAATAGCCGAGTGGCCGCCCCAAGCGCTAAAATCCTGCTTGACAACTTTTGATGCACTCGCCGGTAGTCCACGCTTCGGAGCAATCGGCTCACGCGACGTCGGGTGAGACCTGACTCCGAACAGAGCTGCGAAAACTTCGTAGCTCTGTTCAGTCAAATCGGAAATGCTGACAACAGCATGAGCGTTTTCATCGCCGCCATTCCATTTGGTAACAATCTCCACCCAGCCATGTATGTCACAGCCCATAAGCTAACTCGGTGCCACTATTTGCTTTGTCCGTTCGCTGGGGCCGGCGTCGCTGGTAGGGCATAGCCGTTTGCTTGAACTGCGGCAGGTGCCAGAGTAGGCGTATCGAATCGTAATTGGCTGTTCACCAATTGCGTCGCCAGCAACGTTTGGATGACGCCGGTAATCTGGTCGGTCGCCGCGCCCGCCGCTCCGCCTTTTTCGCCGCCGCCGCTGATATTAATCATTTTGGCATTCGCCAGTGCGTTGGCGATGGACGGGGCGATTTCCGGCAGCAGCTCGATCTGCTTCAGCGCCAGATAGGATTGCCCTCCCTTAGCGATGGCTTCATTGACTGCTTCAATCGCTTCCGCCTGGGCAAGCCCCACTTTTCGGACCATCACTGCCTCGGCTTCCGCTTTGGCGTCGGCCTGAACCCGAACTTTCTCGGCTTCGGCGGACGCTTGAATCCGGGTGCGGTCGGCATCGGCGACGGATTGAATCTTGATCCTGTCGGCTTCCGCCGCCGCTTGGATGCGTAGCTGGTTGGCGGCTGCCTCCGATTGGATTTTGAGCTGATCGGCGGCGGCGGTGGACTGGATGCGGAGCTGATCGGCGTTCACGCTGGCTTGAATGCGCAGACGCTCGGCGTCGGCGGTGGCCTGCGCGATTTGCGTCGCTTTCAGCTCGGCTTCGCGCTGGATACCGAGAGCGGTCTGCTTCTTCGCTTCAGCTTCGGCAATCAAGGCGATATTCTGCGCCCGGCGCTGCTCCAGCTCACGCTGTTTGTCGTTAATCGCCTGCTCTGCGGAGAGTTGCGCTTCTTTGGCGCGTCGCTCCTGGTCGGCGGCCACTATATCGGCGTTCGCCTTCGCTTCCACCGCCGACTGCCGTCGCCGCGCCTCGGCCACTTCGCTTTGCACGCTCTTGATGTTAAGCGAATTGAACACCAGCCCTAAATCCTGCAATTCCCGCGAGCAAGCGCCCTTGATAATCAGCGCCAGGCGGTCGTCCTCTTCTACCGGCACCGTATCCAAAGCGCGCGCGATATCGTTGATGGGGCGGCGCGGCGGCGCTTGTCCGGCGGGAGCGAGCGGGTTCTGGGCCACGGCGCTCACCGGCGATCCGCCTGCGCCAGTATCGCGCTGCGTTTTGGTCGAGAACAGCTCATCGTGGTTCAGCAGGTTCACCGCTCGCCTGCCGGTGGATGTCAGCAAATCCGAAAGCGTCGCGGTCTGCTCCTGCGGCGGCTTGGAAAAGAACTTGTTGGCGGCGGTGGTAATCATCGGGTAGGAATCGCCTACCGAAACAATCGCCGATGCCAGCACCCGTACCTTGATCGGGCGCGGCGTACCGGACGAATCCACGTCGGCGGTCTGGTCAGCGATATCCAGGTCGATGTTAATTGCCTTGGAGGGAATCGAAGTCCCGGTGGTCAGCAGCGGCACTTCAATGGCTTTCCCCGGTCCCTTGTAAATCTGCGTCGCACCCCCGAAGCGCGAGACGAGGCGGATAGTGCCCGCATCGACCGTCGTCAAAAACCGGCTCACAAGCGCGGCGAGCAGGATAATCGTCACGACGATTATGCCCGCGAGTATCAGCATGGATGATCCAATAAACATAGGTTTCTTCCTCGAAAATGTCCGTCGCCATCAAAACTTGTGCTAGAGCCGAGCTACCCGGCAGGAGTTGGCCGCCGTATCGATACTCGTCACCACCAGCTTCTCGCCCGGCCTGATCGCCGTTCGGATCGCCCGGTCGCTTTCCTCCAGAGTCGCCAGCAAGCGGACTAATTGGCCGTCCAGCAGCAGCGAGACAACTCCCCGGCCGGATGCGTCGAACGCCGTCGTCACTTCCGCTTCGCTGCCCAGCGTGCCTTCCAAAGCGCTGCTCGGCGTGGACGCGAACCGGAACAGCAATCCCATTAAAGGCCGGACGATGACGCTATAGAACGCGATGCCGCCGCCTGCGGCGAGAAGCGCGACCGTCAACGCCGACCAGTGCTCGTTTTTCAGCGCAAGGCCAGACACTCCCGCGCCGATGCAAAGGCTGAAGAGCGCCAGCGGCGAAAACAGGCCAAGCAGCCATCCCGATGCCCGTGATGCGCGTCCACCCCTTACCCCATGGCTTTGCGCGCCATGAGCTTGCGCATGAGAATGCGGGTGGGCGTGCCCGGCGGAATGATGCCCTCCGAACCCGTGCCCCATGCCCAGCAGCATCTGCGCCGCCAGCCCCAAAATCCCGAGCACCAATAAAAAGAGGCAGATTGCGTAAATCATCGTTTCTGATGGGATAGACACCATAGCCTGAGCGCGGTTGCAGGCAGAGCGAAAATAATATATAGGCAAAAAAGCCCTTGCCTCGGGTGAGGCAAGGGCTTCGCGCAATATCTAAATCAATTTGAACGCTATCAAAAACGACACCGTTTCAATACACCATCCGCTCGCCCCAGCGGAGCTTGGACTGGAGCTTCTCGTAGAACGACGCGCCGCCCACCCGTGTAATGATCCGGGCGCAGAACGAGGCGCGGCGGACGCGCAAAATATCGCCGGAGAGCATGTTCAGCGAGCGCTGGCCGTCGTTGGTGACGCGGACATAATCGCTGTCCATCGCTTCAGCTTCCACAGTTACCTCGTGGGTGGGCGGAATAACTAAAGCGCGCGTGGTGAGGGTGTGCGGGCAGACAGGCGTCACTAAGATAACGTCCAAGGCCGGATGCACCAGCGGCCCGCCCGCCGACAGGTTGTACGCGGTGCTGCCGGTGGGAGTGGAAAAGATAATGCCGTCCGCCGCGTATGTGGTGACATAGCTGCCGTTGATCGACATGCTCAGGTGCATGACGCGGGCCAGCGTGGAGTGCCCGATCACCACTTCGTTGAGCGCCGATTCCGTCTCCACCACTTCGCCGTTGCGGAGGACGTGCGCTTCCAGCATCAGACGCTCTTCGATGGCATAATTGCCTGTAAGCAGATTCTCCATCGCGGGCGCGACCCGCTCCGGCGCGACTTCGTTCAAAAAACCGAAGCGGCCAAGGTTGATGCCGAGCATCGGCGTGCAACTGGGCGCGACCATCCGGCTGGTGCCGAGGACGGTACCGTCGCCGCCGAATACCAGCACCAGATCGGCGGCGCGCAGCTCTTGATCGTCCGCGCCGAGATGCGGCATCTCGAGCAAATCGGCAAACTGCTGCTCCACGCAGACAGTGACACGCCCCGTTAGCGCGGCAATCGCGTCGCGCGCCACCGGCAAAGCGGCGGGCTTGCCAAGATTGCCGACTATGCCGATACGCCGGGGCGGCGGCTGGGCGTTGGAGGATGAGACCGGCTCCGGCTGCCCTTCAACCGGAGGAAAATACTGCGGCGAGCTCATGGTTTGATTGTACCGGAACCACTGACCGCTTGAGACGCGGTCGAGGGAGTGCTGGACGATTGATTTGCCGCGCTGCCGGACGTTCCCGGCGTTTGAGGGGCCGGAACAGCCGGAACCGAGACGATAGGCGTGGATTGGCTCGAAGCTGCACTCGGAGCGGAAGGCGTCGGCTGAACCGTCGCCGGGGGCACTGCCGCCGGAATTGTGACAGGCTGCGGCTGGCTTGTGGCCGGCACCGCTTTGATCGGGGCGCTCGGCTGCACGACGATGCCGCCGGGGATTATCGGCGGCGGCGAAGCGGACGGATGCCCTGTCAAACGCCCGATATTTGTCTTAGCCTCGGTCAGAGTCGGTGAAAGCGCCGCCGCTTTCCTATACGCCGCAAGTGCGTCGGCGGTATGCGAGAGATGCTCTTGGATCGTACCAAGATTGTTCCAGGCGATTGCATTCTTTGGGTTCAGCGCAAGCGCGCGGCGCAGATCGTCCATCGCCGGCGAATATTGCTTCAGCTGCTCCAACGCTTCAGCGCGCTGGTTCAGCATCGAATCGCTGTCCGGAGCGGCCTTGACCAAAACGTTGTACTCCGTCAATGCCTTGGCCCATTCGCTGTCGTTGAGATACAGCTGCGCGAGACGGGCGCGGGTGAGATTGTCGCCCGGATCGAGGACCAGAGCGCTTTCCCACTCGGAGCGGGTTTGAACGGGCTTGCTCTCCTGCAAATACGCCGCCCCAAGCGCGGCGTGGAGTACTTCCACCTTCGGCTGCGCCTGCGACGCTCCCGACAA
This sequence comes from uncultured Armatimonadales bacterium, assembly GCA_964235675.1. Lineage (GTDB taxonomy): Bacteria > Armatimonadota > Armatimonadia > Armatimonadales > Capsulimonadaceae > CAXSEA01. The sequence goes on along the minus strand of CAXSEA010000124.1, from coordinate 1,954 downwards.
TATATCGATAGCGTCCGAGGTCTGGCCTTTTTCGATGAGCAGACGGCACGTGTTCAGCAGCGTCGGCACATGGTTAGGCGCGAGCTGGCGGGCTTGCCCGTAGGCGGCGAGCGCGTCATCAACATGCCCCGCGCGGTCGTTCACCAGCCCCAGATTGAACCAGGCCGGCTGCGATGTCGGCTGCATGGTCGTGATATATCGAAACTGCTGAATCGCGTCGGCGGAGCGCCCAAGCCGGGCGAGCGCCGTGCCATAGACAAAGCGCGTGCGGTAAGGGTCGGTTGGGCCGAGCTTCACCGCTTGCGCCAAGCAGCGGGCGGCGTCCTTGTCGCTCCCCGCGCGCTCGTAGCAGATCCCAGCGTCGTTCCATGCGGCGGCGTTGGTCGGCTCCAGCTTTGCCGCGCGGTCGAACAGCTTGGCCGCCGCCGCGTCCTTTTGCGCCTGCGCCAGAGTGATTCCGTATTGGAACAGCGCGAATGGCGGGCAGTTAGGCAACTGGACAATTTTCGCGTACAGCGCGTTCGCTTCCTGAGTCCGGCCCAGCTCTCCGAGCGACCCGGCGAGACGCAGCTGCGTGGTCGTGTCGTTCGGCTGCATTTGCGCTACCACGCGCAACTGAACGGCGGCGTCGGCCCAACGCTTCTGCTGCAGCAGGGCGGAAGCGTAGTTGGAGCGGTTGACCACGTTTTTCGGCTGCAGCGCCACAGCCGCGCCGAGATCGCGCGACGCCGCTACCAAGGCGTTGGGCGATGTCTGACTTTCCCGCAGCTCCAAATAGCCAAGCAGGCCGCGCGCCGTGGCGTCCTTGGGATATTTCCCGCTGAACTGCCGCAGCTTGGCGACAGCGGCATCGGTGCGTCCGGCTTTGAAATCGTTCAGCGCCGAGTTGTAAAGCACTCCCGCCGGTGAAAGCGTCGGCTGGGAATGCACAATCGTCGTCTTCACGGTTTGCTGGGGCGCAGACGTAGGAACAGGTGCAGGCGCGGGAAGTTGGAAAGGGCTGGGCGGAGGAGTCGCGCCAGGGAGCTTCTGCGCCAGGGCATGCGAAGGCACGAGGATGCTGGATGCGAGCGCGGCGGCAACGCCAAAGCGCGATGCAGCAAGAATGCGGGACAGTCGTTTCATATCGCTTGATTTTAGCAAAGCCGATGCAATGTGGCAACTACGGAATCTACGCGGGAATGGGCGCTTGATGTTTCCAGAACCTGTTATGACTGATTATGAGGCCGGTTGAACCGCTTTGTCTCTGTTATTACCAAGGTCACTGACAGGCGGCTCGACTCGCTCGAAAATAAGGCGCGTGATGCGCTGGCGCTGCGCTTCGGCCACAGTCACTTTATATTCTTCCAACCGGCATGTCGCTCCCAAAGTCGGGGTAAGCCCAAGGATATGGCGAGCGTAGCCGCCGATAGTCTGGTACTCCTCGTCATCGGCGAACTCGATATCGAGCGCGTCGCCCGCCGATTCCAGCGATTCGGCGCCCGCGATAGCGATTCGGCCGTCGGCAAGCTCTTCCACGGGCGACGGCCGGTCGTACTCGTCTTGAATCTCGCCGACAAGCTCCTCGAGAATATCTTCCAGTGTAATCAGCCCCGCCGTGCCGCCGTACTCGTCAAGCACCACCGCCATATGGCTGCGCTTGCGTTGCATGTCGCGGAGCAGGCTGTCGATCCGCTTGGTTTCCGGAACGGCGGGCAGGTCGCGCACAATCGAGCGGATATCGGCTCCGGGCTGATTCTCCAAACTCAGGAGATCCTTGACATGCACCATGCCGATAATATGGTCCCGGTCGTTCTCGCACAGCGGGAAACGGGTGTAGCCGCTCGCCGCAGCCACTTCAATCGAGCGCGGGATAGGCCATTCCACGTCCAGCGCCACGATATCGACGCGCGGCACCATCACCTCGTCGGCGGGCGTCCGGGCAAAATCAAAGGCGTTGTCCACGATATCCGCC
>CAXSEA010000123.1:0-10420 GCA_964235675.1 uncultured Armatimonadales bacterium | reverse complement strand
CAAAGCGCGCACGATACCTTTTACGATTTTATCTCTCTCACTCCGGAGTCGATGCACATGATCATGTGGATCATGAGCGACCGCGCCATTCCACGCAGCTTCAACTTGATGGAAGGCTTCGGAGTTCATACCTTCCGGCTGGTGAACGCGCAGGGCAAATCCACATACGTCAAGTTTCACTGGAAACCGATTCTCGGCGTGCATTCGCTTGTGTGGGACGAGGCGCAGAAAATCGCCGGCAAAGACCCCGATTTCCATCGGCGCAGTATGTGGGAAGCGATTAACGACGGCAACTTCTACGAGTGGGAATTGGGCATCCAGGCTGTCCCGGAAGGGCAGGAGTCGAAGTTCGATTTCGACATCCTCGATGCGACCAAGATCATCCCCGAAGAGCTTGTGCCTGTGCGCCGCGTCGGCAAAATGACTCTGAACCGCAATCCGGACAACTACTTCTCGGAAACCGAGCAAGTCGCCTTCAACGTCACCAATATCGTTCCAGGCATCGACTTCACCGACGACCCCTTGCTCCAGGGACGCACGTTCTCCTATCTCGATACCCAGCTCAGCCGTCTCGGATCGCCGAATTTTACTGAGCTGCCGATTAACCAGCCGATCGTCGAAGTGTCCAATAATCAGCGCGACGCGCACATGCGGCACCGTATCAATAAGGGCCGCGTCTCCTACACGCCCGCGTCGCTCGACGGCCATAGTCCCGACGAGGCCACGCCAGCGCGGGGCGGGTTCGTCAGCTACCCCGAGCATGTGAACGGCCTTAAAGTGCGCGAGCGCAGCGACACGTTCTCTGACTACTATGGCCAGGCAAAGTTGTTTTGGAACAGCATGACTCCCATCGAACGCGAGCACATCACAAAAGCCCTGCAGTTCGAGCTCAGCCATGTAGAAACGCGCGCGGTACGACAAAGAATGCTTGGCCATCTGGAAAAAATCAACGAAACGTTCGCGTCGCAAGTGGCGGCGGCCATCGGCGAGCCGAACCAAGCCAAAGCCAGACCGAGCGGTACTGCCGACTCAGCCGCCGAAACCGAGGTGCTGGCCAGTGCCACCACGCCGACTACGGCATCAGGAGGCGTGCAAAGCTCAACGCCGCTCAGCATGCAAAAAGGCCAGCCGGTGAGCGCGCGCGGGCGGAAGGTGGCAATCTTGGTCGCTCCCGGAGTCGATACGGCGCAGGTGGCGTCGGCGATTCAAGCGCTGAAAGCTTCCGGCGCGAAAGGCGAGATCGTCGGCCCGCATCTGGGCGTGATCGACGGCGATTCCGGCCCTGTTCAAGCCACCAAAACCTTGGCCGGAGCAAGCTCGGTGATGTACGACTCGGTCTATGTGCCCGGCGGATCGCAAAGCGTGCAGATGCTGTTGCGCAGCGCCGACGCGCGCGGCTTTGTCGCCGAGGCATATAAGCACGCTAAATCGATCGCCTCGTCCGGCGAAGGCTCCCAGTTAGTCAGCGCGTCGCTGCCGCCGTCCGCCGGCCATCCTTCCAACCTGCCTGGCGTCGTCTCGCTTGGCGGCGATCCCCATCCCTTCGTCGCCGCGGTCGGCCAGCGCTTCTACACGCGTCCAGGCAGCGACCAAGTCGCCGGGTAGCGTAAGCACTTGGCAAGGCGCAATGCAAAGGCAGGGAAGAATTGTTTCCCTGCCTTTGCTTTTTGTTCGCCTTTGCCGCGCCGGCTTTCGCATTGGAGCGTAGCCGTCGTCAGGGCCGCCGCATATTTCTCTGTGCATCGGCGCGAGTATTTCTAAAGGTTGAATTAGAACCGCTCTCACCCAAACGCGCAAAATTTGCGCTCGCCCTAAATATACGAAATGACTGGCTTTCTTGACCTGTGGTCAGCCGATGGAAATCTGCCCCGCATCTCCAACGCGCCTGGGTCGAACTCTACCTCGTCGGCTTTGCTTCTCCAGGCGGCGAGTAACGACGGCAAAACAGCCCCACCGCAGAATTGCGGCGGGGCTGTTGCCGTGTGGCGGCGGGGGACCGACCGCTACTTCGGAGGCGTGTAGAACGAGCAGATCACCTGGTCTGACGAGCCTGCTTTGTTGACCGCGGCTAAAAAGAACGTATAGCCGCTGTTGGGATTAAGCTTGACCGTCATCGACGTGTTCTTGGTCGCTCTAAACATTTTGGCAATCTCGACGACGTTGCCGTAGAAGCTATCCACACCGGAGAGGAACAAGACGTAGCCGGTCGCCCTACTGGTGGGGTTCCACTTCAGAGTCGCCGACGTGGCCGTTCTATCGACGAAATGGAAGTTGGCCGGATAAGGCGGTGGCGTCCCGCTACCGACGACGACTCCCCTTGGAGTCGCCGTCATATCGCCCATCAGGATGCCGCCGGTCAGGCTGCCGAGGCCCGTGTTGTTGTCGTAGCCGAGTCCCGCGTAGAAGCCGGTGTCGCCGAACAGGTTGGCGTTCCCGTTGGTGCCGTTATCGACATCGTCGAAGTCGTACGTAAAGAACTGCTCGTGCTGAAAGTAGAGACCGGCGTTGAAAATGCTATACAGCAGCGGATTGGCGAAGCCGACCTGCGGAAGGCCGGCGTCCCCACGCTGCTGATTGGCTACGGCGGTAAAGCCGGCCCAGATCGGCGCGGAAACGCTGGTGCCGCCGGCGGTGACCCATCCGCCTGGATGACCGAATACGGTTTTACGGGGCGCTTCGCTCGTGTAGATGTCGACGCCGGTATAAGGATCGGCGACCGCGGCGACATCGGGAACGTTGCGGTACGTGGGTGATCCACCGTTGTACGCGGTCAGCGGCGTGCCGTCGGTAAAGTTCTGGTACGACGGCAATTTCCACAGGTCGCTGACTCCGCCGCCGGAGCCGCCGCCGTCGTAGTCCGACAGCTCGTTCCAGGTAAGCTCCTCGACATCCTTGCCGCCGCGCAGCAGCAGCGTGGTGCCGCCGACGCCGGTGACGAGCGGCTGAGAGGCCGGGTCTTCCACGTTATAGGACGCCGGGGAGAACTCTTTGCCGTTATCGCCGTACGCGCCGTCATCGCCCGACGAGGCAAACACCGAAATTCCCTCAGCCGCCAACCGCTCAACCGCCGTTCTCTCGTCTTCAAGGCCGGTGAGGCCGCCTGCGTTGACCTGAATAATTTCGTCGAGGCCGTAGGAGATATCGAGCGCGTTCACCTTGTCGTCGTCGGCAACAGCAGTTAGGCCATCGATAATCGCGCTGAGAAACGACGATTCCGCTCCAGCCTCATAGACGGTAATCCCATGCGCGTACGGTGCCATCGCCAGCTCCATGTCCACGTCGATTGCCGTTTCGGTCGCGATTTCGGCAGTAGGGGAGCCGTCGTACCCGGCGACAAGACGCGCGGTAATCGGCGTCGCGGGGAGCGCGTAGTATTTCTGGTACTTGATGGGATCGCCGGTGTAATAGCCGCCGGTCTCGAAACAGCCGAGCGTTTGTCCCTTGCCGGGATCGGTGAACGCCGGCATTTGGTACGCGGCGTTCAAGTCGCTGGGGGACAGCGCGCCGTCGTGGCCGGTGCCGGCGGAGTCCTGGAGGGTGGACAGTAGGGAAGCGCCCAGCGGGCTTTTGCCGGCTTGAGCGATGCGGTCCGCCTTAATTTGCGCACGCATGGCGGGGGTAAGAATGATGTCCATCGGGCGCGCGACGGCGTAGCTGGACAAGCCATAGACGCCGCTCACGGATTTCGCCAGCGAGCTGGGCAGCTTGGGGCTACTTGCGGCGGAGAAGAACATACTGCCCGATGCGGCATCGAAGTAGTTGTTAAAGCTCACCCCGAACGCTTTTCCAAGCTGCGATGCGGTCGCGCTGATGGAAACGGTGTTGCGGCTCAGGCTGGTCTGCGTCACCTGAAGCCCGCTTGCTTTCGCCCAGGCGAGCACGGCATCGAAGCCGGCTTGCGACGCGCCGTACTTCGCGGCGAACTCGGCGGGCGTCAGGTACTGGCCGTAGCGCGGGCTGCTCGGGTTGGAAACGTCCTGGACAAATGTATCCAGATCCGCCTTGTTGGTCAGCGGCAGAGTTAAAGTAACGCTGATGCGTGTCGATGGATCGAGAGCGCTGGTCGGCCTGACCGTATCGCTACCCAGCATAGCTGGGCGGTCGCTGTGAACCGCCAGCGCGACGCTGCCCGACGCATGGGCGTCAGTTGCGCCGGAAGCGAATGCAAGCGCAAGCGTCAATGTGGTCGTCAGGGCGAGCGACGCCCGTTTCAATGGGTTGGCTTGGTACCATCCTGGCATGGGAAATCTCCTGGTCTCAAATAAATGATGATCGATACGATGATGCATCAATTCCCGCGTACGCGATGAACTGGTGTTTTCTCGAGCTTTTGCCTCGCGCGCCGCTACTGCTTGAGACAGGTGTACTGCGCGGCGCTTCAACCCGTGATCCGTTACGGCTCAGGTGGATGGGAGTAGAGGAAAGTCACTTGCCTGCCGAACTTCTTGCCGCGCGATGCGCGGTGCGGAAAGTTAAGCAGAAAGTTGCCGCTTTGAAAGCGGTATTGCGGCATTATTGCACAAATTGAACCAGCAAACGATCAATGCTTAAATCGATGATTCTTGCAGGTTCTAACCGGTTCAATAGAGGCTGCCGAACTTCCTTCGCGTTCACTGACATAAAAGCGAGGAGTAGCGGGCTATCCGCCTAGAAGAAGATTTCGGATGCGGCTTGCCGCAGTCAGAGCAAAATTGCTCGCATCGCATCGGAGCAGCTACTCTCACCCGTTGGCGAGATCGGATACAGTACTCGAGTAGCCGTTTTGCGGCGTTTCGCGGGGCTTCCCGAAGCGCGGGCCCATAGCTCAACGGTTAGAGCAGCCGGACCCAATTTGTCGGTCGGCGTCTTGCAAGGTCGGCAAAGGAGATGTCGGCAGTTCTATATAGGTAGTGCGAGAAAATGCGTTCCATAGTTTATCTGGCTAACGGAACGAAGGGATTCTTGGATCGATAGAACTGCTGTTTTATCCTTGCGGTATTCTGTCGCGGTGCTCGTTCCCCCAATCTTCCATCGCCTTCAGCACGGGTTTTAGCGATTCGCCGTATACGGAAAGCGAGTATTCCACTTTCGGCGGAACTTGGTGATAGACCTTGCGCTCGACGATCCCGTCCTGCTCCATCTCCCTGAGCTGCTGCGTCAGCATCTTCTTCGTGATATGCGGCACCAGCCGCTGCAGCTCGCCAAAGCGCTTGACTCCCTCGACCAGGCGGCTCAGGATCGGCGGCTTCCATTTCCCGCCGATGATGCTCACCGTCGCCGTGACGGCACAATTTCCTTCTTCCAATTCCTCGCTGTTCCGCATGAATTCGCCGTTCCTTCCGTAAAGGGCTGCCGTCGTCCGCAGACCGCGAACGGCGGCAACTAATGGTTACAAAATAGTGCCTACTTCCATTAATGGATATTATAGTCGATAATCGCTCCTGAAGCAAAACTTTGCTGAAGGAGCAAGCGACATGACCTGGATTACGACAAGAGACCGCACGCAGATTTACGTCAAGGACTGGGGCAATGGACGCCCCGTCATACTCATTCACGGATACCCCCTGAGCGCCGACAGCTTCGACCTCACCGCCATGAAGCTCGCCGACGCCGGCTTCCGGGCGATCAGCTACGACCGGCGAGGAGTGGGCCGCTCCAGCCAGCCGTGGACTGGCTACGACTGGGACACGTACTCCGACGACCTCGCCGACGTCATGCAGGCGACCGGTGCGACGCAGGACGTCACGGTGATCGGCTACTCGATGGGCGGCGGCGAGGCCGCGCGCTACATGAGCCGACACAGCGGCAAGGGCGTGATCAAGATCGGCCTCTACGCGTCGGTCGTGCCCGGCATGCTCCAGGCTCCCGACAACCCCGCCGGCCACACGCCGCAGGACTACGAGGAGATTGTCGCGGGTATCGAGAAGGACGCCCCCGCGTTCTTTCGGCACACGTTCCTGCCGCCGTTCTACGGCAAAGGCATCAAGTCGGCCGTCGGCGCGGCTTACGCCGCCAGCGACGACATCGTCGAAGCCGCGGTGAACACCGCTTTGATGGGCAGCCTGAGGGCGCTAACCGCCATGCCGCACAACTTCACGTTCGGCGACTTCAAGGCAGACATCCCGGCGATCAATGTGCCCACCCTGATCCTGCACGGCACCGAGGACAAGCCCGCGCCCATCGATGCGACCGCCCGCCGCGCCCACCGCATGATCCCGCATTCGCAGTTGATCGAGTACGTCGGCCATCCACACGGCTTCTACGCGACCAACTCCGACCAGATGATCGCCGACACGCTGGCCTTTGTCCGGCATTAGTCGCGGAGACTGATCAAAACCGATAGAAAGACCGCCGCCCCGATTTCCGGGCAGCAAAACAGAATTGCCTGCGATTCCGAGCTTTACTGCCGGAACCGGGGCGGACTGGCCTTTCCATACAGTTCTTTTCCGCACGCGTTCAGGAGACGATTTACACCTAATGCCTACCGTTCGAGAGGCCACTTACGATCTGCTGCGGCAGCTGGGCCTGACCACCGTTTTTGGAAATCCCGGCTCCACCGAGGAACCGTTCCTGCAGGAGTTCCCCGACGACTTCACTTATGTGCTGGGCCTGCAGGAAGCCTCCGTACTGGCGATGGCCGACGGGTACGCGCAAGGCACCGGCCAGCCGGCGCTGGTGAACCTGCACACCTTCGCGGGTACGGCCAACGCGATGGGAAACCTGATCAACGCGTTTTACAACAAAACTCCCCTGATCGTCACTGCCGGGCAGCAGACCAGGGAGATGGTTTTGCTGGAGTCGTACCTCACCAACGTGCGGGCTACGGAGCTGCCGCGCCCCTGGGTGAAGTGGAGCTACGAGCCCGCGCGGGCCGCCGACGTTCCCGCCGCGTTCATGCGAGCCTACGCTGCTGCGTCGCAGCCCCCGGCGGGACCTGCTTTCCTTTCCCTGCCGATGGACGACTTCGACAAGCCGGCTGATGGGAGCGCCGCAGTCCGCACGCTCAGCCGGCGCATCGGGCCGGATCCGGTTCGCTTGCAAGAGTTCGCCCGACAGATCGGCGAGGCGAAAAGCCCGGTGCTGGTGCTGGGAGCCGCCCTGGACCGCTCCGGCGGCTGGGACGCCGCGCAGCAGCTCGCCGAAAAGCTGAACGTGCCCGTTTGGGCTCCCCCTGAGACCGAGCGCGCCGTGTTTTCGGAAGAGCATCCGCTGTTCCAAGGGTTTCTGCCCTTCGCCATCGCGCCGCTCAGCGAGAAGCTCAAGGGCCACGACTTGGTCATCGTGATTGGCGCGCCGGTGTTCCGCTACTACCCCTACGTGCCGGGCGACTACCTGCCCGTCGGGGCTCGGCTGCTGCATGTCACCGACGATCCGGACGAGGCCGCCCGCGCCCCTGTCGGCGATAGCCTGCTGGCCGATACGCGCCTGGCGGTGGAGGCCCTGCTGGAGATGGTGCAGCCGGGACGGTATCCGTCCGTGCCGCAGCGTGCGAAAGCGAGCGATCTGCCTGATCCGCAAACCGGCCCGCTGGTGCCCGCCGAAGTGTTCGCGACTCTGCAAGCCAATCGTCCGGACGACGCGGTACTGCTGGTCGAATCGACGTCCAACGTGGAAGCGTTCCATAAGCAGGTGCCGATCACCCGGCCCCGATCATTTTTCTTGTTCGGCAGCGGCGGGTTGGGCTGGGCGCTGCCGGCGGCCGTGGGCCACGCTCTGGCCGAGCGTGATACCGGACGCCACCGGCCGGTGATCGCCGTTCTCGGCGACGGCGCGGCCAACTACTCCATCCAGGCGCTCTACACGGCGGCCCAGCACAAGCTGCAGGTGGTGTTCCTAATTCTGTGCAACCAGGAGTACGGCATTCTGAAAGCGTTTTCCGAGCAGCAGAAAACGCCCGGCGTGCCCGGCATGGACCTGCCCGGTCTCGATTTCGTCGCCTTGGCGACGGGCTACGGCTGCGCCGCCGAGCGAGTCTCCACATCGGACGCCCTGGCTCAAGCCCTGCAGGACGCCCTGCGCCGTTCGAGTCCGACGGTGCTGGAGATACCGATTACATCCGACGTAGCCCCGCTGCTGTAGTACGCGCCGGACGAGCGTTCCGCATCTTCAATATGGAATCAGCCCTTATTTCACAGGCAAGGACATAAACATGAACATCAGCATCATCGGCACCGGCCACATCGGCTCGGCGCTCGGCAAACTCATCGCCAACCATACGCAGCATACGCTCACCTTCGGCTCCCGCGATATTGGGAACGAGGCCGACTTGAACGCCGGCTTGCAGCGCAAGGCGGAAGTAGCGACACCCGCCGAGGCCGCTCGCGCGGGAGAGATTGTCATCTTAGCCACGCCGTTCCCCGCTCTTTCCGACGTGGCGGCTTCGCTCGGCGGAGCGGATTCGCTGGCGGGCAAAATCGTAATCGACGTTTCCAACCCGCTCACGGACGACATGATGGGATTGACCGTTTCGGGCCGGGATTCAGCGGGCGAGACCGTGGCGCGCTCTTTTCCCGGCGCGCGCGTCGTCAAGGCCTTCAACACGGTGTTCGCTCCCGTGCTTGCCGGGCACAGCCCCAACCAGAACGCGGCGGCAGCGCCGACGGTGTTCGTGGCCGGCGATGACGCCGGAGCCAAGGCAAAGGTGGTCGAGCTGGCCGCCGATCTTGGATTCGACGCCCTCGACGCCGGCCCGCTCGCCAACAGCCGCTATCTGGAAAGCGCCCTCGAGCTGATGATACAGCTCGCCCAGGGGCAGGGGCTTGGCATGGACATCTACCTGCGCGTGGTGCGTGGCTGAGTTCGCGCGGTCGGCTCGCCGCTCGCCGAAGAAAGCGAGCGGCGATGGGCGAGCGTCTCCAGTTATCACGCTAAAGAGTGTATGCAGACTATGTTTTCAGGATCGATTCCGGCGCTTGTTACGCCGTTTACCCCCGAAGGCACGTTTGACGAGGCTGCGTTTCGCGGGCTCGTCGAATGGCAGATCGCCGAGGGATCGTCGGCGCTGGTCGCCTGCGGCACCACGGGCGAGGCGGCGACGCTCAGCGCCAAGGAGAAGTTCGACGTAGTGAGCGCCTGTGTCGAGCAGGCCCACGGCCGCGTGCCCGTGATCGCGGGCGCGGGATCGAACGACACGCGCGCCGCGCTCAAGAACCTACGCGCGGTCAGGGAAGCCGGGGCGGACGCGGCGCTAATGGTCGCGCCTTATTACAACCGCCCGAATCAAGAGGGCATTTACCGGCATTTCGCCGCGCTCGCGCGAGGAACCGAGCTGCCGATCATCCTCTACAACGTGCCCGCGCGGACAGTGACCGACATCCTTCCCGCGACTATCGCCCGCATCGCGGCCGATTTCCGCGACGTGTTCGTCGGGATCAAGGATTCCAGCGGTCTGCTTGCTCGCGTTTCGGAGCACCGCGCGAGCCTTGGAGCCGACTTCGTTCAATTGACCGGCAATGACGACCTCGCGCTCGCCTTCAACGCGATGGGCGGCTCGGGCTGCATCTCCGTAACGGCTAACGTCGCGCCCCGGCTTTGCGCCGAGTTCCAGGCCGCGTGTAAAGCGAACGATTATGCCGAAGCTCTCCGGCTCCAAGACCGTCTCTTTCCGCTCCACGCGGCATTGTTTACCGACGCCTCGCCCGGCCCGGTCAAATACGCGCTCTCCCGCGTTCGTCCCGGTTTTTTGGAATCGCTCCGCCTGCCGATGACGGAGCCAAGTGAGCCGAGCCGGGCGGGGGTGGATGCCGCGCTGACGCATGCCGGGCTGATTTGAATGTCAAAAATTATATTGTTGAGTACGCGCTCACCATTTCGTACTGAGGAGGAAAGAAAACAATGAGTAACGTCACGGCGGCTCCTGCCCCGCTGCAGACCGCGACGACAAAGGATGCGGCACTGCTGATCGTGCGTCTGGCCGTGGGTATCCCGTTCATCTTCCACGGAGCCCAGATCGCCTTCGGCGCGTTCGGCGGCCCCGGCCTTCAGGGTTTCGCCGGGCAGGGACATATGCCTCTGCCGGTCGCGGCACTGGTCGGGTACGGCGAGTTTTTGGGCGGCCTCGGCGTCTTGTTCGGCGTGCTGACGCGCCTGGCGAGCGCCGGTATCCTGGTCATTATGCTCGGCGCGATCTTCACGGTCCACCTGCCGCATGGCTATGACGTGCAAAAGGGCGGCTTCGAGTACCCGCTAACCCATGTGCTCCTAACCATCGCCCTGCTCGTCGCAGGCCCCGGCCTGCTGACTGCGTGGCGGATCATAGGACGCACCGGCCCGGTCCAGCCCGTCCTGCAGTGACACGCCGGCAGCTTACCGGCTATGAAATGCGGCTTAATCGCACAATCCGACCGTTTTCAGGTCGAACTCCTGAACGGCACGCTACAAAGGAAAATCATTCATGATTCGCAACCAGACTCCAGCGCCTGATTTCTCGCTGCGCGATCAA
>CAXSEA010000122.1:0-10493 GCA_964235675.1 uncultured Armatimonadales bacterium | reverse complement strand
TTGAAGCGCCGCGATCAGCGCCGCCTCGTCCACCATCGCGCCTCGCGCGATGTTAATCAGCCAGGCGCAGGGCTTCATCCGGGCGATCTCTTTCGCGGAGATGAGATGCCGGGTTTCGCCGGTCAGGGCGGCGGCGAGGATTACATAGTCGCTTTCGCCGATCAGCCTGTCGAGACCGTCCGGGCCGGTCAGCACTTCATCGACTGCCGCGACGGGCTGCGGAGTGCGTCGAAGGCCAATGACGCGCATTCCGAACGCGCTGGCTCGCCGGGCAATCGCTTGTCCAATCGGCCCGAGACCGACGATGCCGACTGTCGCGCCGAAAAGCTCCCGCTGGCCCTTCACTGCGTGCCACTGATGCAGCCTCTGGTTGCCCTGCTGCTCCGGGAGATGCCGCGCCGCGGCGAGCATCGCCATGAGCACCCATTCCGAGATGGCCGGGCCGAACGCCGGGCCGGAATCGGAGAGCGCCAGCGCGCCGGACTTGGCACGAGTGCGGACCTCCGGCGTCAGGACATGGTCTACCCCGGCGCTCGCGGTGTGCAGCCAGCGCAGGCGGGGCGCGTCGGCGACTAGCTGGGAGAAGCGCTGGCCCGCCACCCAGCGGAACAGAGCTTCGGCTTCGGGCAAAGCGTCAGGCGGAGGACCGTACTCGGTATAAAAGGCAAGGTCGATGGTGTCGTGCAGGCTGGCCGTTGCTGCGGCAATCTCGGTTTTGATAATTTCGGGAACTAGAACGATCATGGTTGCCTTGACTCCCCTCGCCCGAACGCGCCGGCGTTCAAGCCGCTAGAAAAAGCCGAGCGGCTTCGGTGCGCTCTGGAGAGCGCTTTATCGCGGTATTGTGACGATAGGAATCGCCGACTGCAACGTTTTCTGCTCAGTAATCAGCAGGGTGTCTTCGCTGCGAGTGAAAGTTGCCGATAATCATCGCGCGTGTTAAAGTAGGTGCGCCACAAAAATATCCCGCTTCGGCTTGTCGCCGGGGCCTAATCAGCGGCGGAGCAGAGACCGATACCATAATGTGACCCCGGCATTCTCACGGGCGCGGGCGATTGCGCCAATGACTCACTGATCGCATGCAAGACCAACAACAATTAGTTATAAACCGGTTTGCTTCCTCCGACGACGTCTGGGCAGACCAGGTACTTTCGGCGGCGGCGTTGACTCAACCGCCGGGTGCCGGCGATTCCGAAGCGGATTCGGCGGCGGAGATCGCGCGCCTCAGAGCCGAGAACGCCGCGCTGAGAAGCAGCTTGGACAGCAAGCGGATTGCCATACAAAGCGCGGACATGGGAGTCTGGGAGTTCGCGCCGCGAGAGGGCGCCGTCAGCTTTACCATGTCGCCGGGCGCGATCGCTTTGCTGGGATGTGCGCCGCCTCCTGACGGAAACCTCGCCGGGTTAGTTACGGCATCGTTCAACGCCGCCGATCTGAAGCGCATCACGGCCGCTTTGGCGCGGTATATCGCGCGTCCCAAAGGCAAGTTTGTCGCCGAGGCACGAGTTTGCTGCTGCGGCAGCGAGACAAAATGGTGGCTGATTCGCGCCGCTGCCGCCGAGGTTACCGGCGGGACGGGCAGGCGCTCGGGGCGCGCCACGCGAATTGTCGGGTCCGTGGTCGATATCACGCGTCGGCGCACGGCGGAAAATTTATTGCAGGAGTCGGAGTTATGGCACCGGACTATGTTCGACTCGATGCCGCTGCCGATGTATGTCTACGATCCGGACACGCTGCGGTTTCTCGCGATCAATGCTGCGGCTTTGGAACAGTACGGATACACGCGCGACGAGTTCCTATCGATGCGGATTACGGATATCCGCTCCGAGGAAGAGGCGCAAAAGCTCAAGGCGAAGATCGCCGACTGGGACGGCAAGCGGGCGTTCAATACTGGAATTTGGCGGCACCGGCGCAAAGACGGCAGCACTTTGCTGATCGACGCCACCGTTTCTGAGCTGTACAACGCGGGGATGCAGCGCCGTGAGCGCCTTCTGATGGCGCACGACGTCACTGCCCAGGTGCAGGCTCAACAAGCGGTCGCTGAAAGCGAAAGCCGCTACCGCAGCCTCTTCATGAACGCGGTCGAGGGGATTTACCAGACCACTCCGGGCGGCAGCTACCTGCGCGCCAACCCCGCGCTGGCCCGGATGTATGGCTACGACACTCCCGAGCAGATGAAGCTGGCGATGCGGGATATCGCCGGATCGCTTTATGTCTCGCCGACTCGCCGCGCGGAGTTCGTGGCGCTTGCGCTCAGCGACCAGCCCGTGGAAAACTTTGTGTCGGAGATTCGCCAGCGCGACGGCGCGACGATTTGGATCAGCGAGAACGCGCGCTGCGTTCGCGGCGCGGACGGCGGCGTGCTCTATTTTGAAGGCACGGTGGAAAACGTCACCGAGCGAGTCTCGATGGAGCAGGAGCGCGAGCAGATGCTTCTGGAGGCGCTTGATCGCGCCGACCGCGATCCGCTCACCGGGCTTTTGAACCACCGCGCGTTCCACAAGCGCTTGACCCAGGAGGCCGACCGCGCCCAGCGTGCCGGCACCAAGCTCGCCGTGGCCGTTCTCGATCTGGACAACTTCAAATTTTTTAACGACGCCTACGGCCATGTCGCCGGGGACGCCGTACTGCGAACCGTGACTACCACCCTGCGCGCGTGCTGCCGCAGCTATGATATTTTGGCGCGGTTCGGCGGCGACGAGTTCGCTATCATCGTGCCCGATACGACTGTCGAGCATGCCCAGCAGTTTGCGCAGCGCGTCCAAGCGGCCATGATGGAGACCGGCTTTACTCCGACAGGATACGACACGCGCATTCCCCTCGGAGTGACTGTCGGCGTGGCGCTTTTTCCAGACGAGGCCGTTTCGCGCACCGACGTGATCGAGCTGGCCGACCGACGCTTGCGCCGCGCGAAAACCGGCGGCGATCAGGACGGCGTCTGCGAGCAGCTTCGATCAATTTACTCAACCTCCCACTCCGGGTTCAGCATCCTGGACGCGCTGGTTACGGCGGTGGACAACAAAGACCGCTACACCCGGCGTCATTCCGAGGACGTCACGATTCACTGCCTGACTATTGGGCTGGAGCTTGGCCTGAGCGAACCGGAGCTGGAGCAGCTTCAACTAAGCGCATTGCTGCACGACGTCGGCAAGATCGGAGTCCCCGACGCTATTTTGCGCAAGCCCGGCCAACTCAGCGAGAGCGAGATGGCGGCGGTGCAGCAGCACGCGCAGATGGGGGCGATGATCGTCTCGGCGGTGCCTGGCTTCGGGGATATCCTGGACGGCATCCGCCACCACCACGAGCGCTGGGACGGCAAAGGCTACCCGCACGCGCTCCAGCAAGAAGCGATTCCCCGAATCGCGCGCATCATGGCCGTCGCCGACGCTTTCTCGGCCATGACCACCAGC
Organism: uncultured Armatimonadales bacterium; assembly: GCA_964235675.1. Classification (GTDB taxonomy): domain Bacteria; phylum Armatimonadota; class Armatimonadia; order Armatimonadales; family Capsulimonadaceae; genus CAXSEA01. Next base: position 7,083 of record CAXSEA010000122.1, on the reverse strand, counting down.
CGCCCTTACCGCACGGGAATGCCCGTGAAAAAAGCCTTGTCGATCCTCGAAGCCGGCAGCGGGGTACAGTGGGATCCGGAGTGCGTCGCGGCCTTTTGCCGGGCGCGAGTAGCGAGATAAGGGGAACCCATCCGGCCTTTCAGGCCACCTTCCCTGTAGGGAAGGAAAAGTCTACGGCCATGTTCTAAGCCGTCTTAAAATACAGCGCTATCTTATATTTCCTTCCCTACAGGGAAGGTGGCCTGAAAGGCCGGATGGGTTCTTACGCTCTTTTCTTATTGGCTCGAGCGTACAAGACGACCTGTTGCAGTTTTCGGTAGACGACGCCTAGAATCAGGCCGTAGGCGGCCCAGCAGACGACTTGCTGGACGTCGGCCCAGAAAGTCCAGCCGATAAAGAACGGGCCGACGTCCGGGAGCGCCTCGCGCATGATTGCGGGCTGAAAGCCGTTCAGCGCCCACATCGCTCCGCCGACCACCACGGCTTGCGCCACTCCGAACACCGTGCCTTTGATGGCGTCGGAGACTTCCATCACCCAGGCCAGCAGCAGGCCATAGGCAACGCCTGCCGTGGCGAGTCCGCCGCCGAGTAGAATCAGGCCGATAAACCAGTTCAGCAGGCTGGGGTAGGGCGGGTGGACCAGGGTGCCGAACACCATCGAAAGATCGAGCCTGTCGGCCCAGGGGCCATAGGGATAGTTATGGTAAATGCCGTGGTACGCGCGCGGCAATAAAGCAAGCGTCAGATAGTAAATGGTCAGGTACGCGCCGGTCGCCATGCTGCCCGCGATCATCGCGGGGAAGAACATGAGTTCTGTGGCTTCCTTGCGGCGAAACGGCTTGGGCGCGTTTGCCAGCTCAGGGCGCACTTTCACCTTGGGAGCGTCGAGGTCGGTTGGAGATTGAGTTTGGGTGATTGCCATGGCGGAGAGTTAAAAGATTCCGTGGGTGCAGACCCAAATGCCGTAGCCAATTGCCCAAACCGCGAAGCCGGCGTAGGTCCACATCAGGAACTTGCCGACTGGGGCGCGGTCTTCCTCGATATCGCCGTAGCGCTCGATTGTTTCCTCGCCGCGCTTTTGCACGAGAGGCTTGCGGTCGCGCCCGATGATCGTAAAGAACCAAACCCAAAGCGCCGCGCCGATCGTGATCAGCAGTATAATATAATCCCAGAGTACCGCGTCGCTGCCCTGCATGGCTACCATGGCTGTGTCGTCTCTTTCTTCACAAAATAGTAAGCGGATAGCTCCGCCCGTCTGCAAATATCTTCCGGTTTCATGGGTGGGGATAGCTGTAGCCGTGACTGGCGTGCTTGGCGCTGTATCCGGCGAACCACACGGCTAAGACAGGCGCAATAGTGAGCGAGCCGACCAGGATAAAAAATACGGTCAGCATCACGCGGCGGCCGAGCGGAGTAAAGTTGCGCTCCTCGACCGATTGTGACGCGACCTTGCTTTCCGACGCGGCGAGCACCACGCGGCTGGCTTCCTCGTCGGTTGCCGAAAACGCGAAGGCACGCCTGTACCAAGCCCAGGCGAACCAGATGGCCGCCACGACCAGGAAGAACACTCCGGCATAATCGATTGCACCGTATCCACGATCACTCACGGCGTAGTTGTACCCTGCAAAAGCGCCCCGCGAGATGCCTGAAGCAGGAAGTTTTCAGCCTTCATAGCGCTATTGTACAAGCGTCGCGCCGGATTGCCGCGCCTTGAAGCGCAGCCATTAGCTACTTTGCTTATGTCAATTCTTGAATAGCGTTGCGGCGGCTTGAAGTTATCAGGTACAACCTCGCCATTCGGCAAACCTCCTGCTCGCTCCCCGTGTTTCTACTGAGTTAAACCTGCCGCGGCGGAAGCTCGCTCACCAGGACAATGCTGATGCCGATAGAATCGGTATTTATAGGATTAGCTTCGATCCAGCTTTAGAGACTCTGCAACCAAGTGCCCTTCCGAACCGCTGAAAACACTATCACCCATACCCGCGAAATCAGCCGCAGACGGTGGTTCGGCAAAGCGCGCTTCAGGGCGGCTGCCCCGCCGGTCTTTTTCGCGGCGTCGGATCGTCCGGAGGAGAGTGGCGCATGGGCTTGAGCAAGAACGCCAAGCTCGGTCTTTTCGGGGCCGCGAACCTCGTGCTCGTGGTCGCGCTGGCGATGTGCTTTTACTGGCCGGCGACCACCCACGACCGCAAGGTCGATTGGGTAGGCGCGCCGGGGCCGACACAGCCGATCGCTTTTTACCACCATGTCCATGTCGCCGAGCTGCACATTCCGTGCGCCTACTGCCACTGGACCGCCGCGACATCGCGCGTGGCCAACTACCCGCCGGTCGAGCTCTGCTGGGGATGCCATAAGAACATCTCCATCACCCACCCGCAGATCGCCAAGCTCCGTGCCTACTATATCAAGCAGGAGCCGATTCCCTGGGTGCGCATCAACGAGCAGCCGGGCTACGTGCACTTCGTCCACTCGGCTCATATCGCCGCGAACATTCCGTGCGCCTCGTGCCACGGCGATGTCGGCAACATGTATGTCGTTTATCAGCCGATTGAGATGAACATGGGCTGGTGTATCACCTGCCACAGGCAGTCGGAAGTTAAATTCCACCCCAAGCAGGCCTCCGTGGACTGCTATACCTGCCACTACTAAAGCTTTGATTTTGCCGCCGGATGCCGAGAGGCCAGCCGGCTAAACCGCATGGCCGATATAACTCGCAGAAAATTTATACAGCTCTCGATGCTCGGAAGCGCGGCCGGTGCCTCGCTGCTCACCGAAGGCTGCCGCGACCCTCGTATCTATAAAGAGGAAGTCTGGGGGCAGTACGCCGGCAGCGGCTACCGGGTTTACCCGTACGTCAACCAGCCCGACGGTCTCGAAGACGGCGTCCCTCAATATTACGCGACCGCCTGCGCGATGTGCCCCGCCGGCTGCGGCTTGTTTGTGCGCACTCTGGGCGGACGCGCTATCGAAGCGCAGGGCAACCCGGAGCATCCCGTGAGCCTCGGCAAGTCCTGCTCGCGCGGGCAGGCGTCGGTGCAGCATCTTTATAATCCCGACCGATTGCGCTACCCAGTGGCGCGTGTTGGGCGCGGCGGGGCGAAGCCGGCGGTCGATCCCGAAGGCTGGGCCGGGCGTGTCGGCTCCGACGGCATCTACCGCACCGGCGAGTTTTCCCAGGTGGACTGGAGCGCGGCGATGGAGCGTGTCCGCGCCGGAATCGCCGGCGGCGGAGCGGGGGCGATTTTGGTGGACGGCACGACAATCGGCCGCTCGCCCAGCTTGATGAAGCTGATCGGCGAATTCGCCGGGGCGCACAACGCCACGGTCGCCAGCTACGATCTGCTCGACGACGCCCCATGGCGCGCGGCGGCGCAGGCGGTCTACGGGCGCAACCAGGTGCCGGCTTACCGGATCGACCAGGCCGATTGCATCGTCGCGTTCAACTCCAACTTCTTGGAAGCTTGGCCTTCCCCGGTTCTCTACGGCGCGCAGTTCGGCGAGTTCCGGCAAGGGCCGCGCCGCGCTCAGGGCGGGCATGGACGGTTCTATTTCGTCGGGCCGCGCATGAGTATGACGGCTGCCAAGGCTGACCGCTGGATTCCCTGCAATCCTGGAACGGAAGGCGTGGTTGCCGCCGCGCTGCTGGACCTGGTGCAAGCGCCGGCGGGCGCGGCTGCTCTGGCAAGTTTGGCGCAGGCGTCTCAAACATCGGGTGTCTCAGTCGCGGATATGCAGCAGATGGCGGGCTGGATGAAGGCGGCGGGCGACCGCGCCCTGGCTGTTGCCGGCGACGGCTTGATGAGCCAGCCCAACGCTACTCAAACCGTGACCGCCGTGGAGTCGATCAACGCGGCGACAAAGAGCCAGTGCGTCGGCTTCGGCGAGGCGGCTCTGCCGATGCCCGCGCCGGGACGCTCATCGCTGGCGGATTTGGCGGGAATCGCCCAGCGGATGAACAGCGGCGCGATTCGCTGGCTGCTCATCATCGGGCAGGCGAATCCGATGTACAGCCTGCCGCGCGCCTACGGCTTCGCCGAGACGCTGGAGCGGGTGCCGTTTATCGCGTCGATGACGCCCTTCGCCGATGAGACCAGCGCGATGGCCGACGTGGTCTTGCCCACCCGCTCGTTTATGGAATCGTGGCACGATAATGTCCCGCTGGTGATTCCGGCGGGCGAGCGCGTGGCCACTCTGCGGCAGCCGACCATCGATCCTTTTTACCTGCGGGTTCATAACCAGAACAATGTCGTCAGCGACATGCCCTGGATGGACACGCGCGAGACGGCGGACGTGCTGATCGCCCTGTCCGGTCTGCTTGGCGGCAATCTGGCGAATATGGGTACTGACTCGCACGACGTGACCCGCCGCCAATGGGGGACGATTGGGCAATCCAACCCGGCGCAGGCGTCAATCGACAACGACACCGCCTGGGTGGCGGCGCTCGGTAAGGGCGGGGTTTGGGAGAACGGCGGCGGGACGACTGTCGCCTCAGCAACCGGCAGGGCTGTCGCGGCGACTGCCGCCGCTCCCGCGCAAGCAGCGGAGGGCGAGTTCGCGCTTCATCTGTTCCCGCATATCCAGTGGACCGACGGACGCAACTCCAACAACAACTGGGCGCAGGAGATCCCCGACCCGATGGCTATGGCGATCTGGAACTCCTGGGCGGAGATCAATCTACAGACAGCGGAAAAAATGGGCATCCGCACGGGCGACATCATCAAGCTCACCAGCGCCAACGGGTACTTGCTGACCCCGGCGCTGCCGAGTCCGGGACTTCACCCTGGAACGATTGCGATGCCCATCGGCAACGGCCACGCGCCGGGTGTCTACGGGCGCAACCCGCGCGGGCACAACCCCCTGGTGATCTTGAACCCGGCCTCGGACTCCGCCACCGGCGCGCTCGCCTACAACGCCACCTATGTCAAGGTGGAAAAAGTGCGCGATGCGGTTGCCGGCTACCATCCCGAGCAGGACACGCTGATTTTGATGCAGGATCGCCCCGGCGGCGCGGAGCCGGACGCGGTCAAGGATTTGATCCATATGACCGCCAAGGAATGGCGCGCGGCAAACCCCGTCAAGGGCCAAGCCCAGGTGCAGCAGCAAATGCAGGGGCATCCTAAAGGCATTAGCGACACCGGCGGCTAGCGGGCACGGACGCACCGGCTAAGTTTTCTAATTACGACAGAGGCAGATTATGGCGGCAACAAAAAACGACGAAACCGATAAGGACAACGCGCTGACATCGCCGATGGAGCAGGCCGTCGGCATGGGCGGCGGCGAGGACGGCCCTCTGGAGCGCGCCGCGACTCCCTACGAGCGCAAATGGTCGATGGTGATTGACCTCGACCGCTGTACCGGCTGCCACGCTTGCGAGACGGCTTGCTACGCGGAAAACAATATTTCTACGGTCGGCCCGGAGCAGGCGCACCATGGACGCGCCAAGCAGTGGATCCGCGTGGAGCGCTACTGGGAGGGCGAGTACCCCAATGTCAAGGCGCGGTTCATGCCGATTCCTTGCCAGCACTGCGACTCCGCTCCCTGCGAGCCGGTCTGCCCGGTCTACGCCACCTACCACAACCCGGAAGGTCTGAACGCGATGACCTACAACCGGTGCGTCGGCACGCGCTACTGCGGCAACAACTGCCCGTACTCGGTTCGCCAGTTTAACTGGCTGGAGCCGCTATGGGAAGAGCCGCTCGACCAGCAGCTCAACCCGGACGTCACCGTCCGCCAGAAGGGCGTGATGGAGAAGTGCACCTTCTGCATTCAGCGCATCCGCCGCGCCGAGGAAAAGGCCGACGCCGAAGGCCGCGACGTGCTTCCGAACGAATTCACCACCGCCTGCGCCCAGGCCTGCCCGCCGAACGCGATCACGTTCGGCAACGTCAAGAATCCGGATTGGGACGTCGCTAAGCTTTGGAACGACCCGCGCCGCTTCCGCTTGCTGGAGGAGCTGGGAACCTCGCCGGCCGTGGTCTACTTGAAGACAGTCGATCAGGAGATGGGGCAGGAAGGCCTGGACGCCGGCGAGCCGCCGACGCGCTTCGCGGATTAGTTCGAGCCGGATTGACGGGAATCTAAATCACCATGTTTGAGGACGTCCTAAAATCTCCAGTGTCCGCGTCGCGCGATCCACAATCGGCGCGGTCGCTGCGGCTGCTGCTGGACGAGCGCCAGGCAGAGCATCAGGGGCCGTTCTGGCTGGTCGCGACCATCAGCGCCGTGTTCGCCATACTCGCGGCTCTGGCGATTTTCGTCTTTCCGCATGTCGGCTTGATCCGCGCGGATGACCCGTCGTTCTGGCAGGGCACGCTGGCGTCGCTGCTGTTCTGGATTTCCGTCAGCCAGGGCATGATCGCGCTGTCGCTGCTGACCCGCGTGGCGCATGCGTCGTGGCGCTTTCCGCTGAACCGGCTGCTGGACATGGCGTCGCTGTTTGGCGTCTGGGGCATCCTGATCCTGCCATTGTTGGTGATCTGCCGGATGAAAATTTACTCGATGGGCGGTCAAATCGAGGACAACAATGTCTGGCGTATCAACGGTGCCATCATCTGGGACGCGATTCCTTCCCTCACCATATACGGCATTGGCTGGGCGCTGGTTTATTTGAATGCCCTGCCGGATTTCGCCGCGCTGGCCTCCCGGCCTGAAGCAAGCGACCGGGTGAAGAAGTTCTACTCGCGCCTGTCGGGATGGTCCACTCTGGCGCGGGATGAGAACGGTAAGCTGGGATGGCAGAAGTCGCGCTTTATCGGCGCTTCGCATCAGTGGCGCGTCATCAAGCAGGCCGAAGGCATTTTGACGGTCGGCGGGTTGGTCGCCTTCGTCATGTCGCAGACGGTATTGGCTTGGGATTTTCAGCTCTCGCCGGCACGGGGCTGGGACTCCAGTATCTTCGCCCCGATCTTCACCGAAAGCGCTTTGATCTCCGGCGTCGCGATGTGCGCTTTGGTGATGACCATCGTCAACAAGGCTTTTCCAGGCGCGAACTTGATTCAGGAGCGGCACTACGACAATGTCGGGCGCTTTATGCTGGCGCTGGGCTTGATCTGGTTTTACTTTCGTTGGTGCGACTATATCACC
>CAXSEA010000121.1:0-10529 GCA_964235675.1 uncultured Armatimonadales bacterium | reverse complement strand
CTTGATATAGAGTTCCTTCCCTTTAGGGAAGGTGGGCGAGAGCCCGGATAGGGTTTCCCGCAATGTCCCAAAATTCAGCACCAGATTGCCCGACCCGCCGCCGCCATAGTACAGCTTGCCGTTCACCACGTCTCCAAAACCGGTCCGATGCGGGATAGGGAGCGGGGACATCGACGTCCACGAGTTGGTCATGGGGTTGTAGACGTCGTCGTCGGCGACGGGGGTGTTCGGGTCGGTCTCGCCGCCGAGAACGATGATCCGGTTGTCCATCGTGAAGCAGCTGCCGTGGATGTGGGAGCGTCCGCGCGGCAGACCGGCGGCATAAGACCAGGTATCGGTGGTGGGATCGTAGACTTCCACGATGCACTGCGGCAACTCCGCCGCGTCCTGGCCGATTTGGCCGCCGATAGCGTAGATTTTGCCGTCCAGCACGGCGCAGCCCATGTGGTTGTGCGCCGTCGGGATTGCCTTCACCTGCACCCAACCCGCGCCGGCGTCGTTGCCGTCGGCGTCTAGCTTGAGCATCCAGTGGTTGGTTTGGTCCACCCGGTTGATATCGCACCCGCCGAAATAGTGCAGCGCCCCATTGACATACTCCAGCGCTCCCGCGCCGCGCGCGAGCGGCAGCGGGGTAAACGCCGTCCATTGCCCGCTGTCGATGTTGTATTTCCAGGTGTTGGTAATCGCCCAGGTCTGGTTGGAGCCGCCTTTGCCGGTGTAGCCGCCCGCCAGATAGACGTTGCGCCCGACCAGGACAAACCCGGCGTGCGTCAGGCCCTCCGGCATATCCGGGAGCGTGCTCCAGGAGTTGGAAAGCGTATCGTAGACATTCACCCCGGCGGTAGGCGTGTTGGTGGAGTCGCGGTAGCCGCCGAAGATATAGAATTTGCTGTCGGCGACGACGTGCGCCGTCTCGGACAGGATGCACGGCAGGTTCGCCCCGGTGCCCCACGTAATACTCGTCGCCCCCGGAGAAGTCACAGTCACGGGCTTAATCGTGACATCGTCGATCTTCGTGTTGGTGCCGCCGGTCGCGTCGATGGTGAGGTAGCCGTCCTTTACGGTGGCGACACAATTAGTCGTTTTATACTTCCGGCTGTCGCTGCCGACAAAGCCGTTGATGATTTTCTTGCCTTCGACGTTGATCTGGTTCACGCTGTCGTAGCCGTGCACCGGGTCCGGCTGGTCGCCGACTTCGGTGGTGACCGAATACTGCCCCGACGTCACGGCGAACTCCCACGCGCCGGGAGTCCGCTCGGCGGTATCCGACGGATACGCGCTGGTATCGGTGGGGTACTGCATGTACAGCACGGTGTTTTCTTCCGGCGTGACACTGGTCAGCCCTCGGTCGAAGGTGTTGCCGGTCAGGTCGAGCTGGTACATCGCGGAATCGGCGATGCCGCTCTGGAGCACCCATCCGTAGCCAAGCGACTGGTCATACGCTTCGCCGGTGTCGGCCATGTATGTGGCGGGAATCAGCGAATCCGCCGGCTGGAAGTTGACGTTCACTTGCGGCGGCGCGCCGAAGGTCAAGATCAACTCAGGAGCGATGCCGCCGGATTCCTTGGTGTTGAACACCGCGATCTCCTTGTCGGCGGGATGCTGGTTCATCTGGATGGCAAAGCTCACCGGCCCCGGTGCGCCGCCAGCCACCTGCGAGTTAACGTAGGAGGTGACGTCGTAGTCCATGCTGTACCGCGCGATGGGGCGGACAATGTTGTAGCTGAGAATGGGCCCGATGGTCGGCTGAGTGGTGTAGTTCACCTTATTTTCCACCCACGTCGACGGAGTCGCGGGCGAAACCGAGGCGACGCATTCCTCATGCGTCCCGGTGTACTGCCCGTGCAGGCGCAATGTCGCGCTGGTGACTGTGCCGGAAAGGCCGGTCAGGTCAAATTTGACGAATCCGGTCTCGGTGAGATGCCAGTTGTCGATCACTATCCGGGTGCCCGGCCCATAGTTGCTGGTCGGGTTGCTGGAATCGACATAGGTATCGGCGATGCAGGGCAAAGTAACGATGCCGGAGCTTGCGGCGTTGCCGGCGAGCGGAGCCAGCAGCGACGCTGCCGCAGTCAGGCCGAACAGTATAGGAGAGCGAAAACGGGCAAGAGACATGGCGCGGAATCCAATCTAGGCGCGAAGCGTGCGCAGAAAGATGACGAGAAGCGAAGCGGGACGACAAATACAGAGTGCCACATCCGCGGCAGAGATATCGAAAGTTTAACAGCAAGCACAAAAAATGCCAAGCCAAGCGTTTATGCCTGGCCTGGCCGGTAAATTAAACCAAAGAAGAGCCTTTATCGATATTCGGCCCTCACGGATTCCAATTCCGTATCTTTCAGCATGCGGAATCGGCTCTCGCGGCTGGTGTCACGGTCCAAGACCGCCGCTTCCAAAACTCCGCCCAGCGCGAACGCTTCCCGCAGCATGTCGTACGGCTGCACGTTCGCCTGCTCGGCGGTTTCGAGGCGCATCTCGTTTTCCACCGGCTCCATGCGTCCCACCGCCCACGCTTCTAAAGCCGCTTTCATCGCCTGGTCGAACGTCGGGACGGCGTCGCCGATGGACTTGTCCAGTGACTCCAGCATCCGCTGCTCGTCTTCCGGCGTCCCGGCGACAACTGCCCGGTTCGGCAGCTTGATAAACTCGCCGTCGTAGCCCACGATAAAGTAGTGGTCCATCTCAGGCGTATTGCTGAGTTCGGCAAAAATGGCCCGAATCGCCACCGGCTGCGAGAACGGGTCGGCGTAAATCTTCTTGATACTCGGCGAGACCGCAAAGCCCACGATGCGCTGGATGCTGACATCGTCGGGCGAGCGCGTAAAGCCTTCCCGGTGCGCGATATCGATCGCGCCGGTGCGGATCGTCTCGATATCGGACTGGTTGCCGATGGCCGAGAACATCAGCTTGTCGTAAATCTCGTAAATCTTGCGCTGAGAGCTGCGCACGCTAAGCAGCAGGATTCCCTTGTCGTAAGAGATTCCCACCACCGGCGAGCCCTCGCGCAGACGCTCCTCGATAAACTCGTTGCGCTGCCGAACCGTCTCGTTCCATTCATAAGGGGTGTATGCCATAAGTTGTTTCCCAGAGACGCTCGGGCCGCTGGGCCTTTTTTGATACTGGCAAATCGCTAGCGCAATTTGCCAGAGTGTAAATGTTATGAAGTTGAGCTTGGGTCAGCCTATCGGATGGGCGAGGAGATTTGGCTGACAGCGGGAGTTGAGCCTAATCCGGCGCGGATTTCGTCGTCGCTGAAATCGTGAATGCCTTCGGCGTCGATCCATTTCGCCGCCGGGAGCCATTTGTACGCGCCACCGGTGGCGACGTCGAGGTCGGCGGCGATTTCCAGCAGGCTGAGGCACTCACGGAGAGCATCCTCGCGGCTCATCGAAGTGAATGGGCCTTTTTGCTTGATGATGTACTCGAATACGCCGCGAATCGGGCCGCTGCCGGAGCCGGCAGCGCCGAACTCGGCGGTCTCGAACTGGCCGCCCATGACGTCGTAGAAGAAAATGCGTCCCGTGTTTGCCTGAGTGTCAAACGTGCTGAGGACCGGGATGAACGCGCCCACGCCCGACATTGCGGCGGGAAGGTTCTGCGCGATGACCCGGCTGAGTTCCATCAGCTTGCCGTCCAAACTCATCGGCTGGAGCTGCGAGCGCTCGAAATACTTGAACGAGTGCCGCAAAAAGCGAACGACTTCGATGCTCTTGGCGAACGAGCCCGAGATGGAAATCAGGGTGTGATCGTCGAGCGCGAGCACTTTTTCGGCCTGGTCGTACATGACCGTATAGCCGGCGGTCGCCCGGCGGTCGGCGACATTAATAATGCCGTCCTTGTACTTCACCGCGATTACGGTGGTGCTGTGGGTATCGACTATGCCGCCGGGGTTGCCAGGCGAGCCGGAAGTTAGCGCAGCCTGCGCTGAGGTATTAAGCTGTCCCAGCGCGGGTCCGGCGGCGACTAGCTCGTTGAAGCCGCCTAAAGTAGGTGTTGTGGATTCGTTAATCTTGAACATAAATGAGTAAACAACGCATTGTGGCGGAAAGTTCGGGAGAACCCTATCCGGGCTCTCGCCCACCTTCCCTGAAAGGGAAGGAACCATTTACAACCCTTCGACAAGCTAATCGGATTAACCGTAAAGGTGTAGCGAATCTCAGCTTAATGCTAAGTTCCTTCCCTTTCAGGGAAGGTGGGCGAGAGCCCGGATAGGGTCGCCAAAAAAGCAGCCCAACCTATTCAGGTCGGGCTGGATAAACTATAAGTGCGAAGGGCGAATTACTTACTCGCCGCTGCGCTGGCGGTAGCGTCGGGCCTGGTCGGGATCGACCCGCTTCATCCGCTTGAGCAGATCGGAGCGGTCGGGGCGATCCACGCTCGGACGCGCTGGACCGGACTCGTCGCCGTCGCCGCGTCGCATCGGATCGACCGGCGCGGCGGGACGTGTGGCTCTATCTTCATCTAGTGTAGGCATAGACTAACTCTCCATAACTCATGTGCAGCCAACCGAACCTGGATTGCTTGTGGGGACGAGCCGCCATTGCGAAGTTCCGCACCGCGAACGCCGCCGCTCACAGAGTTATTATTAGCGATTTGTGAACCAAAGTGCAACTGCGACCGAAATTGTCTGAGATTTTCTCCGCGCCTAAGAGGTTACTTGCCCTGCTTGCGGAATTTTTGCAGCAAGCTTTCAAAATCCTGCGCGCTTTGTATCTCGTCCAGGCCGGCTGCAACCGCATCCGGCGTTAAATAGTTGTCCAACTCCGCCGCCCACGATTCGTTCTTGCTGCGCAGCACGACCACGCTCCACCCGGCGACACCGATCTGCTCCGAGAACCGCTTGACCAACTCGCCGCGAATAGCCGCGCGAGTGTTCTGCGGCGCGTCAGCCATAGCTTTAGCCACGGTGGCTTCGTCGGTCAACCGCAGCAAATGCCCGCCCTCTTCCAGCACCGCGCGCAACCCTTCGTCCGGATCGATATTGGCGTACTCCAGATCGAGCGCGATTAAAGCATAGTCGTCCCACGCCAGCCCCTCGGCGTCTCGGTACTCCTCGATCAACGCGCGGCGAGCGACCCAGTCAAGACGGTCGATCAGCTCTTGCGGGTCGCGCTCCAAAGCGTCGAGCGTGGTTTCCCACTCGCGCAGAGTCCATGCGATATCGCCAGCCTCGCCGCCGAACCTCTCCTTGGCCGCCGACAGGTACATCCGCTGCAAATCAACCGCGCCCATCGTCTTGCCCGCGTCGGTCTCCACCAGCCATTTGTACGATTGATCGCGCGAAACCGATTGAATCGCCGCCACCGGGTTCTTCAGCCGCACCGGCGCGGTCCAGCCCTGGTCGGTAAGACGCGCCACCAGCGAAGTGGTCCCAGCCTTCAGCATCGTAGCGTACTCGCTGAGATTGGCGTCGCCGCAGATCACGTGTAGCCGACGCCACTCGCGTGGGTCGGTGTGGGGCTCGTCGCGGGTATTAAAGATCGGGCGTCGGTGCAGCGTATCCACCGACGCTTCTTCCGTGAAATAGTCCGCCCGCTGCGAGAGCTGGAACGGCACACTGACACCCTTGGCGTCGCTGCCGACCTTCCCGGCCCCGGCGTACAAAATCCGGCTGACAAAAAACGGCAGGAAGTTCGACAGCACCTCACCGAAAGGACGCTCACGGCGCATGAGATAGCTCTCATGGGTGCCGTAGGAGCTACCGTGGTAGTCGGTGTTGTTCTTGTAGATGCGGACTTCGCCCGCGCCCTGCTCCGTTCGCCGGCGCGCACAATCCAAAACAATCTGCTCGCCCGCGCGGTCATAGGTCACCAGATCGAGCAGCCCCGCGCACTCGGGAGTGCCGAACTCGGGATGTCCATGGTCGTTGTAGAGCCGTCCGCCGTTGGTCAGGACATGGTCGGCCCGCTCCTGCTCGGCGGGCAGCTGACGCGCTTTGGGATCGTCGAACTTGGCGTCCTCGGGATCGTAATTCAGCTTATCGACATGAAAGCCGCGCATATCCCGCCGCGAATCCTCGCCCCGGTAATACCAGGGCGACGCGAACCGGCCTTTGTAAGCATTGACTAAAGCGCGGCTCTCAGCGACGAGGTCATTAGCGCCCTTGTTTTCGACGGTAATTCCGTATTCTGTTTCAATTCCAAAAAGTGGCAAAGAACACCTTACTTACATCTACTCTATAGAATCATCAGTAGTCAAAATATGCGTATTGCTCGCAGGAATGATACTCAAAAGGCTAAGAGCGCGATCATACTTGGAGGGGAACTTAATGTCAGCAAACTGTTCTGCTGTTGCCGAGGATAAGTACCAACCAGCATTCCGAATAAGCAAATCAGCGTATTGATCGACATTTAGCCCTTTCAGATCAGTAGCTAATCCACCTGGCCTTACAAGTATTCGCCCAAGAATATCCTGGGCGGTGCCAGAAACAAGCTCATTTTCATCCGCAACGGTATATCGCTTCATTGTTAAAGTATTGATGCAGACCCGTAAGTGATCGGCTTACGGTGTTGTTCCCCAAGCCAGTTATGGATCGCCGATACAGCTTCGGCAGAATCAGCATACCCTCTTAAGGTAATTGTGCTTCGACGGACTTCGATAAACGAACTCAGCATGCGTGTAGGAAGGTGGCTCGCATTGCTAGGCGTGCTGAATAGCACAAGCGTTTCGATCCCGTAATCCTCAACACGCTCAATTTCCATGAGAGCTCCTGACGCGACGGAAAGTTCAAAAATCGCTAGTTTGCAAGAGTGTAGCAGCGCGAGGGTATCGTCGTGAATGTCGATTTCCGGAACTTCAAGCTTATACCAGTCTGCAACAACTGGAATATATCCAATCATACGAACGGCGGACACAAGCTCATCGAGTTGTGCCCGCCGCGATTGATCGTAGCTGCCCCCTACAAATACACGCCTACGACGAGTTCCTTCAAGAGTAGACGGATTGAGATCTCGCAGATCATTGCTACTGGGAGCGTCCTGCGACAATTAGATAATTCCCTTGCGGCTGTTGGGCCGCTCCTTGATTGTCTTGGCGTTGATCGGCTTCAAACTCACCACGTTGTCCGGCTCGTAGTCGAGCAGCTTGAGCCAGTCCTCGATATTGTCGGTCTTCGGGAATATCTCGTTTTCCTTGAACTCCTGAGTGATCGCCTCTTGCATGTCGGCCCAGCCGACGCCCTCCTTTGTGCTCTTGACGTCGATGCTGCGCTTGATCGCGAAGTCCTTGGCCCGCTCCACGATACTGGTCAGCAGCGCGCCACTAATTAAGTCCTTGCGGTAAAGCGTATCGGTCGAGCCGTTGCGCAGGTAGACCTCCAGGAACTCCGTCTCCGGCGTTTTGCGCCATAGATAGTTGGTGGCCTCGTCGATTAGGAACTCGCGTGCCTCGCGCTCGCCGCCCTTTTCTTCCACGACTCGGTAGTCCAGCGGCACCCGCTCGCTGAGGTAAATGCCCAAGATATCGTGCGTCGCCTTCTGGTCTGGTCGGACGACTTTCACCTTGCGGTCAATCCGCTCCGGGCGCAGGATGGCCGGGTCGATATAGTCGGGCCTGTTGGACGTGAGCATCACCACCACGTTTTCCAGGCTGACCAGTCCGTCCATCTCAGCGCAGAATTGCGGGACGACGGTATTGCTGATATTCGTAAACCGCCCCGATGAGCGCGTCCGGAGAATGCTCTCGGCCTCATCGATGAAGATGAAGACCAGGTAGCCCTCTTTAGCCTTTTCGCGCGCTGTTGAGAAGATTTCTCGTACCTGGCGCTCGGACTCGCCCAGCCACATGTTCAGGATTTTAGGGCCATTGATGTACATGAAGTACTCTTTGACATCCTGCTTGGTGCGGGCGTTGTACTCCTTGGTCAGGTTGTACGCCGTCGCCTTGCCGATCAGCGTCTTGCCGCATCCGGGAGGGCCGTAAAGGAGAATCCCCTTCATCGGCTTTTTGCCGAAGCGCTCGTAAAGCTCCGGGTAAAGCAGCGGCAGCTCGATAGCGTCGCGGATGACGCTGATCGTCTGTTCCTGCCCGCCGATTTGCGACCACTCAATTGGTTGGACAGTCTCCAAGAAGAAGTCCTTAGCGTCCTTGGCCGGGAAGTGCTCCAGCGCCACGCGAAAGTTCGGGTCCATGCGCACTTCCGAGCCGGCTTTCAGCGACGCATCGTCGGCCAGCACGGCTGCGCGGGTCACGACGCGTCCGCCAAGCCCTGGCGTATCGCCGCCGACCCGCAGCCGTCCGCCTTCGAGCGCTTCCGCCACTTTCACGATCTGGCCGTTCTCGGCCGGGCCAAGATCGCCGATTACGGCGTAGGCCTCGTTGATCCGGACACGGGTGCCGGGCTTCAGCGCTTCCGCCTCGACGTTCGGGTCGATGTTTGTATAAAAGTCGTTGTCGCCCAGCGCGATATTAGCGGTGCCATCCTCGTTGCCGCCAAGATAAACGGCGACTTTATTGGCGGGCTGGGTGAGCTTGGTGTAAGCCTCGTCGTACTTGGCGATCAGCTCCTGCGCTTCGGTGAGCTGCTGCTCGTCGACTTCCAACTGGTGGCGCAGCAGCATGTAATAGTTATAATTGGCGTCATCCGGGCCAGAGCGGCGAATCATCTCGTCGACAATCGCGATGGCTCGTATCTGCGTCTCGTTCCACAGCGGGACATTGCGCTCAGTCCCGCCGCCTTCCTCGCCGCGCCGTGCACCGCCGTATTTACCGGCGTCGTCACCGCGATTATTATTGTTGTTGCTCGAACGGTCTCGTGCCATGAAAATGTGTCCCCTCTTCTAACGGACAGCAAAGCAATGGAAAAATGGTGTAGCGTAATGCTGTGAACTCTGTACTTCAAGAACAGGCAAAACCGCCGCTTGGGTTCCCCGCGGCAAGTGAGGCATGCAGGTGGCCGATAAAGGCAGAGAAGACGTCTCGGCGCATCGAAGGGTTTTTATCGTGAATCGTTTTCACTTCTCGGTCAAACAAGCCGCGCCGCTCCCCGGCTTGATTCGCGCGCTGTGCCTGATCGTTATTTTAGCAGTCTTCGCCGCGATCATCGCCCACTGCATCGCCGAGGAGTGGGTTTGGCTGCGCAGTCCGGTGCTGACCGGCACCGCCCTCACGTTGAAGCGCCGCGACATTCCCGACTGGGAGCTGCTGATAGGCGGTGTCCGGCAGGCGCGCGGCTTTAGCGACACGCTTTCCTGGTGGCACACGACATGGGTTTGGCCTTACGGCTACTGGCGTCCGCTTTCCGCCCTCGCCTTCTGGCTGGAGTACCGCGCGTTCGGCGAGCATTTCAACGACTGGTTCGCCACGCTTATTGTCTCGCACGTACTATTTTGCGCTTGCTTGAGCTGGTTTGCCTACAGCTTGACGACGCGCTGGACTGTGGCGATTTTAAGCGCGACATTTTTTGCCGCGCCACGGCCTGTCCAGCTGACCGCGCTCGAATGGCTACCGGGCTACGGATCGCAAGTGCCCGGCGACGTGATTTTGGACTACTGGAAAAACAACGTCGAAGCATGGCTCGGCATCGTCGTACTGCTTGCTTTGGTCGCTGCGGTGCAGCGACGCTACTCTCTGGCGTTCGCTCTCGCCGGGCTATCCGTGTGCTTCAAAGAGACCGGCTGGCTGACGTTTCCATTGATTGTCATGATCGCGGCGGCGATCGGGCGCGGCGGGATTCGCGGCATTCCGCCGCGCGCGTGGCTTGTCGCCGCCGCCGTGGCCGCGCCGCTGGCCGCGATTAAAATATGGGTCGGCGGGCACATGCTGCGGTCGGGATCGAACTTCACCAGCAACGGAGACTGGGCGCATCGATATCTGTCGCAGATCGACGGCTTCGGGCTTGGCGGCTTCACGAATCTGAGCTGGCCCACGGCCTTGCTTGGCCTGGCAATAACGGCGACCGGCATTGGGGCGCGACGCCTCGGGCTGCTCAAATTGGCAGCGACCGTCATTGCCGCGATTCTGCTCTGCACTCTGGCGCAGTCAGCGTTGCTGCGCGCTAGTCCCGCCGTCAGCCTCGTGATGCTGCTCGATCCCAGCCTGGGCCTCGTTCCGGCGCTTCAATCAGCCTTTTATTTCACCATCACTTATCTAGTGCTGAGAAACCGCGCCAGTCACCGTCTTTTGGGCTTGCTGATTGCCGCTTTTTGCTTGGAATCCACAATCGTCATTGTCAACCCGAAGCAAACGGCGCATATCTACTACATCCCGTCCGCGCTTTGTGCCGTGCTCTTGTCCGTCGCGTTTGCTGCGGCGTGGGATACGCTGCTCAACAGGCGTGCGCGACCAAACAAAAGCGATCAATCAATCGACGCCCGCATCAGGTGAAAATCCGTTGCTTATCGCGAACGCTTAGACTCAGCCGCCTAGTTGCCGGCTGCTTAGAGCACGCCCAAATAGGCGACGAGTCAGAAACTGCGCGATTAGCCGTTATCCGGGATTTCCCACGTTCCATTCACATCTTCTTGAGTTATACTTCTTGATGAAGTTCGCCCTAATGGCTGAGCTTGGCGGCGTGATCGGGTTACGCTGCC
>CAXSEA010000120.1:0-10663 GCA_964235675.1 uncultured Armatimonadales bacterium | reverse complement strand
GTCCTACCCGCCGAGCACGGTGCGCAACCACGGCAACGTCAGCCTGATGAACGTGCACGTCGATTCCGACGTCTATCTAGATGGCGCGCCCGCCCCGCAAAGCTACGTCCGTCTCACCAGCGACCAAGCCGAAACGCCGTATCCCACCGCCACCGCGCTGGAACCGTCAAACTGGACCGACTCGCTGTCGTTCATCCCAAGCATCGACAATAGCAGTAACCTCCTGCTGAATGATACCGATACCAACGGCAACCTGCTGCTGCGAAGCTCGCTGGATACCGACGTCTACCTGCCGAACCCCCAGGAGGAAGACCTGAACGGCAACATCAATACCCAGCATTCCAAGTACACCAACGCCACTCTTCATAAGGCGCGTCCCGGCGACGCCGCGTCCACGACGCTCACCGTCCCCGACGAGCCGCACGACACCGGCAATCCCGCCTATATCTCGCTGACTAAAACTAATGGCGACCCCAGCGTGCCTTATTACGGCCAGCCGGTCGTCGGCATCGCCGTCCCGCTCGGCACGCCCGTCGGCACCTACTCGGGCACCGTCCGCACCTACGAAGGCAGCGATCCATACATTGCCGGCAGCAACGGAATCGAAAAGCTCAACAACGGCTTGTCGGGTACCTATTCAGGCCCACAATACGCAAAAGCTAGGTACTTAAACCAAAATCCTGGCTCACCCAAATACCAAACCGCGTTCTACGTTAATAACGTGGCGGGTAATAGCTTTGGTGTTCCGGAGCAGTATTACAGCGACCCTGGCACCACGCTCAAAATCGCCGTGCGCGAGACCCGCTTCACCGACGGCCCTCCGCTCGTGGGAGCCGCTGTCAACGGGATCGTTCCAAACCTCGCCCTTCCGAGCGGCGACCCATCAACCGTTCCCGCGAATGGTGCTCCCCTGCCGACCAGCGACGTCCAGCCGTTCGTGTTCTCCGTCCCGAATACGGGCGACCTGAATCTCTACAACATGGGCCTGCTGTTCGTCAGCAACCGTGATGCCGTCGCCTCGTCGACCAGTGCAACCGCCAACGTGTTCGATCTCTTCACATCGACCATCGGCGGCCAAAGCGCCACGGCCAGCGCGCTTACCGCGCCCAGCGGCGCAAATAGCGCTACCTGGTGGACAAAGCCTGGCAATCAGACCAACTTCACCGTGCCGACCACAAACAGCGCTCTCGCCTCGCAGGTCAGCAGCCCGTTCGTCCTGAGTGTCGGTTCCACCCAGAACGATACCGCCGCGTTCTTCATCCTGCGTCATATCAGTGCCGCCTCTACAGTTGGCAACGCGACTCTCGCCGCTACCAACGCGCCGGTCTACACCATCTACGAGGCTCAATTCGGCGGCTCGACCGGCGCGGGCGGTCTCCCGCTCGACCTCGCCGACGCGGTGCCGCTCTACACCTCCACCGACCCTATCTTCGGCGTGCACGCCGTGGAGATGCCCGACACGTCGACCAAAGGCGTCGTATCCACCATCGAGCATGTCGTCGTCATGTGGCAAGCCCGCGTGCGGGGACGCTCCCGCGTCGAGTACATTACCGGCGTTCCGACAGCCGGTGTGATACTGGCCCAACCCAAAGACGCGGCCGCTATACCGCAGGAACTGCCGGTCTCATCGTCGCTGGTAGACGTGCAAAGCCCGTCGCCGGTGCTGCGCTATATCGCTAACAGCACATCCAGCTTCGGTGCCACCGGAACGAACGCGCTGTTCAGCAATACCACGGCGAACGCCCTCGACGTCGCCTACAGCGGCTCGCTGCAAGACGGCACCACCGACATCTACACCAGCCGCTACTATCTCGCCGCCCAAAACGGCACCACGCTGCCGACCCTCACCCGCATCGCCGTCATCCCGCAGGCCGTCTCGACCACGGCGAACCCGTTCACGACCACCACCCTGACCCTTACCCGCTCAGGCACCGACACAGGGCTCTTCTACGCCCGCGAAGTCGATTGGGCCGCCAACATCGACGCGATCTCAATCGGCTACACCTCATTGACGGTAACCACGTCCCAGACTATCCTCGCCGGCACGATGACCGTGGGCACCAAGACGAACGTCCCGCGTCCGTACACCTTCGACAAAGCCAGCGGCCAAATCGTCTACACCGGAGTCAACCTTCCCTGGACCGGCACGACCGGCACCGTCTACGTCAATCCGGGGCTCGGCACCGTCCGCTTCAGCGCGCCGCCCACCGACCCGACCACCGTCATCACGGCAACCGTCGTGCCCCTCAGCGACCGCATCACCTACAACTCGCGCACCAACTCCGAGCCGGTCGCCTTTCTCGACGACACCCTCGAGCCAGCCATCGCGACCTCCACGGCAAACACTCTTGGCACGACCGCGATTCAATCCGTCAACGTCTCCCGCGAGTGGTTTATCTACCGTAAGTCGGGCAGCGCCAGCGGAGCGACCTCAGCCACCAACGACACGCTCTACTACGACACCCGCCGCCTGACCGCCGTCGTCGCCGGACTGAACGCAACAACGTCGTTCGCCACCACGACCAGCACGGTGACCAATGGTACTGCTACCACTAATGTCACCGCGCTGCCCTCAACCTTCAAGGTCTCTGTCACCACGGACCCCGCTTACGGAGGCTTGACTGACGTCACCAATTTGGTCGATGTCGATGTTGCCCGCGCGCGCGTCTATTTCCCGTCCACCATGGAAGGAATGTACGCTCAAGTGACATATATCGATCAAAACGACAGTTCAAAAATGGCGGGAACCCAGGCGGTTCCGCTTCAGATCGAATGGCAGGACGAGCCTTACGTGAACTCTCAAACGCCGAGCGTCCTGGCAAGCGGCGAGCATGTGCTCCCCATCGCCGCCGCCGCCAACGAGTCCAATCCAAGCGCCTTCCTCGACCCGACCAGCGGCCTGAGCAACGGCACATTCGTGCCGCACCGCGTCTGGGTCTTCTGGTCCAGCACCCGCAACGCGGCCCAGCAGGCCTATACCGGCGGCACCGGCTCCACCGGCTCCGATCTCTACTACGAGTCCATGGACCCGAACTTCGAGCCTAACCTGCCGTAGCTGACCCATCTCCCGGCGCAACGCACTGCGCCGGGAAATGGAGAGCCTTGTCGGAGCAGCGCCGGTTGACACCGGGCAGACGCCATGTTATAATCTGGCGTTCACGGCTGCTGACTGTATTTGTACAAATCTCGCGTCCGTAAATAATTCTCCTTTCGATATGCCGCTCCATCCATGGGCTGAACGGCCCTGCCGTGACAACTCAGCTACGTTGGTGTACAATGCTGGAAAGATCGGCCGGCCCGCTCGCTTCAACTGATCGCCGGGCACGGCGCAAGCCGACTCGGCTTTCTTCGACTCGACTCGATTTGACTTCTTGATGTAAGGATCGCGCAACTATGGCCCAGCCGCCTGTAGTCGGAATCGATATCGGCTCACAGCTCATGAAGGCCGTGGAGCTCACCGTCTCCCCCAAGGAGGGCCTCGCCGTCACCGCGCTCGCCGTCGCGCCCACGCCCCCAGGCGTGCTGCAAAACGGCATCCTCACCGATCCCAACGCCATGGCCGTTGCCGTGAGGCAGATGCTCAAGGATGCCGGAATCCGCGCCAAGCGCGCCGTCGGCTGCATCGCCGGGCAAGCCTCGGTCGTCGTGCGCATCATCGAAGTGCCCCGCATGACCCCCGCCGAGCTCACCGAGACCATGAAGTGGGAAGTAGAGCGCCACGTGCCGTTCGCCCCCACCGAAGTGGAAATGGATTACCAGCCGCTCCCGCTCAAAGATGACGGCACCAACGAAGGCGACGCGCCCAATATGTCGGTGCTTCTCGCCGTCGCCCAGCGCGAAATGGTCGGCTACTATGTCGACGCCTTGCTTAAAGCGGGCCTGGAGCCTGTCGCGATCGATATCGAGCCGCTGGCCGCCGGCCGCGCCCTGCTCGACATCGACGAAAACGGCCTTCCGGTACGGCGCGCCATTGTGCCCGTCGCCCTTCCGGGCGGCGACTTCGCCTCCGAAGAAGACATGTCCGCTTCCAGCGCGCCCCGAGAAACGGTGGCTGTCGTCAACATCGGCGCGAGCAACACCGATATCAGCATCTTCGAGGACGGCATGCTGATCTTCCCGCGTTCTCTCGCGCTAGCCGGCGAAAGCCTTACCCGCGCCATAAGCGAGTCGCTCGACTACACCATCGACCAGGCCGAGCGCCTCAAAATCGAGAGCGGCCAAGTGCTGATGGAGCGTTTGAACGACTACAGCAACCAGCAGTATCCCACTGAGGCCGTGGAATTCCCCTATGGCCAGCCGGAAGAGGATTTCAGCAACCTTCGCCCTGTCGGCTTGCCCGACAGCGGCCCGCTCAGCCGCTCGCCCTTCGATTCCGGCCCCTTGCAGGCACGGACCCCGTTTGATTCGGGCCCCCTCGGCGGCCCGACCACGGGCGGGCAGGGCACCGTGAGCGACCGTCTCAGCAGCGGCCCGCTCGGCGGCCCATCCTCCGGTGGCCTTGCCTCCGGCCCGCTTGGCGGCTTCAACAATCCCATCGACTTAGAGCGCACTCAGCCCATCCAAAGAAGCACGCTCGACCTGGCGCGCCGTCCCAACGGCACCGGTACAGCGCCCTTGAGGGGACCTTCCGGCGATGACGGCGGTTTCGGGGAGATCGGGATGGGCGGCGACCATATCGATGTCGGCGCGCCGCAGCCGCCGGACGAGCTCACCATTCAGATATTCGACGCGATGCTGCCGGTTCTGAGCGAGCTGGCCACCGAGCTGCGCCGCTCCCTGGACTACTACCGCAGCCGCGCCGCCGGACGCAATGTCGACCGCCTGATTCTGTGCGGCGGAACGGCGTCGCTGCCGAACATCGACAAGTTCCTGGAGCAGGAAATGCTGGTGCCCATCCAGATCGCCAACCCGATGCGCGGCTTGAGCGTTACCAGCAAAAGCTTCGATGCCAGCTACCTTCAATCCATCGCGCCGCTCTTTACCATCGCTGTCGGACTCGCCGAGCGGCAGGCCGTGTTCGCGGCGAACCCGGAGCCGAAGGTGCGCGCGCAACGTCCTCCCGCCGGAACAAGCTCCGGCGGCACAGGGACGGGCAGCAAGCTGGCGCTGCCGAAGATAAACTTTAACCTGCCATTTGGCAAACGCGGAGCTTCTGGCAACGGAACGCCGGGAGCAGGTGGTACGACACTGCCGCCGGTCTCGTAGGAGAGAACTGCTCGGATGCTGAGAATCAACCTACTTCCTGGGTACGTCCTGCTGCGCCGGCTCAACCGCCGGGTAGCCTTGTTGTTCGCCGG
The DNA here is from genome assembly GCA_964235675.1 of uncultured Armatimonadales bacterium. Lineage (GTDB taxonomy): Bacteria > Armatimonadota > Armatimonadia > Armatimonadales > Capsulimonadaceae > CAXSEA01. The sequence goes on along the minus strand of CAXSEA010000120.1, from coordinate 5,366 downwards.
ATTGTTCGCTGCCTTAACCGCCGTGACGCTGCTGTATTATTTCAGCATCGTGCAGGAGCCGGCAAGGCTCGCCGCCGAGGTGACCGAAGGCACGAACATGCAGACCACGATCAAGAACGTCAACGATCAAGCCACTGCAGCCATTACCAGTTTGGGACAGATCAATACCAACCTGCAAAGCTACCAGGCGGGACAGGCCTATAATATGGCGTACCCGGAGCTTTACCAACGCGTCGTCAGCTACACTTCCTCGCGCGTCCTCTATAACGCGATGTCTGTTTCCGGCGCGACCTTGACCATCTCCGGCTACACGCACTCTCTAGGCGATCTGGGGCGGTACCTGCAAATGATGTACACCGAGCCGGACGCCTCCGCGATCAGCCTGACTACGGGAATTCCCGGCCCCACTTCGCCGAACCCGGACACGCCGCAGACTTAGTCCATCCCGGCGGGAGTCATTGCACGCTTGCCCGGCTACCCTCACCCGATTACCTCTTACACGGTCCAAAAAGGCCGAATCGTTAGTGTCAACACTGGGGCGGCAGCAGGCGGCCAGTTCGGCGCTCCCGCTGCTCAAGGCTTTCAAGGCGGCGGTGGCGGGTTTGGTGGCCAGCAGGCCCCCGCCTTCGGGCGTCGTCCGACCTTCTCGCCCACTGGCGGAGGCTTCGGCGGCGGAGCAGGAACCGCTGCCGCCGCGAATACGTTCGACGCGCGCCATGATGGATTCCCATTTACAGTCGCGCTGACGCTAAAGCAGCCTTTGTCGCCTCCCTCTCTCACCGGCGCTCCGGCAGCCGGCGGCGCAGCGGGGCCACAGCGTGGCCCAGGAGGCTTTGGCGGCCCGCCAGGAGCTTTTGGATCGTCGGGGGGCTATGGGCCGCCAGGCTCCCAAACGCGAGGTGGCACGCGCCCGAACGGCCCTCCAGCTTAACAATGAGCCTCATAGCCTGAGCCAATGGCAGCGGGCCGCAATTGGTCTATTGACATCTCAGGTAGTGTAGTCTTCGGTCTAAGTCAACAAGCCTCCCTTAGATACTCGACCCAGGTCAAGTCCAAGGCTCACCTTACTGTATGCGAAACGTACGCTTAAATCCTATTATCATCAGCATTATCGGAGCGGTGCTTTGCATCGGTGTTCCGGCGCTGATCTGGTTTTTTCTGATCCAACCGGTCAATCAGCAGATCGCGACTGAGAATACTGCCCTAGCGCCGGTGGAAAAGTACGTGGGACACCCAAATCCGCCGGATTTGATTGCCGCAAGGAATAGTTTAGCAGCGGCGCAGGCGAAAGCAACAGTAATCCGAGGGCAATGGGCCGCGATTCAGTACAGCAAAAATCCCCTGGTTCAATCCGCCGACAAGTGGCGCGCCTGGTACCAATGGATCGGATTCCTCGAATTCGAGTTCGCGCCCAGCATCAACCGATTCCTGCATACCTCCGCCGCGCAGCCTCTCACCACCGTCAGCGCGCCCACTCCTCCCGGCTCGCCCAACGACGTACCCCAAGGCATCGTGGCCATGCCCTTGGGAACGATTTCTGTCTTCGGTTCCTACAACCAGATTTTGCAGCAGGTGGAAAGCTGGAACCATTTTAACCGTATCGTTGTAACGGACGGCCTCTCCTTGCAAGGCTACAGCCCGTTCATGACCGGCAGCTACACCGCCACCGAGTACATCTACACCGAGTCGGCTTCCGGTCTGCCTTCCACAGCGCCGAGCGCAGCCGCTACGACAACTTCTTCTCCTGCAGCGCCGGCAACACCAGGGCAGCCTGGCCCAGGCGGGTTTGGCGCACCCGGCATTCCGGGTGCCCCCGGCGGCGCGGGTGGTCCGGGCGCGAACGCGGCTGGCGAGCCGCTGCCTCCTCCGCCGAGCGTTCCAACCAACTTTGAGGATACGCCGGAATACCGGGTGCACATCAAGAACCCAATGCCGACTACGACTACTGCCGCGCCGTCTCCTTTTCTAGGAGCGAGGCGCTAGGCGAAAGCGGCGACAAAGGCGACCAGCAACAATTGGAGCAGCGATGCTCTCCAAAGGCGAAACAGGGCACAATGGCGATCAAGCAGTGGCTCAGCGATAAAAAGAATATTCCTATCATAGCGGCTGCAGCCGTTCTGCTGCTCGTCGTGGCAGGCGTCATCGGTGCCTTTGCCACCGGCCTGCTGGGCAACAAATCAGCGAGCGACACGGCTGTCGCCACTGCTCCCGTATCTCCCAGCGTGCCGCCCATGCAAAGGCCCCCCCAAGGCGCGCCGAATATGGCCGGCATGCCCGGACGTCCCGGCATGCCGCCGTCGCAGATGGCGCGCCCTGGGCAAACTCCTTTCGCGGCTCCGAGTGCCCTTCGACCACAAGGCATGCCCGCCGCTCCCCTGATGCCGGGTAGACCCACGCAAGTACCCTCTGCTGCTACCATCGCCGCGTCGAATCTGAGTCCGGCACAAAAAGCGGCGCTCGTAAAAGGCCTGTCGCAGATGCCCCAAATGGCGGCCATCGACAAAATGACGCCTGAGCAGAAAATGGCGCTTGGGAAGAAAATGATCTCCCAACTATCCGCTGCGGGAATCAAAATGCCGGATATTCCCGGTATGCCGGGCATGACAAGCATAGCCGCCACGGCCCACACCCGCAACCCGTTCGCTCCGTCAGTCAATATCAAGCAGCTTACGGAGGCCGTGGTTCCTCCACCGGTGTCAAGCTACGTTCCCTTCATTTCCATTACCCGGCTGCCGAATCCGCACGGCGGCGTCATCAATTATCCTGTTACCTCGCCCAGCTCCGGCGGACCCGCCCCAATTACTGCGCCGCTCGGGCGAGTGGCCGGCATTATCAACAGCAACGGCATCCGCGCGATTTACGAAATCGACGGCCACGATACCATTATCACGCCGGGCAGCCTTCTGCCGGAAAACGGAGGGCGCGTCCAGTCGATCCAATCCGATGGAATCACCGTGCGCCTTCCCGACAGCAGCCAAACCGTTCAGGTGCCGATTACCGCCGGAAATCCGGCCACCCAAACGCAAAACACTCCCGCGCCGCAAACCGGCGATAACACTTCCACCGATCCGGGAAATCCCGCCGATGGAACCGCCGACTAATGGGAATATAATAAGTGCCACTCGCTGCATTTCGCGGCAAAATTTTGGATCGCACTCAATAGTGCCGGCTGCTCAATCATCGTCGCCCCCGGCGAAAAGGATTAGAATCAAGTCATGAAAACGCCTCGAACATCATTATCAGGGAGAGCAAGCCTCCGCCACACCCTTGCCGCCGCCGCGACAATGGCCATAGTCGTCAGCTTTGCCGCCTCGCCCGCCGCGCGCGCTCAGGACACCGCGACTCTGCCCACGCAAAACGTCTCGATCACACTCAGCGACGCGCCGGTGCGAACAGCGCTCGACGGCTTGTTCAAGAGCACGAATCTTAACTACACGATTGATCCCAATATTCAGGAAGACGTCACGGTAACGCTGCACAACGTTCCGTTCGAGACGGCCCTGAAAACGATTCTACGCTCCAGCACTCCCGAGCTGCGCTACAGCGTCAGTGACGGCGTCTACAAAATCTACGCGCCTGCTGCGGACCAGGCCAACCAATCCATTCCCAGCGCGGGCACTCCCCAGACCGGCTACCCCGGCGCGTCCGGAACCACGGGCGGCGGCCCGAATATCGGCTATGGCCCTAACGCGAACACGGGCCTGAACGCATCCACGACCGATACCAAGCAGCTGGTCTTAATCAAGCTTACCTACGCTCCCGGCGCGCTGCTGAATGCGGTCGTCGGCCCGGTCCAGATTATTGCGCCTCAGCTTTATACGCCCGGCGCGAGCTCGACGGGATCTGGCACAGGTGGAATCGGCGGCGGCGGAAATACCGGCGGAATTTCCGGCGGCGGAATCAGCAGCGGCGGATTCGGCGGCTCTTCCAGCGGCTTCGGCGGCACCAGCAGCTTCGGGCGATAGTCCTTTCAACGGTCTGCCTGCCTCTGCACAGAGCAGCGGCAGGCTCAAATTGCGTGTTTTTTGCGAGCCAGGCTCTCCCGTCCGCCAGTTATTGCGCCCTCCCTCTTGAAGGAACAGTAAAAACACTGTACACTGGTCACGTTCCGGCAAGAGATCACTCCCCAAGCGCCCTGCGTCTTGTGTTGCGCTTTCAAGCTCTCTACTTCCAGCGATTCAGCAAGTTCCAGACTGCCTTCGCGCCGATACTATTTGCTGACGCGACCCGGCGCACTGCGCGCCCGCTGCTGCGGCATCGCTATGAATCAGATTTTGCACATCCAAGGAGGACACCCTGCAAATGAGCATGGGGCAGACGCATTTAACGTCATTCTTCACTAACCGCGGCGCAATCAGGCTTCGCTTCCATCACCGAGCGATATTCCGCGCGACCGCTCCGATCGCCGCAGTCGCCTTATTGCTGGCCGCTCCTTCTGCCTGCCGTGTCGCGCAGGCGCAAACCGACGACGCCTACTCCGGCGGCGCGCCCAGCTCGACGATGAGTAAAGGCCCCACCATCGACCTCGACGTCGTCAACGCGTCCCTGCTGACTGTCGTACAAGCGCTCAAGCTGCAAAGCCGCGCGCAGATCGTCGTGGTCAATTCCAAGCGCTACCAGCCCGTGACACTGACAGTCACCACCTCGCTTGGCGACGCGCTCCAGTACGTCGCCCAGAGCGCGGGAGCGATTGTCACGCGCGATGCGAACGGGGTTTACACGTTTCAGCCGGCTACAGATGCCTCCGGCGCGGCGAGCGTGCCGTTCAACGCCGTTCCCGCCAGCTATACGCCGACCCCCGCAGTTCAGCCCGCCGCTCAGGAAACCATGCACAACGAGCGCATCCAGCTGCAGTTCGTAGACCCTAACTACGTGCTGATTATGCTGAACGACCCGTCGGGAATACGAGCCGCTGACCCCTCGCAAAATCCCATCCAGAATTCGCGGCTGGCGCAGCCTTTTCAACCGCCGCAAATGACTCAGGTGGGGGGATATGCCGGTGAGATGAGTCCATACACAGCCAGCAATACCGGACAGTCTCAGCAGCCGGGCGTGCCACTGCAAAACGGCAGCGATCCCAACGCCTCGAACCAGGCGAACTACGCTTACACTCACAACGGCAGCCAGGCGCAGCAGTTCGTTCCGGGACAATTCCCAGGCACCGGCGGAGCCTTCAACCCGAACCAGATCATCAATCCCGGCGGATCGACGATCAACCCCTATGCGGGTACCGGAGGAAATCAGGCGGCGCAGGGCTTCACCGGCGCTCCCGGCACCACTGGCGCCAACGGCCAAACCAGCTCCCTTCGACCGCAAGGCATCGACTCCATCGCCGCCAACGAGCAGGATAACTCCTTGATCGTGCG
>CAXSEA010000119.1:0-10709 GCA_964235675.1 uncultured Armatimonadales bacterium | reverse complement strand
GCGGCTGAAAAAGCGGCGCATCTGAGTTTCCCACGATTCCAATTCAGCGCCGACACTGGAGTGGGACAAATCCAGAATTTTGGCGTCGCCTGTCGATGCCGCCCGCTCCCCGGCCCCGGAGCGCCAATTCTTGGTCTGCAAATTGTCCAGGAACTCGCGCACGTTCGCCGGAGTGGCATGTTCCAGATTATTTCCGAACGCCTGCCTGGCCAGCACTCTTAACTCTTGGACGCGCATAGCTCTCTACCCTCGCCGATTACGCCGGCAGCTTCACCGCCACGCGCGACTGCGCGTGGCGCACCACGCCGTCGACAATAGCATCCACGGTCACGCCTTCGGCCTCGCCTTCGAAGCTCAGGCCGATGCGGTGCCGAAGAGCGGGAGCGGCGTAGCGTCTAACATCGTCATAGGAGACGTTGTAGCGGCGGTCCAGCAGCGCGCTGATCTTGGCGGCCAGCACCAGAGTCTGCGCCGCGCGGGGCGACGCGCCGAATCGCACGCAGCGGTTTACCTCCGGCGTGGCTGCGGCGGTCCCAGGGTGAGTAGCTTCCACAATCGCAATCGCGAAATCGCGGACATGCGCGGCAATCGGCACTTCCAGCACGATCTGACGCATCGCGAGAAGCGCGTCGGCGTTGAGCACGCGCATCGGCAGCGCTCCCGTCGCTCCCGTCGTGCGGTCCAGAATCGTCGCCATCTCGGCGGACGTCGGGTACGGCACGATCAGCTTAAACATAAACCGGTCGAGCTGGGCTTCCGGCAGCGGGTATGTGCCTTCCATCTCCAGAGGGTTCTGGGTGGCAAGCACGCAGAACGGACGCGGCAGAACGTGCTGGGTCCGCCCAATCGTAACGCTCTGCTCCTGCATCGCCTCCAGCAAAGCCGACTGGGTCTTAGGGGTAGCGCGGTTAATCTCGTCCGCCAGCAAAATGTTCGTAAAAATCGGCCCCGGCTCGAACTGGAACCGACGCGCCTCGCCCCCGCCCGCTGTCGGCTCAGCCGTTAGAATTGTCGTGCCGGTGATATCGGCGGGCATCAAGTCCGGGGTGAACTGCACCCGCGAAAACGACAAATCCACCGCCGCCGCCAATGTCCGCACCATGGTCGTCTTACCAAGGCCCGGTACGCTTTCCAGCAGCACATGACCGCCGGCAATCAACGCCGTCAAAATGCCGTCCACCACGGCATCCTGGCCAACAATCCCTTTGGCAATCTCCGCCTTGCAGCGAGCGATCCCGCTGCGCATCTGCTCAATGTCTGATTCTAGAGGCATAAATTATTTGTCAATCACGATATAGCAAAGAATGAGAATGCCTATCAACGAAGTATTCCGAACATGCGTTACCCTCATTTTTGCAGGAGGAACAAGGAAAGGTACGCTGAAATACGGCAAGGTATTGGACCCGCCGTCGCCATCTTAGTTCAGCTTCGAGTCGCTCATACTGCTAATCGCACCGCTCGGCTCTGCAATATACAAAGGGAAGTATAGCTCCATCGCCCCTGTCCCTTTGGCGTAAATAGCCACTGCTGTGCAGTGCGCATTCTTTGAAAGCTTACCGCTAGCCACAGGGAATTGGAATGCGATGCCGTGCGTTTTATCGTCCAGCAAAGCGATCTTCCCGACGTAGGCGCTTTTCGGCGCATGCCTTACGGCTCGAGCGTTCGGGTAAGCCTGCTCTACTGCTGATAAACTGCTGCCGGGCCCAATGCCGCCGCGAGTCCTGAAATAAGGCGAACTCACCTCTATTTCTACAATAGGCCGAGTTAAGCCGCCATGGGAATCAACTTCCGAAGCAACGGCAACAGTGTTGCCATCCTGAGATTTCCATATTTCGACGCCATGTCCCGCTGCGCCTTCCGAGTAATAGGATTTGGGAAATTTAGCTGTCGCGGTGTTTTCGTCCGCACCAAGGCGCAAGTGCCCAATTATCTCACCAGGAATTATTAATTCGGCGATGTCGCTTTTGAACCCCACAGCCGAGGCCATCAAGCCAAACGCAAGGGGCGCGGCGGCTATCGCCAATAAGACTTTCTTCGACTGCACCATTCTCGAAGAACTCCATTAATACCTATTGCACAAGGCGAGGCTCGAGTTGAGCGATCAGGTCGAGCCTCGCTACTTATGCCGCGCTACTTATCAAACGTCGTTCGCAGCTCGTTGTAAAGCGATTCCGGCACCAGCTTCTGCTTGCCGACCGCTTCCTCAATCGGCACGCCGAGCACTTCCGTGCCTTGCAGCGCGACCATCTTGCCGAAGTCGCCAGCCTGTACCAGTTCCGCCGCTTTAATCCCGACTCGGGTGCCTAGCACCCGGTCAAACAACGTCGGCGGGCCGCCGCGCTGGATATGCCCCAGCACCGCGTCGCGCACTTCCATGCCGGTTCGCTTTTTAATCTCCTGCGCCACGGTGGGGCCGACGGCCAAATCCTTCAAGAACTTATGCCCGAACGCGTCCACCTCGTCCGCATCCGCGCCGGCCTCTTCACGTGGCAGTTCCGCGCCTTCGGACACGACGACAATCCCCCAGTTGCGCCCGCGCTCTTTCACCTTCATCAAGTGGTCGGCGATCACGTCGTAGTCCACGGGTACCTCGGGCAGCAAAACGAAGTCCGCGCCTCCGGCGACAGCCGAGTACAGCGCTACCCATCCGGCATGACGCCCCATCACCTCGACCACGATCACACGCTCGTGCGATTTCGCCGTGTCGCGCAGCCGGTCGATATTCTCCAATGCGACATTCGCCGCCGAGTCGAAGCCGAATGTGTAATCCGTCAAGCTCAGGTCGTTGTCCATCGTCTTTGGAACGCCGACCGTTTTTACCTGATGCTGATGGTACAGCTTCGACGCCACTCCCAGCGTATCGTCGCCGCCGATGGCGATCAGCGCGTCGATCTCGAACTTCTTCAAGTTCTCCAGCACCGCGTCCCGCTGCGCTTCGTTGCCGGGCTTAAACGGGTTCGTCCGCGACGAGCGCAAAATCGTGCCGCCCTCGCTGATAATCGGCTCGACTACCTCAAGCGTCAGCGGCATGGTGGTGCCTTCGACCAATCCCGCCCAGCCGCGCGTGAAACCGACAATCTCGTGCCCGAAATCCAGCAGGCGCATCGTCGCTCCACGGATCGCGGGGTTCAGGCCGGGGCAGTCGCCGCCGCCGGTGAGCATTCCAACTCGCATTTAGTCTCTCCTAAGATTCCGCTTTGGTTCATTGTCCGGCAGACGGCATAATTCCGCCGCAAGGACTCGCTAGCGGCTATTATGCGCGAAAACGGGTGAAAGTGCGATGCCGTAAAAACGTCCCTGCATCTCATCGGGATGCAGGGACAAAACGCCTTATTCTATTTTCTCAATCCTACCGGAGCGATTAGTGCTTCGGCGCGATCAAGCCGTAGTTGCCGTCCTTGCGGCGGTAGACCACCTGCACCTCGTTGGAGTCGCAGTCGCGGAAGACGTAAAAATTATGATCGATCAGATCCATCATGTCCGCCGCGTCCTCGGGAGTCATCGGCTTCATGGTGACTCGCTTCTCGCGGACGATTTGCAGCGGCGCGTCGGCGACGGTTTCCACCGGCAGGAGATCGTCGAATGTGGTGTTGTTGTGCGCGGCGACAGTGGTGCGGACACTGCGGTCATGGGCATGGCGCATTAGATGAGAGTGGCGCTCTTTGTATTTCTTGACACGCTGCTCCAGCTTATCCAAAACCATATCGACCGACGCGTACATGTTCGGGCTTCGCTCTTCGCCGCGCAGCAGGACGCCGTCGCCTTCCAGAGTCACTTCCACGCGGTGCATGTTCTTATCCACGCATTCGCGCACAGTGGCTTCCTTTAGGTTCGGCAGGAACTTGCTGAGCTTTTGCAGCCGCTTCTCGGCATACTCGCGCAACCCGTCGGTCACTTCCACATCCCGGCTCTTCACAATGATCGCTATCGACATGAGTGGTGAACTCCCTCTGAATCGTCAAATTTCGCGATGAGTTCGCCGGATCATCTCCGGCGAGAATGATCGATCTCTTATCCCTCCTAGTCAATCGCCCGGCTTGCTTTCCGCGCAGTCCGCCGAGCTAAAAACACCATACACTACTCCATACGCATAATCAAGGCCGTAGCGTGGCACGCGATGCCTTTTCCTGCCCCAAGAGAGCCGATTTTTTCGTTCGTCGTCGCTTTAATCGAAACGGCGTCGATACTCGCCTGCAAAGCATCCGCGATTCTGCGCCTCATCTCCGGCGCGTGTGGCGAAATCTTCGGCAGCTCGGCAATCACGCACACATCCACATTTCCCACTACGTAGCCAGCTTCCGTAATCTTGCCGTGCACCGCCCGAAGCAGCTCCAAGCTATCGGCTCCGGCATAGTTCGGATCGTCGTTGGGAAACAGGTGGCCGATATCGGGAAGGGCGGCAGCGCCAAGAAGAGCGTCGCAAATCGCGTGCAGAATCACGTCGGCGTCGGAGTGCCCGAGCAGGCCATGGGAGTAGGCGATCTCCACCCCGCCCAGCACCAGCCTGCGGCCCGGCACGAGCTGATGAATGTCGTAGCCCATCCCAATCCGAAACGGCGGGCGAGCGGGTTGAACGATATTACTGCTCGATTGAGGGTCAATCAGCGCCGAGGCGAAAGCGAGGTCGTCTTGTGTCGTAATCTTGATATTGGAGCGCTCCCCAACAACGACAAACGGCTTGACGCCCGCTTTCTCCAGCGCCGAAGCTTCATCGGTGCCCGAGAATTCGAGAGACAAAGCGTCGGCTATCGCTTGCCGGAGTACGCCCAGGGACGCCGCTTGGGGCGTTTGCGCCGCCCAGAGATCTTCGCGAGAAATTGTCTGCTCGATCAATCCCGTGTTCGAGGAAACACGCTTAATCGTGTCCACCAGGGGAATAGCCGCGACAGCCGTCCCATGCAGCGTAGCCGCGCCGATACAGCGCTCGATCAGCTCTTGCGACACCAGAGGCCGGGCGGCATCGTGGACGAGAACGACATCGCTGGAATGCGCGCCCCGAGCGGCAAGCGACTCTAAGCCTAAGTGGACCGACTCCTGCCGGGACGCGCCGCCGGCACAGAAACTTAGCTTGCTATCGTATTCCGTACCGGTGACAAGCCCTTGCAGCCGCTCCAGCTCATCGGCTCGCCCGACAATTGTCACGGTGTCCACGGAAGCGCATTGCAAAAACGCTTCCGCGGTGCGTGCAACGACAGCGCGGCCATTCAGAGTCGCGAAGATCTTGTTTTCAGCGGTCCCGTAGCGGGCGCCGCGGCCGGCTGCCGGGATAAGGGCGTGAACCTGCATCAGGGTAGGAGGATCCTGCTCCCGGAGTTTGCTCCCCAGGGGCGCTGCCGGCGTCGTAATCGTAGCCGCCGCCATCATCGTAGCCGGATTTGATCGCCGCGAAAATCATTTTGCCGGCATTCGTCTGCAAAACGCTCGCGACCACTACATCCAATGTCTCGCCGATGCGCCGTCGCGCGCCTTCGATCACAATCATCGTGCCATCGTCGAGATAACCAATTCCTTGGTTCATCTCCTTGCCTTCTTTGATGACTACGACCCGCATCTCTTCGCCCGGCAGAACTACCGGCTTCAGCGCGTTGGCCAGCTCATTGATATTGAGCACTTCGACGCCTTGCAGCTCCGCCACTTTATTCAAGTTGAAATCGTTGGTGACAATCGCGCCTTGCAGCGCTTTGGCGAGCTTGACCAGCTTGGAGTCGACTTCCTCGTGCGGGGCGTACTCGGCCTTGGTATCCAGCGAGCGCACTTGAAGCGGCAAACTGGCGTTCATGGCGTTCAGAATGTCAAGGCCGCGCCGCCCGCGAGCGCGCTTCAGCGAGTCGGAGCTATCGGCGATATGCTGAAGCTCGTCCAGCACGAAGCCTGGAACATAAATTTCACCCTCGATAAATCCCGTCCGGCAAACATCGGAGACGCGCCCGTCGATGATGACGTTCGTGTCGAGGATTTTGATCTGAGTGGAGGTGGAAACAGCCGAATGAGCCGTTGCCGCATTGGCGTTTCCGACTTTGAAGAAGTCGAAATTCTCCTTCATGCTGAGCGTGCCGCCGGTGCAGATGTAAACCAGCACGATGCTCACAAAAATCGTCAGCAGCCACCCGATTTTAGGGATGGGAGTCAAAAACTGAGCGAGCAGCACGCTGAGAAACAATCCAGCCGCGACCCCGACAAATACGGCCACCTTCTCGTTGGCGCGCATGCCGGTGAAATTTTCACTCAGCGCGCTGATTTTCGCGTAAGCGGACGTCGCCAGCAAGAAGCCGATCAGGCCGCCGACCACCGCAAAGAGGAAGATATCCGTCGCGGACGCAAACTGATGCATCCGGAAATACATCGAAAGGTTTGCCAGCGCCGAGCTGCCCCCTGGGCCGCCGGCGGCGTAGATATAGTTGACGAACTGAGCGCCGACTTGATAGCCGACCGCGAATCCCAGCACGATCAGCGCCAGCACGACTATAATCCGAAGCACCTGCTGTCCCCGCCAATGCGGCGCATGCCCAAACGCGTGAGGCTCATCCAAAGTCCGCGTCTGCGAACTGATATTGCGCGGGCTGACAATCATTTCGTCTTCGGTTTGCTTGGCCGGACTGGCGACACCCGCGCCGGCGCTCCCCCCTACTCGCTGCTGTTCAGTCATAAAGCTTTCCTTGACCTACTTGCATGCCGCCGATTAGGCCGCTTGTCACAAATGATTTTTATGGCTCGCCACCGTCTCTGAAGCGCTCGCGCATTCGCAAGAGCTCCTACCGCCATTGCTGCCGTATCCTGCTGCCAGCCATGCAAAAACCGTGGAGACTTACCTATACTATGCCGCGTCTGCCGAATCGCGAACACCGTATAGCTGCCAGATAGGCGGAGATCAAAATGCTGCGAACCAAAAGTGCCGACAATCTACCGTATCCAACTCGCCCTGCCTGACGGCTATCTCCACAAGCTCATTTGAAATGAACATCAATATGTACCGCAATGTCGCGGAGATTTGTTGCCTGTTGAAGTATTTCGCCGTGGAACTCGCCGCCCTGCGGAGCTTGTCACGGCGCACTCTGGTAAACCTAACGATATACGTATTCCAGCTATGCAGATGCAGCCAGCTATATATGTCTTACAGTAGTGGTAAAGCGAAAAGTTTCTGACACAACCAGTTAAACTTGTATTGCGCCGCTCCTCAACTGCAAGCCCAAAGGCAAGCATAAAAACGAGAGTGTTGCTGCCGTCAATGAGAACATCTAGCGACGGCGCAGTGTCCGAGATAGCCGCGACAGGGTGGAACGCTCTAAAGTCAACGTGATCTGCGGCTTGCCCGCACTCGCGCTTCCGCCAGTTGCGCCGTGTCGGCGGCTTGACGCGCCTCCGCCGATCCGGCGGGTAGGTCGGCCAGCATGCGGTTCGCTTCCGCCAAATCGTTTTCGGCGCGCGTGACGTCGATCTCATCCACCCGCTCCGCCGAATCCGCCAGAACCACGGCGCCCTCTCGGCTCACTTCGAGAAGCCCGCCGCCAACCAGAATATGGCTGGTAGTACGGTTGTCGGGCATGGTGACACGGATTTCGCCAGGCTTCAGCGTGGTCATCAGCGGCATATGCCCGGCCAGTATGCCGAGTTCGCCGTCGCTGCCGGGAGCCACCATGTCCAGCACCTGATCGTTTAGCATTGTCCGCTCAGGAGTAATTACTAGCAGTTGAAAGGTATTTGCCATTGCTTGTGTATAAAAACGGCCCGCCTCGCCTAATTTGTGTCGAAGCGGGCCGGTAAAATCAACCTAGCCTTGCAGCGTTTTCGCTTTTTCGATGGCCTCTTCAATCGTGCCGACATTGTAGAACGCCTGCTCGGGCAGATCGTCATACTCGCCGCTGAGCAGCGCCTTGAACGACGTCACCGTCTGCTCGCGCGTCAGATAGCGGCCTTCAAGCCCGGTAAACTGCGACGCCACGAACATCGGCTGCCCCAGGAACCGCTCGATACGTCGCGCCCGCGCCACGACCAGCTTATCTTCGTCGGACAATTCGTCGATGCCAAGAATCGCGATGATGTCCTGCAGCTCTTTATAGCGCTGCAAAATTTGCTGCACGCCGCGCGCGACGTCGTAATGCTCCTGCCCCACAATCTGCGGATCGAGCACGCGGGAGGTGGAAACCAGCGGATCGACCGCCGGGTAGATACCCTTCGCCGTAATACCGCGATCCAGGTAAACCGTGGCGTCGAGGAACGCGAACGTCGTCGCCGGAGCCGGGTCGGTCGGGTCGTCGGCGGGAACGTAAATCGCCTGCACCGAAGTCACCGAGCCGTTTTTAGTGGAAGTAATCCGCTCCTGCAAATCGCCCATCTCGGCAGCGAGAGTCGGCTGGTAGCCCACCGCCGACGGCATCCGTCCCAGCAGCGCCGAAACTTCCGAGCCGGCCTGAGTAAAGCGGAAGATATTATCGATAAACAGCAGAACGTCCTGGTGCTGCTCGTCGCGGAAATACTCGGCCATGGTCAGCCCCGACAATGCGACACGCATGCGCGCGCCGGGCGGCTCGTTCATCTGGCCGAAGACCATGGCGGTTTTGTCCAAAACGACGGCTTTGTTGCCTTCGGCATCGGTATACTCCGCCTCGCCCATTTCAAGCCAGAGGTCGTTGCCCTCGCGGGTGCGCTCGCCGACTCCGGCAAACACCGAAACGCCGCCGTGCTCGGTGGCGATATTGCGGATCAGCTCCTGCATCGTCACCGTCTTGCCGACACCCGCGCCGCCAAACAAACCGATTTTGCCGCCGCGCAGGAACGGGCAAAGCAGGTCGATCACCTTCATGCCGGTGTCGAGCACGTCCACCGCCGGTGCCTGCTCCTCGAACGACGGAGCCTTGCGATGGATCGGCCAGCGCAGGTCAGTGGTCGCCGGGCCTTTCTCGTCGATCGGCTTGCCCAGCAAGTTAAAAACGCGCCCCAGCGTGCCGGGGCCGACCGGCACCGAGATCGGGCCGCCCGTGTCTTGAACGTCCATCCCGCGCACCAGGCCGTCCGTGGACGACATGGCGATGCACCGGACGACATCGTTGCCAAGGTGCTGCGCCACTTCCACCGTGAGGTCGATCTTACGACTCGCGTCTTCGATTTTCAGCGCGTTGAGCAGCTCGGGAAGCTGATGAGGCGCGAACTCGGCGTCCACCACCGGCCCTTGAATTTGTACGACTTTACCTGCTGACATGAGGTTGAAAGCTCCTTTGAAAATGTTAGCCCCGAAGAGCGTCCGCGCCGCCGACAATCTCGGCAATCTCTTTGGTGATTGCCGCTTGGCGGGCTCGGTTCAGGGAAAGCGTCAGGCCGGAAATCATCTTGCCGGCGTTGTCGGTGGCCGACGACATCGACGTCATCTGCGCCCCGAAGAAAGAGGCCGTGGATTCCAGAATCCCTTGGTAGACCAGCGTATCCACATAGCGCGGGACCAGATCAGTCAAGATCGCTTCCGGAGAAGGCTCGAACTCGATCGCCTCCGCCCCACGCGCATCGCCTCCGCCCGCCTCGTCGCCCTCGGGCGGCGCGACCGGCAAGAGCTGAGTCGCCTTCGCGCGCTGGGTCATCGCCGACACATACTGCGTGTAAACCAGATAGACCACGTCCACGTCGCCGGACTGGAACAAATCGGCAGCCTCGCGAGAGATTTCACGTGCATCCACAAACGCGTTTTTTCCCGCCGGGACACCGTGCTCGCTAACAATGGTGTAGCCGCGCCGACGAAAAAAGCCCGCGCCGCGCCGCCCCACGCAGATCAAGCGGACATTGTCCACGCTGAAATCGCGCAGCGTCTCGTTTGCGCGGCGAATGGCGCTCGAATTAAACGAGCCGCACAATCCCCGGTCACCGGTAATGACAATCATCCCGATTCGGTTTGGCGTGCCGGTAAAAGGTCTGAGGAGCGGGTGCTGGACACTTCCACCTCCCCCGCCGCTGCCGCTGTTTGCCAGCCGCGCCATCACTTCGCGCAACCGCTGCGAGTAGGGCCGCGCCGACTCCACAGATTCCTGCGCCCGTCGAAGACGCGCCGCCGCGACCATCTTCATCGCCTTGGTGATCTGCTGGATGTTCTTTGCGGTGCGGATACGCGCGCGGATTTGGCGCATGGAAGCCATAGGAAAAGTACCTCGTCGCTGAAGGGCTGAAATTAGGCTTAACTGGCCGCGTCATGCGGTCGGAGCGGCTGCCGGCGAACCAGCGCAATCGAATGTCGCCAATGCCCTAAAAAGCCGATGAATCTTACCCGATTCCCCCTCCTAAGTCAATGCGCCGGAAGCCTGGACGCCCCGTATTGTTAGCGGAATTAATCAAATCATCATTGCCGGAATGCCGATGACATAGGCCAATTCCGCTAAATCTGCTCGTGCAAAATGCGCGACAACGGTATTCAGGGGGCTTTGCGCTCAGCGGCAATTATGCGGGATTCGCCTCCAATCCGAGCGGCTCCCGGCGACCTGCTGTATAATAAGCCGTCCGCGCCTTTCCCTTTTTGTTCGAGTCAGGAGCCTATTTCGTGCACGCGATCAGCCATACCATCACCAGCGTCATCTCTCATCTGGGTTATTTCGGCATCTTCTTCTGGATGCTGCTGGAATCCGCCTGCGTCCCCGTTCCCAGCGAAGCCATCATGCCGTTCGCCGGAGCCATGATCGTCACGCATCACCAGTTCAACATCCACCTGCTCGCGTTCACCGGAGCCTTTGGAA
>CAXSEA010000118.1:0-10732 GCA_964235675.1 uncultured Armatimonadales bacterium | reverse complement strand
CGAGGAGATGAAAGCTGAGGACAAGCTGGTCTTCTGCCTCGACCCCATCGTCTGCCCCTGCTCCACGATGTACCGAATCTCGCCGCCGTACCTGCTGTGGGTGATGGAGAATCTGGAAGAGGGCAGGGTGGTCAACGAGATTACGGTCACGCCGGAGATTCAGCACGGAGCGAAGCTGGCGCTGGACCGGATGATTGAAATAGCAGGCTAAATTCAAGATGTGGCTTACGTCATACCGCCGCCATGTCTAATGGACCTACCGAGTACAAAGAAGGGAGCGGTAAAATTGTTTGCCGCTCCACAAAATTCTGTCGAGCTTTGCTGACGCTCTCGGCTTGGGCATAATTGCCATCTTTTTGACTCTGGCGTATTACACTGTGCCAGTCTGCGCCCATTTACATGCGACATGGTTGCAGTGGTTCTTCCTGCTCATGTTTTTAGTTGCTAACGGCATTTTCGAGGGCTGGCTTGCTGCTCTCCTCTTCATCAACATTCATACCATGACCATTGATGTTGCAGCTGCCACATACAAGTTATCGTGCGGATTCTTTCCATTTAAAGTGGATCGCAGCGGTAATCTGAGCGAGTTCAAACAAGTCAGTAAATTTCAAGATAATCCAGCTCATCCATATTATCTTTATCGTAGTACGCTGCCACAGTGTTTTTACACTTTAGAATGGCGCTCGGCGCGCTTTCCGTACAATCTAGGACGAAACGACGTTTACCTGGTCTCGTATTACGATGCTCCTACATCCGTGAAAGACCCGGAAGAATTCGGTCAGCAGCTTGCAGCGAAGCTTGGTCTGCCGTTTATATCAAAAATAATTCACGCTGTCCAGCAAAAATCGTAATGGGATAAGCTACCGAAAACCACTGATAAACGTTGAGCTACAATCCCCCTGCATAAAGAAGTGCAAATCAATAAAGGAACCTGATGAACAGAATTCACAACTTTGGAGCTGGCCCGGCCATCCTCCCCATTCCAGTCTTGGAAGAAGCCTCGCATGGCCTCATTGAAATCGGCGATACGGGCATGTCGATCCTCGAAATCTCGCACCGCAGCAAGACTTACGAGGCGATCCATGTGGACGCCCGCACGCGCATCCTACAGCTTCTCGGCTTATCCGAGGACGAGTACCAGGTACTCTTCTTGCAAGGCGGGGCGAGCTTGCAGTTCGCGATGGTGCCGATGAACTACATGCGCCAGGGCGCGACCGCCGATTACGTGGTCGCGGGCGATTGGGGCGCGAAGGCGCTGAAAGAGGCTAAGAAGGTCGGCAAGGGCGCGCCGCAGGAAGTGGCGAACACCAAGGCCGCCGGGTATTCGTTCATTCCGAAGGACTACAACGTCACTCCCGGCGCGCGGTATGTGCATGTCACCACCAACAACACCATCGAAGGCTCGCAGTGGTTCGGCACGCCCAAGCACGACGACGCGCCCTTGGTGGCGGATATGTCGTCGGATATCTTCTCGGTGCAGCGCGATTTTAGCGAGTACAGCTTGATCTACGCCGGCGCGCAGAAGAACGCCGGACCGGCGGGCGTGACGATTATCGTCGCCAAGAAAGAGTTCCTGGCGCAGGCGAGCGAAGATTTGCCGTCGATGCTGACTTACAAGACCTACGCCGATTCCGACTCACTTTACAACACCCCCCCGGTGTTCTCGATCTATGTCGTCGGCCTCACCGCTAAGTGGCTGCAAGACCAGGGCGGGATTGAAGCGATGGAGCAGATCAACCGCCACAAAGCGGGCATTCTCTACGGCACGCTCGACGAGTTCTCCAGCTTCTACAAGCTGGCGATCACGGCTCAGGAAGACCGCTCCCTGATGAACGTCACGTTCAATCTCCAGCCGCAATATGCCGAACTGGAAGGCGAGCTGCTGGCAGGCGCGAAAGAGCGCAAGCTGGACGGCGTCAAAGGCCATCGCTCAGTGGGCGGGCTCAGGGCAAGCATTTATAATGCGTTCCCACTGGCGGGCGTGCAGGAATTGTCCGACTACCTGCGTGAGTTCGCTCAATCAAAAGGCTAGTCCTGAAACACAAACGACCGTCGGCAATAACTATTGCCAACGGTCGTTTGTGTTTCAGGCTTTGACGAAATCCAGCAAATCCTGGTTAAACGTGTCGGGCTGGGTCTGCGCGAAGCCGTGCGGGCCTCCGGGGTAAACCTTCAGCGTGGCGTGCGGAACGATTTTGGCGGAAAGCTCGCCGGCATCGTGGAAGGGCACGATTTGGTCGGCGTCTCCGTGCGCGACCAAAGTTGGAACGTCCATCTTTTTCAGGTCTTCGGTAAAGTCCGTTTCGGAGAACTGCGCGACGCAATCGTAGAGGGGCTTGATACCGCCCTGCATGCCGAGCAGCCAGAACGAGTCAATTAGCCCCTGGCTTTTCGTCGCGCCGTCCTTGTTGAAGCCGTAAAATGCTACCGCCAAATCTTGAAAGAACTGCGAGCGGTTCTCGGCCACGCCCTTGCGGATGCCGTCGAACACTTCCATCGGAGTGCCGCCGGGATTTGTGTCGGATTGCAGCATAATCGGGGGCACCGCGCCCAGCAGCACCGCTTTTTTCACCCGCGACGAGCCGTGCCGCCCGATATAGCGGGCCACTTCCCCGCCGCCGGTGGAATGGCCCACCATGACGATCTCCCTTAAGTCGAGCAGCTCGATCAGCTCGGCGAGATCGTCGGCGTACTGGTCCATCGTGTTGCCGTCCCAGGTGGACTCCGATTTCCCGTGTCCGCGCCGGTCATGGGCGATGACACGGTAACCCTGCTGCCCGAGAAAGAGCATCTGCGCGTCCCAAGCATCCGACGAGAGAGGCCATCCGTGCGAGAAAGTAACGATAGGGCCAGTGCCCCAATCTTTGTAGAAAATTTTAGTGCCGTCTTTGGTAGTGAATATGCTCATGCCGGCTCCTTCCGTATGCCGATGATTACGGCGGATGTAAATTTACAAGCCGCGAATTTGAAGCGCTCCGATTGTACACCGCTGAAGTGAAATCGCAACGCATAGAGTGAGACGCGATTTACCTCTGCGGCAAGCTCAAAAAAACAACGCGCTCGTTCCGAGTTGTCGGAACGAGCGCGTGTCAGATGATTTGGCTGAAAGTTAAAGCTATTTGCCGACGACGAGGGTTTGAATTCTGCCGTTCGAGGTTTCGTTGGTGGAGACTGTGTAGGTCACGGTTATCGGCACCGCGTTGTTATAGGACGTTACCGCCAGCGCGGCCAGCATCTTATCGGGCGTTTTTACGCGAACCACATTGCCGGAAGTCGAGTCGGTGATGTTGATATACGCCGAGGTAATTCTCGCCAAAGACGTCACGCTTGAAATGACGCCTGCCACCGTGGCCGTCGTATCGGGCGTCGTCGTGCCTGATCCCGTGCTGCCTGAGCCGGTGCTGGATGAGCCACTCACCGGGGTGCCGTCCTGGTTAAGCGCGTCGGAAGCGGGCAGGCGGGAAGCGAGGCTGCTCCAATCGGTCGTGCTCGGCAGCACCTCGAAGCCCATGTTGTCCCAGTGGCGCTCGTCGGAATAGGGGACGCTGTTGATCCAGAACTTCTCGTAGGGAGTGTACTGCTCCTCTTCCTGAAGTCCCAGCGCGCTGTGGTAGGCGTAGTGGACGAAATAAACCTTCACCTGGCTGAACGGTAGGCCACCGGGAATGTCGTAGCTTTCTTGGAGAACGCCGTCTTCATACTCAGCGTAATGAGTCTGCGTGATAAACAAATCCACGCGCGAGCGGTCGTCGAGGCCGCGCCCGTTCCATGTGGTTTTGCCGTCCATCGAGCGCATGTTGAAGTTCTGCGTGTTGCCGCCCGCCGTGCCGGCGATCTCGGCGATCGTGGCGTTGCCGTTGGCATCGACTCCGACCATCTGCGCGTTGGTGCAGCCCTGGGTCAGCTCCAGCAGGAACACGTTGTTGCTCTTGTTCATGCGGTCGGAGGGACTGATCGGAGAGTAGTAGTTCGTGATCGGATCGTTCGCGGCGGACAAGCTGATTCCCACCCAGCGGCGGTCGTTGACATGCGCGTCCACTTCCATGGTGACGTGCAGCATTTTACCGCTGGATATATCAGCCGCTTGCTGCGGGCTCATCGCCAGCGCGCCGTGCGTGGTGTGGAGCGGGTCGCTGGTGCCTGGCGTGCCGCCGTCGAAGAGCACATCCATGAAGTGATGGCCCATGATAAACGGTTGCGTATGGATCGTATCCGCGTTGCGGACTTGAACATCCCACATCGCATCCGACTGCATCGTATAGTTGGTGGAAAGCCCGTCGCTGAGCGGATTGGCGCTGGTCGTGGTGATCGTGCCGTTGGTGAACGTATCGTAGACCACTTGCGACGCGTCAGTGCCGCTCGGGAGCGCGGGCGTGCCGGACGGTGTCACCGTAAATGGCAGCGACCGCGCGATTGCCACAGGCAAATTCGTATACGCGCCCTGGCCGTTGATCGATACTAAGCCGTCGTTGGTCGCGCCCTCGTCGCTGCCCAGCATCAGCATGCCCATGCTGCTGTCCACGCTCGGGTAAAGGGGGCTGTTGTTGACGTCGTACAAGTTGGCGGGCGCGTTCGGACCGACGGCGTTCACCGCCTCCACCACGAGCTGGGCCGGAGTGGCGGCGGTCATGCCGTTCCACTCCACTTCCAACGCGGGAATGCTGGTGATAGTGACATTGTCCGACCCGACGCTCTGCCGGACGCCGGCATATTTCACGAACATCGGATTGCTGACGTCGTAAACACGGTAGTCCGCCGCGCCGGGCACCGCCTGAAATTCGATTTTGGCGCTGTCGTTGTCCACGACGACATTGGTGATCGTCACCGCGGGCAAAGTCGACGCAGCGTCCATGGCTTTGACGCTGTCGGCGCTCATCGTTTTGCCGGAGGTCATCGGCATGGACATGGACATGCCCGGCATCATCGCGCTTGAAGCAGCCGTTTGCGCCGCGTCGGCTTTCATGCTCGATGTGGCGAGAGCGATACCGGCCAGCAGCAAAAGCGCGCTCTTGGCGTTGAGAGCGTGGAAAGAGCCGCATTGAAGTCCGCGAGGTCGTGCATTGTTCATCATTTGTTTCGGGGTGAGCGTCGGTGACGCCTGAGCGCGGCGGGCTTGGCGTAATGCCGACTAGCCGTTGCGCAACGCGCAAACAGCAGCCCGATGCGGCTGACACCCTAAAATGCTTGGATGATTCTGCGGACAAGATTAGCTGGTAATACGCTCGTCAAGCGTGCCGGCAAGCGAAAACCGGTAGAAGTTTGGGGCTTTGAACTGCCGAAAAACGCGCGATGCCCACAAGCAAATGGGCGTCGCGCGTTTTCGGCAAACAATATCAACAGTCTGCTAGGCGGCAGGCGCGGCGGCTTGCGGCGTGGTGCCGCGCTTTGTCAGCGGGACGCCTTGCGCGCACAGGGGGCAATCCTCGGGCGTATATGCTTCGACCGCTATCTTCAGCAGCGGGTCGAGCGGCGCGCCGAAGTCGATCTCTTTCGTGCTGCGGTCGGCCAGCACCGCCACCCCGACCAGCTCGCCCTGATGCTCTTTGACCACGGCCAGCGTCTCGAAGACGCTGCCGCCCGTCGTCAGAATATCATCCACCACGAGTACCCGCTCGCCGGGCTTGATCTCGAACCCGCGGCGCAGCACCCGGCGCGACGACGCTTCCGATTCCCGCTCGGCAAAGATGCCGCGCGTTCCCAGCTGCTTGGCGACTTCGTAGGCCAGCAGTACCCCGCCGGTGGTCGGGCCAAGAACGACTTCCACGTTCTTATCGGCGTAGCGCCGCGCGATTTCGGCGCAAAGCGCTTCCACGTAGCGCGGGTACTGAAGCACCTGGAACTTTTCTAGGTAGGCCGGGCTATGCAAGCCGGACGCCAGCAGAAAGTGGCCTTGCAGCAAGGCGTTGGAATCGGTAAAAAACTGTAAGACGTCTTCGCGGGAGAGCATTGGTTCCTCGTTCAATCGAAATTCGCGCAGGCAGGAGCGACGCCGATTGCTCGCTATCCGCCTGCTCGCTCGATAGTTCGCGTGAGTGTACCGCGCGAACCCAAGTGAAACGCCGCCCGATCAACGGACTGACCCCGCGCTGCTTTGCGGAGCGGGCATAATCCATATTGCCATGACCAACACTGTCTCATTCTATGTCGGTACGTATTCCGTGCGCGGCAGCGCCGGAATCTACCAGGTCGATCTCGATCTCGCCTCCGGCGCAATGGAAATCGCGTCGCACGCTTCGGCCTACGACGCCAGCTATCTCGCCTTCTCGCCGGATCAGCGAACTTTGTACGCAGTCGAGGAAGGCGTCTCCAGCGACGACCTGACGCCAAGCGTCGCCGCGTACGAGATTGTCGAAGGCGGCGCGCTGCGCCTGCGCAACCGATTGCCGATTCCCGGCCTTTCGCCCTGCCATATCGCGGCGTCGCCGGATGGGCGATGGCTGGTTACGTCCAACTACTCCGACGGCTCGAACACCGTCGTCGCCGTGGATGGCGGCGACGGCGACGGTGCGCTGCTGCGCGTCGTCCACCAAAGCATCAACGGTGGCGAAGTCGGTCCCCACGAGCGCCAGGATGCGCCCCACGCGCACTTCGCGCAATTTATCGATCAAAGCCCGACTGCCTTGCGGATTTTGTCCTGCGATTTAGGCCTGGATAGATTAGTGGCGCTAGAAATGAACCCTGTGACCGGCATCCTGAGCGTTCTCGCCGATGAAGGCGCGTCGCTGCCCGCTTCGACCGGCCCACGGCACTTTGCCGCTCATCCCACCCTGCCGTACTTGTACGTCTTTGGCGAGCTTAACTCGGCGGTATATGTTTATCGGAAAGAGCGCGCAACGCTCAATCAACTTCAAGCGGTGTCAACGCTGCCAGAAGACTTTGCTGGGGCAAATCTCGGCGCTGCAATACGAGTCAGTCCCGACGGCAGCGTGGTCACTGTCTCGAACCGAGGGCGGGACAGCCTCGCGTCTTTTCGCATCAATGAAAACACCGGTATGCTTTCGCCGCTGGGCGAGCTGCCCAGCGGAGGCGAATGGCCGCGCGATTTCGCCTATGTCGGGAAGAGTTTCCTTGTCGCCGCCAACGAGCGCAGCGACAATTTGACGGCCTTTCGCATTAATTCAGATGGCGCGCCGACGCCCATTGACTTGCCTGCGGCGCGGCTGACTGTTCCATCTCCCGCCTGCGTGGCCGTTCCGGCTGGTGCGTGAGCGAAAGCTAGCTGGTATACTGGCACCGCTGACGCAGCAAGCCGACGCGGGTTCGACCGGCATTTTCCGAGCTGCTCGCGCCTCGCCTAAAGATTCAAGTATGGCAACGACTACCGCATCCGGCGGGGCGTCCACGCCGGAGCCGGCTTCATCCACACCAGGCGAAGCGGGCGGCGGCGCTCAGCCCAGCCAACCCAGTCACCAGGAAGAGCATGAGCACGATCCAAGCGCTTTGGAGTACACGGCCCAACTGACGCAGTCGTTTTTTACGTCGGTATTCTCTTACATCGGCGAAGTCAGCTTGCTCTCGGCTCAAGCAGTCATCGCGCTGCTGCGGCGAGGCTTTGCGGTCGGCGACCTGCTCGAGCAAATGGCCGCCGTCGGTATCGGCACTCTGCCGATTGCGCTGCTGACCGTGTTCTCGTCCGCTGCGGTTATCACCCTGTACTTCTCGCAGTTTTTGATTAGCTATGGCGCGGGCACGCTGACCGGAGCCGTGGTCGCGCTCTCCATGGGCCGTGAGTTGGCGCCGGTGCTGGTCGGAGTCGTGGCCGCCGCGCGCGCCGGCAGCTCGATTGCCGCCGAGATCGGCACCATGGAAGTGACCGAGCAGGTGGACGCGCTCCGGGCTTTGGCGGTCAGCCCCGTGCAGTATCTCGTCGTGCCACGGCTTTTGGCCGCCCTGATTATGATCCCGCTAGTCGCCATCGCCGCCGACGCCTTCGGCCTGGTCGGCGGCTATATCGTGGCGATGTGGAAACAAGTGCCGCCGTCCAGCTTCGCCACTTCGATCAGCCAGTTCGTGGAATGGCGCGACTTTACGCTGGGCATCGTGAAAACGATCGTGTTCGCGTTTATCGTCGCCATCGTCAGCTGCCACCAGGGCCTGAAAACCGCCGGCGGCGCGACCGGGGTGGGGCGAAGCACCACGAACGCAGTCGTGCTCTCGATTGTTCTGATCTATATCAGCGACTTCTTTCTGGCATACTTCATGTTCGGCGGCAAGACTAATTTAGGCCAATGACCACGCAACCGGCAACCTCAAATCAAGAGATGGATGATAAGCAGGCGGCCGAGGAATCAGCCAAGGGCGATATCGTCGTCACCAACCTGAACTATGACGTTCCCGGCAAGCATGTCTTAAAAGGCATAAACCTGACCGTGGAATGCGGCGAGATTTGCAGCGTCATGGGGCTCTCCGGATGCGGCAAAACGTCGCTGCTGCACTGCATCGGCGGCCTTGCCGAAGCGACCAGCGGCGAAATATACGTGAACGGCCACCAGATTGTCGGGATGGGCGAGCAGGCATTGAACACCGTCCGCGAGGGCATGGGCATGGTGTTCCAGTACGCCGCGCTGTTTGACTTCCTGAGCGTCTACGACAATGTCGCGTTCGGCCTGCGCCGCCGGCGCAAGCTCCCGGAAAAAGAGATCGCGCGGATCGTCGCCGAGAAGCTCCAGTTGTCCGCCGTGGCGGGCACGGAGAAGCTGATGCCGAGCCAATTATCCGGCGGTATGGCCAAGCGAGTAGGCCTCGCCCGCGCTTTGGCGCTCGAGCCGCACGTCCTTCTCTATGACGAGCCGACCAGTGGCCTCGACCCGGTGGTCGCGACCCTGATCGACGACCAAGTCATGCGGATGCGCGACCGGTTGGGCGTGACGTCCATCGTGGTCTCGCACAATATTCCCAGTATCTTCCGCATCAGCGATAAAATCGCTTTCATGAACGCCGGACAGATAGTCGCTTTCGGCACACCCGACGAAATCAAAAACAACAATGATCCCGCCGTCCAGCAGTTTATCGAGGGTAAAGTCAAAGGGCCTTTGAAAGTCGCCTAGCGCTCGTGCTGAAATAATCGAGATACAATCCACGCGGCACTACTTAGGCGGCAAACGAACTGCACTAACGATTCTATGAATACAACTCCACGCGCCGCGTTCCAGGTCGGACTTCTCATGGTGGCCGCGCTGATCCTTTTTGTGGGCGGCTGGGTCTTTTTCAATGGACAGTTCCGCAAAAGCAACACCTATAAGCTGAACCTAATCTTTACCGATGCTCAAGGAATCGGTAAGCAGGACCCGGTGCAGCTTGCCGGCGTCCATATCGGCCAAGTTGCGGTCGTCGGCCTCACCCCCGATGGGCGCTCCGCGCGTGTGGTGGCCGAGATCGACAAGAAGTGGCACATCCCGCTCAATTCAGGGTTTGCTATTTCCAGCTCGCCGCTTGGCGGCACGGCGCTGGTCAATATCACCCCGCCGCCGCCTGATCCCCGCCAGCCGGTCGCCTTTATCGCCGAGGACTACACCGGCCCGATCTACGGCCAGCCGTCGTTTACCCTCGCGTCGTTCGCCAGCCAGGCAGCGCCGCTGTTCCAGCAATTCGGCCAGACCGCCGCCAGCGCCAATACGCTGCTGACCGAATCGACTAAAACCGTCCGCTCCCTCAACAAGCTGGCGGCCAGCGGCCAGCTGCAAAACAGCCTGCAATCCACTCTTGGCAACCTGCAGCAGGCGTCGAACCAAGGCTTGGAACTCACCCACGATCTCCGCGAGGCGCTCCTGCAGGACAATCACATGGCGCAGGTGAGTATCGCCAACATCAACTCCACCACCGGCACCCTTCGAGACGCCGCCGCCGATAACAAAGCCCAACTCGGCCAGCTAGTTGCTAACCTGAACCAGACCACGGCGCACTTCGCTACCCTGTCGCAGCAGCTGAACGATTCGTTCGCCAAGAACGGCACCGCGCAAACCCTGGCCGATACGGTTACTAACCTGAAAGACTCCACCACCAAGCTCAATCAGATACTGACAAACGTGCAGGGCCTGACCGGCGATACCGGAGTCCAAGCCGATCTCAAAGCGACCGTACACAACGCCGCCGTCGCCTCGGCCAATACGAGCTTGCTGCTGGCTCGATTGAACCAGATTGCCGGCGGCCACACCCACGGCGGCGGGACTGCGTCGCCCAGCGGCCCTCCCGCTCAACAGACGCTCGTGCGCCTCGACCTGCGGCAAAACTTAAAAGCCAGCCACTTCCGTACGGACTTGAACGTCTACGCGCCTTTCGGCTCAACCAAATTCGCTCGTGTCGGCTTGTTCGATATCACTGGTTACAACCGGGGCACCATCCAGTACGGCGCTTTGTCCGCCCCAAAATCCCAGTTCTCCTACCGCGCCGGTATCTACGAAGGCAAAATCGGTATCGGCGCGGACTACAACCTGTTCGGCAACCACACGACCTCGCTCGACCTGTACGACCCGAACCATCTCAAGCTCAACGCCACCCAGCGCATCCCAATTACCAAAGGTGCGGCCTTAACTGTCGGCTTGGACGACGTGCTCCGCTCGGACGCGTTTAGCGTTGGGATTGAGTTGGGGCGATAAGAGCCCATCCGTCGCTTCGCGCCACCTTCCCGGTCGGGAAGGAAATATAAGATGGCGCTTTATGTTAGCCGAACCAGTATTTGGCTGTAGACTTTTCCTTCCCTACAGGGAAGGTGGCGCGAAGCGACGGATGGGTT
>CAXSEA010000117.1:0-10737 GCA_964235675.1 uncultured Armatimonadales bacterium | reverse complement strand
GCTGTCTGGGTGGCGCGGAAACCGGCGAACTCCCGCAAGACGTTCGGTTACCACCGGGTCGCGATTCTTGCGGCGCTGGTGAACTCAGCATCGCTCGCGGCGCTTTCGATCGGCATCTTTTGGGGAGCGATTCGGGAAATCGGTCATCCGGCGGCGATCAACAGCCCGCTAATGATTATCGTCGCCGCTGTGGCGTTGGTGGTGAACAGCGGAATCACCTGGGCGCTGCACGGGGGGGCGCAGCACAGCCTGAACATGCGCGCCACGTACATTCACATGGCGACGGACGTGGTTTCGTCGATTCTGGTGCTTGCCGCGGCGTTTGTCATCAAGCTGACCGGGCTGACGGTACTGGACCCGCTGGTTTCTATCGCGATTGCGGCGATCATCGTCATTTCGTGCTGGAACATTCTGCGGGAGGCGACGGATATTTTACTGGAAGGCACCCCGCGCGGGCTGAACGTCGAAGCGATGGTCGCGGACGTCCAGGCGCTGCCGCAAGTGACCGCGATGCACGATCTACACGTCTGGACCGTCTCCGACGGCATGAACTATCTGTCCTGCCACATCGAGGTGGCGGGCAGGCAGACGGTGGAAGAGTGCGCTCCGATTCTGGAAGCGGTGAACGAGGTGCTTCTCAATAAGTACGGCATCGGGCACACGACCGTGCAGCTGGAGCTTTCGGGATTGTGCATCGGCGCGGCGGAGACGAACCGATTGTTCTGCGGCGGCGTGAGCAGCCTTGCGGAACCGGTCGCCGCAGCCTAATGGTTCGCCGCGCCGAGGCAGTGAGCGGCCTAGCGTTAAAGGTCTTCGTACCTGCCCCACCCCAGCACGATTCGATCTATCCAGTCGACGTAGGTTTGCACCATCTCCGGCACGAAGACATGCCCGGCGTCGGGAAATAAGCGCAGCTGCTTGCAATCGCCGGCCAGGGCTTCATACACAGCCGGAACAGTGGCGGCGCGCGATGCAGGGTCTTTTCCTCCGACGACAAGCGACGTCGGTATTTTTATGGCTGGCGCGTGGAGCATTGGATCGAATAAGGCGAGGGTTTTTAGGACGTTGCCGCCGTGCTCCTCGGCAAAGCGAAGCGTGGTCTTGTAAACGGCGCTGCTGGAGATTTGCATGCCCAGCGGCTGGTTGCACAAGAACGGCATATCCGCGAAACAGATTTTGGGGGCGGCATGGTTCGCGGCGACCAGAAGCGCGAGCGCGCCACCCTGGCTCATTCCCGCGACGACGCGCTTCTCGGCATCGACGCCATCCACTTGACCCAAAACGTCCATCGCGCTCAGGGAATGGAGCACGGCACGCTTGTAAATATAGTTCTCCGGGTCAAGAATGCCGTCGGTAACGTAGTCGTCCTTGCCCGCCGGATTCAGGTACGGGGCGTCCGGCATGTTGCCGTGGATGTTGATGCAGAGGGTTGTCGCGCCGCGCACTAGGTTGGAAGTATCCGGGGGCGGAGTGCCGTAAGAGTAGCCAGGGAGCCAAAGAAAGCCCACTCCGGTCGGCTCATGGTCCGCCGGACGCGCTACCCAGCCGTAGATAACGGAATCGCCGCCGGAAGAAAAGCGCAGCCAGTCAATGGTCCATGTACCGCCGCGCCCGACGACCGAAATATTCTTAGGAATGATCTCGAAGTCGATTGATCCGGAAGCGGCGTGGGCTGCGTGCTGCTCGCGTACTTGCCGCCAATATTGATCGAAATCGAGTGTCACTTGCGTTGTTTTACCGTGCAGCCGAAGACCGGCTTTTCTTCAGGATTGCCACAGTGTTCCCAATTTTGGGCAAATGGTCACATGCCTCCGCGCAGCGCGCGGTCCCGCGAAAGCTCGGCGGGCGTAATCCATTCGCCTGTGGCACCGTCGCGCATGATGAGAATGCGGTCGGCCTCGGAAAGCATCTCGGCGTCGTGGGTGACGATAATCACGGTGCCCTGGGATTTATAGGCGGAGAGCAGATCGACGACGATGCGTCCGTTGCGGTGGTCGAGCGATGCGGTGGGCTCGTCGGCGAAGATAATTTTCGGGTCATTCATCATGGCGCGGGCGACGCACACCCGCTGCTTTTCGCCGCCGGAGAGCTGGGACGGCAGCTTCGCGGCTAAGTGATCGACCCCGAGCTGCTTCAAGCGAGTGACCGCGGCGTTCTCCGCCGCTTTGCCAAGCTCCGGCGCGCCCATGAGGGTGTTTTCCATCGCGGTCTGCCAGGGCAGCAGCCAGGGCTGCTGGAACACAAAGCCGAACTGCTGGCGTCGGAACTCGGTGATTTCCGCATCGCTCATTTCGCTGAGCACCTGATCGCCGAACTGGACAGTGCCGGAGGAGGCGCGCTTCAGCCCAGACAGAACGTAGAGCAGCGACGATTTGCCGGAGCCGGACGGCCCCATGATGCCGACGAACTCATGGTCGGGGATTTCCACGGTGACCTCGCGCATGGCGTAGGTAGTGCGCTCGCCGTCGTGGTAGGCGAGGCTGGCGTTGCGGACGCTCAGGAGAGCGCCGGGAGCGGCATGGTCGAGGACGGCGGCTGTTTTATCGAGAGTATCCAATTTGAACTTTCAGCTTCTTGGCTAGCGGCGCTCGATGATGCTGACCGGGTCCAGGCGTGAGAGCCGGAACGAGATCGTGGCCAGTGCGAAGGCGGTAATCATCAGCGGGATGGGCACCGTGTACAGATACGCCACAAGGTCGTGCGGGTTAATCAGCATGCCGCGCGGCTCGAACAGGGTGCCGCGCAAAACCGACATCATCCCCCAGGTGAACAGCACGCCGATAACCCACCCGACGCCGGTCAGAATGGCGGTCTCGGAAACGGCGTGCCAGAGGAGCAGCCTGCGCTTGAGTCCGATTGCCGAGAGAATCGCGAACTCGGTGATGCGCTGAGTAAAATAGATATTGGACAGCATCCCGCTCATCATCGCGACCACTAAAATTACCATGGCATTCACCAGAGTCATGATGAGATACATCGAGGCGAGGCTGGTGCGGAGCTGGTTAACCAAGTCTCTGTATGACAAAAGCTGCACGTGGCTGTGATCGATCAGCTTATCGAGCCGCGCCGAGAGCGGGCCAAGACCGGCCTCGGTTTTGGAGGTGACCACGACGAAATGCGGCATCTGCGGCAGAGCCGCATCGACAAACTCCGGCGAGGTGAAGGCAATCCAGGTGGGGCCGTCGAGAATGCCGACCAGCTTGACCGGCACGGGCGCGCCGGCGATGCCGCCGGTATCGGTCGGCCCGGCGACCGTATCGCCGATCTTGAGCTTTTTGTTGTTGACCAGGCCCGACGAGAGCACCGCTTCGGCCCGGCCGGGAATAGGCATGCGCCCGCCGGGAATCAGATGGTCGTGGGCGCGCGCGATCAAGTAGGCGCGCTGGTCGGCGGGAACGCCCATTACCACGAATGGGGCCGCGCCGAAGACCGTATTGATGTCCATGAACAATCCGCGCGCGTCGATAACGCGGTCGGTTTCGGGCTGCTGGAGCGCGATTTTACGGTCGGCGGGATCGACGTTCAGCGAGCTTCGCTGGGGGATGATCGGGGTCATCGCCTTAGTGTAGTTGTAGATCGTGGTAACGGTGAGATCGACGCTGTTGACGATGGTCACGACAGAGGCGATTAGGAAAACCGACAAAACGATCACAACAGACATCGGGACGATCCGCATCAAATTGCGGCGGCAGTAGGTGATGGGCGAAAGGGGATGAGTCATAAATTGGGGGACGTTGCTTGAAACGACGCTAAGTGGTATATCAAAAGCGAAATGGCGACGCGGCCACAATCGCGCACAATCTGCGCAGCAGTAGTGTAGTTATAGCCCCAAGGAGCAACAAAGATATGATCGTCGGAGTTCCGAAAGAGATTAAAAACAGCGAAAACCGTGTCGCGCTCGTGCCGTCGGGAGTGGAAGCGCTGACATCGCGCGGCCATCAAGTGCTGGTGGAAACCGGCGCGGGGCTCGGCACCGGCATTGCCGACGAGAACTATTTATCCGCCGGAGCGGAGTTGACCAATCGAGACGCCGTCTGGCGACGCGCGGACGTGATCTGCAAGGTAAAAGAGCCGCTGGCCGACGAATGGCCGCATATCCGTCCGGGGCAGATTCTTTTTACTTACTTCCATTTCGCTGCGTCGCAGGAGCTGACTGACGCCATGCTGAAAAGTAATGCGACCTGCATCGCCTACGAGACGGTGGAAGGCCGCGCGCCGGGCAGTCTGCCGCTGCTGACGCCTATGTCGGAGATCGCGGGCAAAATGGCGATTCAGGAAGCGGCCAAGTTCCTGGAGAAGCCGCAAGGAGGCCGGGGAATACTGCTGGGCGGCGTGCCGGGCGTGCCGGCGGCGCATGTGGTGATTCTCGGCGGCGGAGTAGTGGGAATCAATTCGGCGAAAGTAGCGGCGGGCATGGGTGCAAACGTCACGATTTTGGACGTCGATCTCGACCGGCTACGCTATCTCGACGACGTGCTGCCGGCGAACGTCACGACGTACTTCTCCAACGCCGCGCATATCCGGGAGATTATCCAGACGGCGGACGTGGTTATCGGCGCGGTGCTGATTAAGGGCGCGAAAGCTCCCGTCTTGGTGCGCGAGGCCGATCTGCGGACGATGAAGCCCGGCGCGGTGATTGTGGATGTCGCGGTGGACCAGGGCGGATGCGTCGAGACCATGCACCCGACGACCCACGCCGTGCCGGTGTTCACGGTGGATGACGTGGTGCATTACGGAGTCGCCAACATTCCCGGCGCGGTTCCCGCGACCAGCACCTACGCGCTGACGAACGCGACTTTTCCGTACCTGCTCCAGATTGTCGAGAAGGGCGCGAAAGAAGCGCTGGCGGCGAATGCTGGCTTGCTGAAGGGTTTGAATGTCGCCGGTGGAAAATGCTATCTCAGCGAGGTCGCCGATACGTTCGGTTACCCGCTGGCTGGGACGAGCGAGTGGCTAGGAACGAGCGAGCGCGAACCGGCGAACGGCACCAGCCGCGACGCGGAGATGCGGCTGGAAAAGACGGTGCTCTCCCACTAACGCGGGCTATTCAGCCTCGCGCCGCCGTTATCTCCGCCATGATCGACTCGGCGGCGGCGCGGGGCGACGCGGCGTGCGTGATAGGCCGACCGATCACCAGGTAGCTTGCGCCCTGGCGGACCGCCTCGCCGGGAGTCATGACGCGCTTCTGGTCGCCGACGTCCGCGCCCTGGGGCCGGACGCCGGGGGTGACGATCAGGAACTCCGGCCCGCAGGCGGCGCGGATGGCTTGCACTTCCAGCGGCGAGGCGACGACGCCGTCGCAGCCACTTGCTTGCGCCAGCCGCGCGAGTCGGACCACTTGCCCCTGGGGACTTGATGGAACGCCCAATTCTTCATTAAGCGTGTGCGCGTCGATGCTGGTGAGAACGGTGACGGCAATCACCAATGGCTTGGAGACGCCCGCTTCGGACGCGGCGATAGTTGCGCGCTCTACGGCAGCGTGCATCATCGCGCCGCCGCCGGTGGCGTGGACGTTAACCATCCACAAGCCATGCTTCATCGCC
This sequence comes from uncultured Armatimonadales bacterium, assembly GCA_964235675.1. Classification (GTDB taxonomy): domain Bacteria; phylum Armatimonadota; class Armatimonadia; order Armatimonadales; family Capsulimonadaceae; genus CAXSEA01. Next base: position 5,194 of record CAXSEA010000117.1, on the reverse strand, counting down.
GCGCCGATTGCCCCCGCTACGGTGTTGGGAATATCGAGCAGCTTGGCGTCGTAGAAGATGTCGATCGGTTCTCCGGCGGCGGCGCGGAGCCGGTCGAAGATGGCGGGGCCTTCCGCGTTGAACAGCTCCAGGCCGATTTTGAACGCGCCGACCGCGCCGTGCAGATCTTTAACCAGGCGCTCCGCTTCAGACGCGCTGCTGACATCGACGGCGACGATGATTGGATTTTGTTGGGGTTCGGGTGTCATCGCGGCATTGTACCGTCTCTGCGGCGTCTCGGAGCCGCTTGATATCCGGCGGCTGTGCTACAATTTTGCCACGTTTCCACTTGAGTGGCGGCGATTTAACATGGCTCAAATACTCGACTGGATCGACGCAAAACGGCTTGGCAAAGAACTCGACGGCGGCGCGCTCGATGCGATTGTGGCCGGGTTCACGAGCGGCGCGATTGCCGATTACCAGATGAGCGCGTGGCTGATGGCGGTGACGATCAACGGCATGAGCTTGGATGAGACCTGCGCGCTCACCGACGCCATGCTGCGCTCGGGCGGCACGCTGGATTTGTCGTCGCTGCCGGGGCCGACGCTCGACAAGCATTCCAGCGGCGGGGTCGGCGACAAGACCACGCTGGCGCTCGTGCCGATGCTGGCGGCGGGCGGCGCTTCCGTGGCGAAGATGTCCGGCCACGGGCTTGGACTGACGGGCGGCACTCTGGACAAGCTGGAAAGCGTACCGGGTCTGCGGACTCGGATGAGCGACGGCGAGATTTTGCGCCAGGTCAGTGGGATAGGCGCTTGCCTCTGCGCTCAATCGGACACGCTCGCTCCCGCCGACCGTGCGATTTACGCGTTGCGGGACGTCAGCGGCACGGTGGCGAGTATTCCGCTGATCGCGTCGTCGATCATGTCGAAAAAGCTCGCCTGCGGGGCGGACGCTCTGCTGCTCGATATCAAGGTCGGCTCCGGCGCGTTTATGCGGGACATGGAATCGGCGCGAGGATTGGCGCGGACGTGCCTGGCAATTGCTGAGCGGCATGGGAAAGCGTGCGCGATCATCTTGAGCGATATGGACCAGCCGCTTGGCCGCGCAGTCGGCAACGCGATTGAGCTGCGGGAAGCGGCGGCCTCGATCAAACCCGGAGCGGCGTGCAACGAGACGCGCTTGGCGACTCTGACGAGCGCGTTGTTTGCCGAGGCGTGCCAATTGATCGGCTGGGAGTCAGAGACGGATGGTGAAGGGCTAATTGGCAGTGGCGCGGCTTACGAGAAGCTGGCGGCGATTGTTGAGGCTCAGGGCGGAAATTTCGCGGCTTTTGAAGCGAGCGGCGATATGAACGATTTAGATCAATTTGTTCGGGCGCATTGGCAAGCTGGGACTGTCACTGCCGGGCAAAGCGGATTTGTCCGCAGTGTCGACGCCGCTCAGGCGGCGCGCTGCGCGGCGATGCTGGGCGCGAGCCGCAAGCGCAAAGGGGATGGGATTGACTCTGAGGCCGGTATTTGGCTTGCGAAAACTGTCGGGGAGCATGTCGAGCGGGGCGAGCCGCTGGCTTATCTCAACTGCGGCAATCCAGCGCGAATCGATGGGCGCGCGCTAGCGGCGCTGCTTGCGGCTTATGAGATCGGCGACGAAGCGCCTGTGGAACGCGACATTGTCCTTGAAGTGTTTCGCGCCGCCGAAGCCGGCGGAAACGATGATACGAAGGCCGGCTCCAAACGATGATTGATTTCCACTGCCATATCACGACGCCGGGAAGCAAGCTGCCGGAGCGTCAGGGCGAGAACTATAAGACGCTGAAGCCGCTGACGGATTCCGGCTCCTGGATCGACGTTTTATGGGCTGAGACCATTGAAACGGTCGCGGAGAATTACCGAAACGACGCGGCGCTGCGCAATATGCGGATGATGTCGCCGGTGATTTATTCGGAAATGGTGCGACGTCTGCTGCAGGCCGATTCTCGCCGGTTGACTCAGGAGATGGCGCGCAACCAGGTGCGGCAGTCGGTGGTGGTGGCTATCGACCCGATTATTCCCACGGATGAGGTGGTCGCCGTCTGCGAAGCGACTAAGGGAATATTGCTGCCGTTCGGCAGTGTCGATCCGTGGGCCGAGGATTGGAAGGCGAAGCTGCGCCGCACTCTGGCCGCTCCGATTGCCGGATTCAAATTCCATAGCAGCTTGCAGCGGCTCACGTTCGGCGACCGGCGCACTTACGAAATTTTGGAGGAGCTGCGGGTGGCGGGTTTTCGGAAGCCGATTTTTCTACACACCGGTGATTATCCGATCTATGCCGAACTGGAAAACGAGATGGATTGGGTGAACGAGCTGCGGGCGATGGTGGCGTCGTTTCCGATGCTGACATTCGTCTGCGGCCATTCCGGATGGAACCGGCCGGGCGCGGTGTGCCGAATCGCCAAGCACGCGCCGAATTTGTGGCTGGAGACGAGCTGGCAGCCGCCGCGAGTGCTCCGCCGCATCTGCCGGATGGTCGGCCCGGAGCGTCTGGTACTCGGATCGGATTACCCCTTGTCGTCGCAAAAAAGGGCCATCCGCAACTGCCGTCTCGCTTTCTCGCCGCGCGAGTTCGAGATTGTCACGGAGGAGACTCCGCGCGCGCTTCTGGCGGGCGGAAGTGTCCCCACCCTTTCGGAGATGCCGGCTTGAGCGGGGTCACGAAATCGTCGGCGGCGCGGGAGCAAGCGGCGGCAATCGCGGAAATAATCGCTCGCTTGCAAGGGGAATTTGTGCGGCTGAACGCCGAGCATTTCGGCGGCAGGCTGACGATGCCAACCATCGAGTTCTCATTGCGCAAATCGTTCGGCGGCTATTACCAGAAGCGTGAGCACCGGATTGTCCTTTCCTGGCAGGCGTACCGGGAATATGGGTGGGACGAGACAATCAACACGTTTCGGCACGAGGTGGCCCATATCGTCCATCTGCACCATCGGCGCGAGTTCTGGGAGCTGGCGCAACGGCTAGGGGTGTTGCGCAAGTACGCGCGCCATCCCCTTTATCCGAAAGCCAGGAAGCTGCTGATCTACGAGTGCCCAGGCTGCCGCAGGCAGATTCATCGGCAGCGCCGCTTGAGCAATTCGTCGTGCGCCCGCTGCGACAAGCGCTACAATCCTCAGTTTAGGTTTGTATTGGTTAGCGAAGAAGCGCCGTCCGCCGTGAAGGCGCAGGAACGCTGATCGGGGTTGGCGGGTTTCGACTCCAGGTGCCAATGGTTCGCACCGCTCACTTTATGGCCTATTCCAGTCTCCAAGAATTTATTTCGTTGCTCGACAAGCGCGGCGAGCTGCGGCGTATCAAGCAGCCGGTCAGCCCGGTGCTCGAAATCACCGAAATCGCCGACCGCGTGATGAAGATGCCGGGCGGCGGCCCGGCGCTGCTTTTCGAGAACGTGACCGGCTACGAGATGCCGGTTGCGATCAACTTATTCGGGTCGGAGAAGCGGATGGCGTGGGCGCTCGGGGCCGAGCGCCTGGACGATTTAGCCGCCGGTATCGGCGAGCTGGTTACGCTGCCGGGCAACATGCCTAAATCGCTGAGTGGCCTGATGTCGCTCGCGCCGAAGCTGCTGCCGCTGGCCAACCTCGCTCCCAAAATGGTGACCCGTGCGCCCTGCCAGGAAGTGGTGCTGCGCGGCGAAGCGGCAAGCCTGGACGCGCTGCCCATCCTGACTTGCTGGCCCGACGACGGCGGCCCGTATATCACGCTTCCGCTGGTGTTCACGAAGGAGCCGGTTACGGGCAAGCGGAACGTCGGCATGTACCGCATCCAAAAGTACGACGCCCACACCACCGGCATGCACTGGCAACGGCATAAGGTGGGGCATCGGCATTATGGCGAGTACGAGGCGCAAGGGCGCGCTATTCCGGTGGCGATCGTGCTCGGCGGCGACCCGGTCGTCACTTATTCCGCCACCGCGCCGCTGCCGGACGAGATCGACGAGCTGATATTCGCCGGGTACCTGCGCAAGAAGCCGATTGAGCTGGTGAAGTGCGTCAGTATCGACATGGAAGTGCCTGCCGACGCTGAGATCGTTATTGAAGGCGAAGTTGCGCCGTCGGAGCGGAGGCGGGAGGGGCCGTTCGGCGATCATACGGGCTACTACTCGCTAGCCGACGACTATCCTATTTTCCGGGTGACAGCGATTACCCGGCGCAAAAAAGCCGTGTACCCGACGACGATTGTCGGGCCGCCGCCGATGGAAGACGCTTATCTGGGCAAGGCGACGGAGCGGTTGTTTCTGCCTCTGGTGAAGGTGGTCGCGCCGGAGATTATCGATTACAATCTGCCGGTGGAGGGCGCGTTCCACAACATGGCGCTGGTACGAATTAAAAAGCGCTACCCTGGGCACGCGTACAAGATCATGCACGCGCTGTGGGGACTCGGGCAGATGATGTTCACCAAGGTGATTGTCGTGGTGGACGAGGACGTGGATGTGCAGAAGCCAGGCGAGGTGCTTTGGCGGACGCTGGCGAATATCGATCCGCAGCGCGATATCACGTTCGTGAAAGGCCCGGTCGATGTGCTCGACCATGCGTCGACCGGCGCGGCGTTCGGCTCGAAAATGGGAATCGACGGCACCCGCAAATGGCCGGAAGAGGGATTCACCCGCGAATGGCCGCCGCTGATCGTCATGTCGGACGACGTCAAGCGCAAGGTGGATGGGATTTGGAATCAGCTCGGCATCACGCCCGGCAAGCGTTAAGCTCCGGCGGCGAGCTCGGCGCGGTCGGCGGCGTCGTTGACAAAGTCGATGAGAGCGTTCAGGGTATCCTCGCCGGCGGTCGTGATTTTCATGCCGTGGCCAAATACCGGCGGCTCCTGCTCGCCGCGCGAGTGATCGACGCGCCAAACAATCACATAGAGCGTCCGCAGGCCTCCATTGATTGGGACCCGCACTTGGAAGCGCGTCCCAATTTCGTAGGGCGAGTCCAACTCCGCGAACATGCCCGCCGGACTGACGTTGCGGATGCGCCCGCTGATCGTCCGGATGTTCTGCGGCACATTCGATTGAATATTGACCGGAGAAAAGTCGGCTTCGAGATCGACCAGCCGGCGGTTGAACCGTCGGCTCGGGCGTTGAGCAGCCGCGCCGCTATTCGAGGGGTATTGTCGTTCGCGTGTCATCTGGGTTTTTTTGCGGCGGCATCCACCGAGATCTACACAAACACGATCAGCAGCAC
>CAXSEA010000116.1:0-10823 GCA_964235675.1 uncultured Armatimonadales bacterium | reverse complement strand
GGTGAACGCGGCGGTCGCCAACGTAAAAGCTTTCCAAGGCGGCGTGCTGGCAAGCCAGGCAGCTGTGGCAACAGCCATAGCCAACGTCAACGCGGCCCGTTCGGTGGTGGCGTCCTCTATCGCGAACGTCACCTCTAACCAGGACAACCTCAAGCGCCTGATTGTCCAGCAAGGCTTCAACCGGGTCACCGCTCCCTTTACAGGCGTGATTACCGCGCGCAATATCGACAATGGCGCGCTGATCGGCTCGAGCGGCGCGGAAGCGTCAGGTTCGGGAGATTCCAGTGGAAGCGCTGGCGCGGGCGTGGGCAGCAGCGGCAGCGCGGCCAGCGGCGGCAGTACGCTCGGCAGCTCTTCCAACGCAAGCTCCAGCTCCAACAGCTCACTGGCAAGCTCCAGTTCGAGCAGCGGCACATCCGCCGGCGCCAGCGGCAGCCTCTTCTCCGAAGCGCAGCTCGGCATTCTCCACATCTATGTCAACGTCGGCGAAAGCTACTCGGCTCAGGTGCATCCGGGAACCGTCGCGAAGATCAGCGTCGCGTCGATTCCAGGACGCGTCTTCCAGGGCACCGTGGCGCGAACGGCCGATGCGCTCGACCCCTCGTCGCGGACGCTCGTGACCGAGGTGCGCCTGTTAAATCCGTCCGGCATCCTAAAGCCGGGAATGTTCTCCGAAGTCGCCTTCCATTTGAAGAGCTCGCCAGGGCTGCTCGTCCCGGACACGACCGTCATCACGAATACCGACAACACGCAGGTGATAGTCGTCACGCCGGACCATAAGCTGCATTTCCAGCCGGTGACAGTGGCTCGCGATTACGGCAACGTCTCGCTCATCACCAGCGGCCTGAAGGGCAACGAGCAGCTGGTGGCAACTCCGACCGACGCGATGCTGGAAGGGCAGAAAGTGCAAATCCAGCAGGGGCAGGCACAAGGCCCGGCGGGGCAAAACGGCCAGCAACCACAAGGCGGGCAGCAGCAATCCACCCAGAAGCCCGGCGGCAAGCCGGCAAAGAGCGGCCAGGCCGGCGGCGGCAAGCAAGGCGGCGGCGGTGACAGCGGCGGCAGCCCGCAAGCTCAGGGCGGTGGCCCAGAGACGCAAAGCGACGCTGGCGCGGGCACTTTCCTGCCGCAAAGCGCAGGCCCGACAGCAGGTCAGATCAATGCATCCAGCAATCCGGCAGCCGGCGGCAAAAAGGGCGGGTCCGGCGGCGGCTAGTCAGTGTCGCTGTTTTGATTCAGCAGCCGAGCATCAAGCGGCTGCTGAATCAATTATTTCGGCGATCGAGTCGATGTCGGTGATTCTCATTACTCGCTCCTGGCTCATCTCAATCCCGAACTGCTGCTCGATTTCAAGAATCAAGTTCAGCTGTCCCATCGAATCCCACGCGGGAACTGTGGCCGGAGACGACGCTCCGCTCAGTTCATCTTCCGGCACGCTGAAAAGATCAGCCACGACAGCGCAAACGCGCGCAACAGTTTCCGAGTTCGGTCGAGCAGACATAGCCAATTTCACCCTTCCAAGCCGTTCAAAACGCTTGACGCTTAAGCCGCGATTTTACCGACGGGCGCGTCGATGCTTACTCCAGCACCCACCAGTTCGATAAAGTCGGGAGATTGCAACAACGCTTGCGTTAAATCGTATTCCCAGGCCGTTCGACCATCGCTTTCCGTAAGCGCAGCGGCAAATCCATGCTGCGGATAGAATTCGGCAGCGGGCGCATTCTTCGCCGTCGGGATAAACCATCCCCAGAGCACGTTCGAGCCTCTTTCTTTCCGGGCACGCCGCATGATCTGCGCCAGAATCGCCGTTTCCACCTTCCTGCCGATCACCCGGCAGCTCATCAGCAGATCGACAATCTCGCATCGGTCGCCGCTATAGCGCAGCAGCGCCACCGCGACAATGCCGTTGTCGCCGAAGCGGTCGGTCACCCGCATGCAGAGCGCGTCGCAGTCGGTGTCGGCGGCCATGCTCGCGATCTCCTGCTCGGAGCATCGCAGAGTTGTGGTGTTGAACTGATTAGTCTTCTGTGTCAGTTGCGCGACCCTGGCCAGCGACAAGTCATCCACCGGCGCGATTTCCAGCGTCTGCTTGAGGGAGCGATAGAACTCTTCGAGCGTTCCCGATGAGCCTTCCAACGCGGCGCGCTCCCGCTGCTCGGCGTACATGCGCCCGCGCTCGCGGTCTTCCGACGATATACTCAGCCGCTCGAATACCGGGCAAGCCTGCAGCGCGGACGCGTAGCGCATTGGGTCGGCGGGAAGATCGATCACGCAGACTTCGGGCAGCTCGGCCTGCACGCGCCGGCGCTCCACGGGGTTGTCGTCGATAAACGCCAGCGAATCGATGCCGATGTTCAGCTCGCGGGCGATTTCCCGCAAGCTTTGCGCTTTGTCGTTCCAGTTGATGCGCATCACACTAAAATCCTTAGCCCTCAGCAGCATCCCGGAATGCTGCTCAATCGCTAGCAGCGCGTCCGCCTCGTTGTTTTTGCTGGCAATCGCCAGGATTACGCCCCGCTTGGCTAAATTGGCAATCACCTGCTGCAAAGCGCGATACGCCGCGCCGGGATATTCCGCGTCGAGCTTGATCCCGGCGATGCCGTCTTCCCCGATTACCCCGCCCCACAACGTATTGTCGAGATCGCAGACCAAGGCCTTGCAGCTCTTCCCCGCCAGGGGCAGGACGAAGCGCAAATACTCCTGAGCCAGAGACGGCAGGCAGTCCGCCGAGACCGGCATGCGCATCGTCAGCCACTTTTGCTCGTCATGCCACCGCTCACGGCCATGCCGCGCCACCAGAGCGTCGTAGTCCAGCAGGTAAACGCCGTCGAGCGCGGCAGCGATCTCGCGCAAGCCGTCATTAAACCGCGATATGTGCATGGCGACGTCGGTCTGCGACGCTTGGCTCCCCAGCACGCCGTCAACAGGCCACTCCGGCAGCTCCAGCATCTGCACCACGATACTCGCCGAGCTTCGGGAGCGGTACGCTTGCAAATAGCCCCGCATATCGGCCAGCGCGCGCTCACAGGCGGCAGGCAAATCGATGCTTATGTCGAGGCTGGACTTATCCCAAGCATCCGGCAGCAAGTCGCGCGTCTGCGCGGCTACCACTACGATGTTCGGCTGAAACTCCGCCAGGAAGCTCGTCGGCGACAAAAGCTCTTGTGCGTAAGTGTTGAACTCCCCAAATCGTAGCTCCAGATCGACGCCGTACAACGCGGCATAAGCCCGGAGCAGCGCCGCCGCCGGCTCCACGGTAAACGAGCGCAGAATCGCCAGACGCATCTGCACCCGCGACGGCTGCAGATGCTGCACCTTCGGCATTCGCGCCACGACGAACGACGCGTTCGACAAAGTCGGAGCGGCGAAGAAAAACGACCGCATCGCCGCCAGGGCGTCCGAATGGCAACCCTCCGCGATCAGCGCATCGATCTGCTTCTTATCGAAACTGGAGGTCTGTACAGGATGAATAGTCATGATGTCGGCTGTGTCGGCAGTATGCCTTAAGACTATGTTCGGCATAAACGATTTGTCTGCACAGGCTGTTGTCCGAAGCGCGAAATGTCGAGCTTACCCATGCGACAGATTTGCCGTGCCTAAATCATACAAGAAAAAGGACCAGGCCATCATAAATCTGGATGCTTGTTGTCAGGAGGATTGCTGAACTCTTTCCAGTGGAAAGACCCAAGCCAAGTGTCTACTGGGAGGGGTTGTGCGCGGCGGCGACGAAGGCTCAGGTGGCAGAAATACCGTTCCGGCTGTTCTGACAACCGGCTAGGTCGTACTCCGAACGCCAATGCTCGCGCAGTTCAGCAGCGTGTTCCATAAGCTCTACTCACCTGATTACAACTCGGCCCACGGTCCGACCCGAGGGCCGCTAAATTAGGTCAAGGAGACAGGAACGCAGAACGCATAGAACATTGCCGCCCAGCTGGCGCGCAATTGTGGCGACACTTCGTGAAGGGACGTAAATAGGGACGCGAGCACAGGTTGGCCAGTATCAGACAGCGGGAGCGACATTTGGCCGAGCCATGGCTTCGTGGACTGGAAAGCCATGGCTTGCGGCTGTTACGGCGTGACTGTGAGCGAGGAGGACTTGCTGATGCCGTTTGCCGTCGCGGTGATCGTCACGGTTTGGGTGGTGGTCACCGGGCTGGTCACGATGGTGAATACGTGCGAGCTGGAGCCGGAGGCGATAGTCACCGGCGTGGTCGTGATCTTTGCCACGCTCGTATTGCTGGACGTGATCGTCACCGACGTACTCGCCGCCGCATTGCCTGTGAGATAAGCGCGATTCGTGGAGGTAGTTGTGCCTCCCTTGACGCTGGCTGTTTGAAGGGTAACTGATTTCAAGCCCGGAACGACGGTAAGCGTACTGGATTGGCTGACGCCGCCGGCTGTAGCCGTGATAGTCACAGTCTGCGCGCTTGTCACGGTAGAGGTGGCGATAGTAAACACCTGCGAGCTGGAACCGGCTTTGATGACTACACTTGATGGAACGGTTGCCACGCTCGTATTGCTGGAAGTGAGCGTCACGGTAGTATTGCTGGCAGCGTTCGCGCTGAGAGCGACGCTGTTGTTGGTGGTGGACAGGGTTCCAGGAGTGGACGCAGGCGAGAGCAAAATCGAGGTCAGCGTAGGACCGGAACCCGGCGTGATAGTAAGCTTGGCGCTGGCCTTGGTCGTGTTGTACGTGGCCGTGATTGTCGCGCTGGAGGTTTGGCTGACTGCGCTCATATTGACTGTAACAGTCGCGGTTTCGGCGTTGGCCGGGATAGTCACGGAGCTGGGTACAGTCGCGGCGGCGGCGCTGCTTGTCAGGGTAACGACGGCCCCCGCAGTCGGGGCAGGCTTTTTGAGCGTAATCAGCAGCTGAGACGTAGAGCCGCTCGTTACGCTTGCGGGTGTCAGGGTCACGGCCGAGAGCTTCACCGGGTTAGGCAAGCCAGCGGCGATTTTATAGATGACGCCATCGCCGCTATCGCCGTCGCCGCCATAAAAGGTGGTGCCGATTAGGTTGCCGTCGCTGTCTTCCGACGGCCCATAGTAGGGATTTGCGCCATCGGAATTGTCGCCGGCGGTGTTGAAATCGTAAACGACGCTGAAGGCGCTCCCGGTTTTAGAGATGCTGAATACTTCGCCGGCGTCAAATGCGCCGTCATTAATTGTATCGCCGTAGTAGTTGCCGTCGCTGGCGAGAGTCATGGTTCCTTCGGGATTAGCGCCGTCCCCGTCGCCTTCGAACGAGTGCAGGATCGTCTCGGTTCCGGTCGGGGTTAGCTCCCAGACAGTTCCGTTGTCCGAGTCGCCGCCGTATAAGGTGGTACTGAAGAAATCGCCGGTGGAATCGGGCTGCATGCGGCCCCGGTCGGGATTGGCCCCGTCGTTCGCCACACTGCCGTCGCCGAAGGTGTGGAGCAGCTTGAACGTGCCGCTGCCGTCGCCGGAGCCGGGCGTGACGGAGAACACCGTGCCGGAGTCTGCCGAGCCTCCCGAGTACGTCGTCCCATAAAGCGCGCTGTCGCCGGTCAGGCCGGGAGTCAGCGTGCAGTCGGGGTTCTGGCCATCCGTTCCGCGATTGGCATTAGTAAAGCGGAACTGCACTGCGTACTGGCTGCCGTCCGTGTTCATGTTGAAAACGGTGCCGTAGTCGCTGTTGCTCTGGTCCGCGATACCGCTGGTGACTCCATAAATTTTGCCGTCGCTGCCGATAGTCACGCCGCCATACGGGTTCGCGCCATCTGACCCTCCAGCGAACGAGTGCAGGATAGTCACCGCCCCTGCGGGGGTGATGACGAACGCGGTTCCGTAGTTGTACGCGCCGCCCGCGATCGTCATGCCGTTGATCGTTCCGTCGGGGCCGATGTTCAGAGACGTCGGATACTTGCCGTCATTGCTCACGCTGCCGTCGCCGAAATTGTGGAGAACCGAATAGACTCCACTAGGAGAGATTTTGAAAACCGTGCCGAGATTTTTTGTGCCGCCTCGCTCGGTGCTGCCGTACCGGGTGCCGTCGGAGGCGATCTCGATTCCGGCCAACGAATTTCCGCCGTCGGAGCCTGCTCCGGCGAAGGTATGCAGGACCGTTTCCGGAAAATCGGCGCGGGCGGGCGTCGCATGGCTGCCAAGGAGTAGGGTGAGCAGAGCGGCTGGCATGGCAGCTTGAAAAATGCGTCGCGTATTCATACCGCTAGTATGATGGAAAAAGTGCCGAATTGCACAACTTTTCGCATAAAATCTATGACCTGATGCATCCGTGATACTAATTGCCCGCAAGAGTGCCGGGCGCTCGATTCATTCAACCAGGGCAGCTTCACCCTCATAGAGAAAACTAAATAAGGAATGATCGCCCTACCCTTCGCCTGCTAACCAGCGACGCGTTCATGACCGCGCTCGGGCGCACTATCTTTTCGCATCGGCACCGAATTAGTCGCAGGATACGGGCCGCAGACTATCAGGCGTTGGTGACGACCAGTCTATGCATCAATCGTCGGCAAATTCGTCCTCATCAGCCCGTATCACCACCAGCTCGTCGCGCTCGCAGGTGACCAGGCGGCTCTCGAAGACGCTCGAACCAACAAATTCCACCTCGTACGATTTGCCATTGCTGTAGATTGCCACAACAGTCCCCGATTCTCCAGCGCTTATCCCGGCAATCGGCAGGTCGACCAGAAGCTTGACGACGGCATGCTCTGGGATCTGGTCCATTGTGGGAATCGCGTATGCTACAGGTTTAGCCGTTGGCCCAGCCACAGGCTTCTTTTTGAACAACCGGTGCCAGTACAAATGCCGCAAGCCAAACGCATGAAGGAAAACAAGGTACGCCAGCAACGACCAGACCTGAGCCGGAAACCACGGCTGAGCAATGAGGGCAAACCCGGCAATTGCTAAAACCATAGTGACGAATCCGACAGCGATACCACGGCAGGACATATTTCATATTAGCTCATTCCGGCCAGACCCTTAAACGCCGCTGCCGCCCCCGCAAATCAGTCACCCCGTAAAAATGAACTCCGCTGCAGGGTGGTGGATAATCCGATATGCCCGAGACCTGGCCGCCACGCCCCGAATACCCGTCCACGACCGCTACTCCACGCGGTTTGGAAACCTCGAAAAAATCCAATGTTAAGGCGCTGCGACTACTTATCCCAGGCATGCTGATGCTCGCCTTCAGCTCGGCACGTCTCACTCTGCCGCTCCATACGCGATATGGCGGCGCAGCCATGGCCGCGTGGACAAAAGCCGGTCAAGAAGCATTGGCGCTCACCGGAGCCGTGCTCGTGCTGATCGGCGCTCGCAGAACGCGTAAACCCGACGCCCCGCCAGCGGGAGACTTGGCGCTTCAGCATGGCGGCGGTAAAGGAATAACACCGCATAACGGAGAATGATGCGTCATGTCAAACGACTAGCCCACAACCAAACGCTTGTACTGGACATATCCGCTTCCCTGCTTGGCGCTTCTTTTACTGCTCGCCGGATTTTTGATATGCATCGATGGAATCTACTTCATCGAAGCGTGTACCACCCAGTCTGATACGCCGGTTGTCGGCGGTCCTTGGCTGAACGGGCCGCTCGATGCGGGTGAGTTCATCATGGCGCTGGGAGTCGCGGTGCTAATCTTGGCCTATCATACGGTGAAGCGCGATCAGAACGCGTCCGCCGCGAGAGATGCCGCCGCGTTGACAGTGACTGATGACGCCGGCTCCGCGCCGCCGCAGGAAGAGATTGACGCCGCCGACTGAACAACGCCGCCCGGCTGTGCGTCAACGTCATGGAGCGTAGCCTCCGCAGCTGAGGGGATCGGCACGGCAAGTTGCGCTCGATTTTTGCTTAAGGCCGCCGCTATTCGAGTCCTACGCACGGGCGACTGTTAACCTTTGCCACCGTGGGGAAATAAATGCGCATGACTCACTTGGAGCGGCAAATTTGGTGCATTCAACTCCGCTCCGACTACCTGCGCGCCCAAAAGCGCAATGCAGTCTTGCGAATGATATTGTCGGTGCGCAGATCGCGTAGCCGTCACTCTGCCCAAACAAGCGCGGCATGGCGAATATACCGGCGCATTCGGCGCGCTATGCGGGAGATTCCGATGGATTAGGTGCTAAGGCTGCTAGTGTCGTGCGCGAGGAAGATATAGGAGCACGATTTTGATTGCGGCCCTGGTGCAGCTGGGGGAGCGATTGTCTTGGCTCCAGCGGTCACGCGCGTCGGCAAGGTTCGCGGCGGGCCTGAGGTTTTCGTAAAAGGTTTCAGTCTCACCATTGTTGCGGCGGTAACGGCGACAGCGCATACCCCTCCGCTAAAAACGGTAAAAGCGTTGCAAGAATGCGGTCTACTCGAAAAAATAAGCGTCCATTCTAATAAAGGAACGCCAAACAACATTTGAGCAACTATCAAATATCATCCAAATGCGCGCAAATTCTTTAATTTACGCGCATGTGCAAAAGAACTGGTGGGCAGTACTGGATTTGAACCAGTGACCTCTTCCGTGTCAAGGAAGCGCTCTACCCCTGAGCCAACCGCCCTAGTACGCTTCGGACTGTCATCCAAAGACGCGATGTTATACCTCCCCATTTTGCGGCAAGTCAACCCGGAGAGTGCTACGAGCTCGGCTTATCGGCACGGGATGAGGTAATCGTCGAAGATTTTGCGCCGGCGCTTTCCAGCGCGGCGATCCGCTCAGCGAGGCTGGGCGCAGCGCTGCTGACCAGGAAACGGCACCTTTTCCAAAGCGGCGGCTGCACGGTCGCGGCGCGAGTCTCGGGGTCGAAATCCGTTTCAAACGGCGAGACCAGGTACGCGCTTGCTTCCGCCGGATTAAAATCGACCATCGGATCGGTGAGCGCCGGTGGCTGCTGTTTTTGCAGCCACCGCAAAGCCGCCTCAACACGGATCGGCTCGAACGAGCGGTGGCCGATTCGAGTGGAGGCCAGATCGCAGCGGAGCACGGAAACGCGCACCTGCGCCAGTGCGAGCACAATGCGGGAAAGCGGCGTGAAGACGATCAGGAAAAACTTGCCCAAAAAATTCAAGCCGCATTCCGGGTCCGCCACAATCGGGCCTATCGAGAAATTGACGCTTCTCGACTGCGCGAACTGCAATGGAAAGCACGCCAGCGCCGACGCCTTACTGATAAGCGTCGCTTCTCCCGTGGCAATCCGCGCCATCGACACCGCCAGTAGCACCTGAAGCTGGTCGCTGTGGATATGCTCGAAAAAGCCCTTGCTGATGCCGATCCGACCGCGCGCGCGGCTGCCCGTGCCGATGGCGCTGACACAAATCTGAGGCTGATCCACATTCATGCGGTAGATCGTCGGCGGATCGATTCCAAGCGACTCAGCCATCTCCTCGGAGAATTTATAAGTCTCCGGGGCGCGAGAAACGTCCAGCAGCTCGCCTTCATGAAGATCGTATAAATAGCTGCCCGCTGATGCCCAGGCGATGAACGTATACAAGCTCCCGAGAACGGCCGCGACAGCCGCGCCCCACAGCCAGCCGAATATCAGCCCGACCACGGCGAACAATAGCACCGTCACAAGGTAGGGCGCGAGCATGCGGCGCTCGGAATCCGCATTCCCATTGAATTTACTCGCCGGATCGGGCGGCTGGTTCTGAGCTTGCGCGGATGAGGGTGAATTAATCATGCATCAAATCTGCTTGGCCGTTGTCCAATGTTTAGTTCCTTTTAAGCCAGAAGCGTCAAACATCGCCCGATGAGCGACGGCTTCGTCAAAAGGGCAATTACTCTCGGAGCGGCAGCAAGCCGCGACTGATTCTCAGGGATTGTTTTAGATAGGCAGTATACATGAAACGCCGGTGGTGCAAAACCGTAATCGCCGCAGAGGTGACCGATATTTATACGCGGGGCGAATCTCTCAGCTATTCGTCGATGAGCCGTGACAACCTCGCCCTGCTCCGGGCCGCGACCCGCTACTTCGGCTCCTGGCAGGAAGCGGTCGAGTTTGCCGGCCTGGACTATGAGCAGGTACGCCGATATCAAAGCTGGACGCGTGAGCGGATTTTGTCGCGGATTCGCGAGTTGCACGCGGGCGGTGCCGACCTGTCGTGGCGCAACGTCAGCACAAAAATCGATCCCCAGCTTGCGGCGGCGGCCACGAAGAAAAGCCACTTCGGCTCCTGGCGCGCCGCTATCCAGGCCGCCGGTCTGGACTACGGCGAGATACGCCGCTACAAGGCTTGGACCGACGAAGTTATACTCGACGCCATCCGCGAAAAGTCCAGCCGCGGCGAGGCTCTGAATGCAAAAGAGATGTCGCTCAGCGATATGGCGCTGTTGACAGCGGCACGGCGCAGGTTCCAAGCTTGGCACTCCACCCTCGACGCCGCCGGTCTTGACCACCGTGATCTGGTGCAGCGCAAGCCGACCGCGCGGCTCATGCAGTCGGTGGAAGCCAACCACCAGAGATAACGTCCTCGCGCCGGCGCAAATATCAGGCTACTTCCCGATGCAGAACTTGCTGAAAATCTCGCCGATCACGTCTTGCGGCGCGGTCTGCCCCGTGACTGCGCCAAGAGAGTCCAACGCCGTCTGCGCCTCAATCGACACGAAATCCAGCGGCATCGCCTCATCCAGCGCTTGCAATGCCCTCGCCACGGCGTCCGACGCTTCCCTCAGCATAGCCAAGTGACGCGCATGCGTGACCACGGCTCTGCCGGATTCAGTTCCGCTCCCCGAATCAGATGCGGATTCTGATTCGGCTTGACCGCCGCAGCGCTCCATCGCTAACCGCGCGATTTCTTGCTCCAATTCTTCGATGCCGAACCCGCGCAGCGCCGACACGGCAAGCGCTTGCGGACTCTGC
>CAXSEA010000115.1:0-10843 GCA_964235675.1 uncultured Armatimonadales bacterium | reverse complement strand
ATCGCCCAGCAGCAGATCGACTTTGTTCCAGGCAACCACCAGCGGCTTGCCGGATACGAGGCGCTGCATCTCGGAATCCTCCGTCGTTTCAGACGCAAGGCTCGCATCGCGCACCCAGACAACCACGTCGGCGTCGGTCGCGGCGGCTCGGGAGCGGTCGATGCCGAGACGCTCCACCTCATCCGACGATTCCCGGATTCCCGCCGTGTCGCTCAAGCGCAGTACCACCCCGTTCACGACGATGCTTTCCTCGATCACGTCGCGCGTCGTACCCGGCACGGCGGTGACAATCGCGCGGTCGCGGCGCAGCAGCGCGTTCAGCAGCGACGACTTCCCGGCGTTCGGACTGCCGATCAAAGCCACGCGCGCGCCGTCGCGGATCAGCATACCCCGCCCCGCCGAACTAATCAGGCTCTGAAGCGAATGGTTCGCCTCCGTCAGTTCGCGCGCGGCCCAGATGGAAGGAAACTCGCCGACATCCTCCGGAAAATCAATCGTCGCTTCAATCCGCGCGAGCACTCCCAGCACCTGGTCGCGCAGCGTGTTCACTTCCGCCGACAAGCGTCCCGCCTGCTGGGCTTTGGCGAGATGGTGGGCCTCGTCGGTGCGCGCGTCGATCATATCCGCCACCGCTTCCGCCTGCGCCAGATCAAGCTTGCCGTTTAAATAAGCGCGCAGCGTGAACTCGCCCGGTTCGGCGAGGCGCGCGCCGTGAGCCATCAGCAGCTGCAAGGTTCGCCGGATCGGGATCTCCCCGCCGTGGCAGGTAATTTCGGCGACGTCCTCGCCTGTGTAGGAGTGAGGCGCGTGGAACACCGCAACGAAAACATCGTCGACGGTCTCGCTTCCTTTGTCCGGATCGACCACTCGGGCGCGGTGCAGAGTGCGCGTCGGGTAGCTCGCCGAAGGCTTGCGGGAGCGCAAAATCGTGTCGCACACGGCGAAAGCGGCGGGACCGCTCACCCGGAACATCGCCACCGACGAGCGCCCCGGCGGAGTGGCGAGGGCAGCGATTGTGTCGGTGAGGAGTGCGTTCATGGTAACTCGCCATTGTACCTGAACCGGCTGAGAGCGCTTCGCGCCGCGTTTACAATGCAACCGTAAGTAAGCTATAATTCCGTGAGAGTCGATTTACTCTTCCTCTTGTTTGTTAAACCCCGGCGACGCTGCCGTTTCGGCTCGATTCGATTTGATTGATCTCTCTAGCGACCGAGTGAGCAGCTTTAGGCTATTAGGCTGCAATTTGACCGGCTACGCTTCCGAAGGAAAACTTGCTCATGTTTAAAAGGGTCTGGGGATATCTCGCCGCACTGTTTGGAGTCAAGCTCGACCAGCTGGAAGACCCGGATATTCTGCTGTCGCAAGCGCAGCAGGAGATGCAGCAGCTTCACGCCCGCAACCGCGAGCAGGCCGTCCAAGCGCTGACCCAGAAAAACAACCTTCAAGCCGAAGTCGACCGCGTCCAAAAAGAAGTCAACAACCTCCAGGCGAAAGCCGAGTTGGCTCTCAAAAACGGCGACCGCGATCTCGCGCTTCAGCTTCTGCGTGAAAAGCAAGCGCGCGAGCAGAACCTGGGCACACTGAACGCATCCCTTGGCAACGCCGTGCACATGACCGAGCAGATCAAAACGGCATTGCAGCGCGAGGAAGAGCGCATCCGCACCAAGACCGCCGAGGCGATGGCTCTTAAAACGCAGTGGAAGCAGACCCAGATCGAGAACTCGATCAACAAGGCGATGGACAAGTGGAGCAACGTCGGCAACGACCAGGCCTTCGAGCGCGCCGCCGCTAAAATCTCCAACGCCCAATCCGAAAGCTCCGCCCGCTCCGAGCTCGCCGCCGGTCGCCTCGACGGCCGCCTGGCCAACTTGGACAATCTACAGGCCAATTCGGCGGCCAACGACGAGCTGGCGCAGATGGAGCAGCGGCTCGGCCTTGCCCAGCCCGCGATCACCTCGACCAACGCCGCCGCGGCCGGCACCTCGCAGGTGGGCATGTCCGATGTCGAGCGGGAATTGGCGCAGCTGGAAGCACGGGTCGGCGGCAGCGGCGGCTCCGGCTCGAACGGCGCGTCGCCCTCTTGAACGCGGGATCGACGACGGGAAGCTAGGCGATGGGAATTCCTAACAGACTCTACAATATAGCGAAATCGCAGCTTGATAAAGCGGTGGAGCGCTGGCAGGAGATCGACACGAAAGCGCAGCAGGAGATCGATTCCTACATGGCCAGCCACACCGATACCAATCAGCAGTCATCGTGGGAGCGGGCGCTGAGCAAAATCAACGCGGGCGCGGCCGAATCAGAATTGCGTCCGGCCAGCGCCAAAATCGACGACAAGGAGCTTCTGCCCCAGCCTGACCTCGCCGCCCTGGAAGCGAAAGTCGCGGCGAGCGGCACGTTGCAAAACGCCTCGCCCGCGCCCCAGCTAAATCCCACGCAGGCGCAGGAGCGGACACGCGCGCTTATCGGAGCCTACAAAATGCTCGGCCTCGAGCCGGGCGCAAACTGGACGGCAGTTCGCGATTCCTACAACTCGCTCCGGGAGCGAGCCTCGCCCGACCGTTTCGCCGCGAACACGCCCGAGCAGGAAACAGCCGTTAATATCCAGCGCCGCATCGATGCCGCCTACATGATGATTAGCGGCGCTTTAGCGCCCTCCGGCGACCGCTTCGACCGGCTGGAGCTATAACTTGTCTCAACAGAAGTGAACTCCTTCAATCAACGTATAAGCCTGGATTTGCTCGGCCAAGCGAATCCAGGCTTTTGATTTTCAACAGCTTTCTCGTTAGTCGATAATTTTCAATGCGTGAAGTAGCCGGTGCAATCGAGCGTCCGTCGGAAAGCGCCGTAGAGGTCCACGAGTCGCCCGACGGCACCTGGATTAACGTTCCCCCGCCGCGCCTGCCGTGGATTGTGTACGCCGGAGCCGCGCTGGCAATTACGTCGATGCTCGCCGTCATCATCAGCGGAGCGATGGTGTTTCTCCTGCGGCGGCCATTCCCCGGCTACGATTCTATCGTCGGCGGCCACTTCGGCCCTCAGCCGCTCGCCTGGCGGCTTGCCGGGCTACTCGGCTGGCTAACCATCACCCCGGCTCTGATTGTCCTCACGGCGGCCGCCCTGCGCCCGATGAGCCGCTCCGAGAAAATCTTCGTGCCAAGCCGGCCGGCTAGCCCAAGCGCCCAGGTAGAACTCGCGATTCTCTTAACGTCGCGCGAACTGGGTATCCAGCGCGCCGTACAAGTGCCTCTGCGCGACATCCTGCGCTTCGAGCTGCACCGCGATCCGCAAGGGCTGATCGAATCCGAAATTGTGATCGAAACCCACTCCGCCCTCGCCCAGGGACGCGGCGCGCGCCGCCGAACCGTTGCCGATGCAGCCGGCGAGGCAGAGAAGGAATGGCTGGCGTCGGTGCTGAACGCTCTTCTTACCCGCGCTCGCGGCGCTTAAGCCCCTTTCGTTTGCTGGCGAGGCTGGACCGAGACTTTGTCGCCCGTCGTCACCGTCACGTCATACTCCGCTCCCCGGAACTTCACTCCCCGCACGATAAGCTTGCTCCATCCCGGCGGCAGATGCGGCGCGGCGTAAAGCGCGGCGTCGCCGGAGTGCGCGATCAGCGTTCCTTGTCCAGGAGCCGCGCCGGACGCGACGTTCAACCCCGCGAATCCATACAGCACCGTTTGCAGGCAGCCGCCCATTCCGGTGCAAAAATACACACTGTCGCGCGTCCGCTTCTCCGAGAACGCATTCCATGGCCCGCGTAGAAACGGCTGGTACGAGGCGCGGAAAAGATCCAGCGACTGCTGCGCCAGCCCCAGACGCGCCGAGATCAAAGCGTCGATACTGCTGGTCATCGCCGGCCCGACATTGCTGGTATGCTGCCGCGCGAACTGGAGAATCGCGGCGGCTTGGCCCGGCGGCATCGGCAGATCGAGAGGATACACCAAAAGCTCCGTATCGGCCTGCTTTGCCCGAAGCCTGTCAGTCGCCCCGACATGCTCGATAGGGATGTCATTGCGGCTATCGCGCGGCAGAGACATACTCCCGGCGACTCTGCTCCAGTTGGGATGTGACGGCACCCCCAGCGCGACGGCAGCCGCTCCCGCATCCCGAAGGCATTGAGCGGCGGCGGCATTGGTCCAAGCGTCGTCGTCCACCACCCCGCTGGTTTCGTCGGGGCCGATCACATGCAGAATGTGAGACTTGCCGTCGCCGCCCCGGCTGGCGCGAGCCGCCCAGTAATCGGCGCAGGCCTCCAAAATCGGCCATCCCTGCCCGCGCAAATATTTCTTGTCGCCGCTCCAGAGATAATACTGCCACGCCGCTAGGCCGATATCCGCCGTGATATGCCGCTCCTGTGCGAACTCCGGCGGCGCTTCTTCGCGCCCGGTATCCGCCGACTCCCACGGGTATTCCGCTCCAGGAAACTTATCCGCTTTCGCGTTCACTACGGCCTGCTTCAAACGCTGAAACCGGTAAGCGATCACGCCGCGCGCCAAATCCGGGTGCTGGGCGATGAGCGCGGGCAGCATCCAGGTCTCGGCGTCCCAGAAAATATGCCCGCTGTAGCCTTTGGACGACAAGCCGAACGGTGGAATGGACGTCGTCTTCGACCCTGAGCCGGCAAGATAGAACAACTCCGCCCGAGTCGCCTGCTGCGCCTCCGCATCGCCGTCGATCTCGATATCGGAATCGCTCCAAAACTTCTGCCAGCTGGCGTATCCGGCAACACTGCCTTTAACCGTTGTGGATTTGCCGCCTACCGTAGTCTCAAGCGTTCCGCTTTTCAAGTCCAGAACCTGACTGTAGCCGGAGACAGCTGGAATTGCAGGATTTCCTCCAGTTGTCCGGCCCATGATAACGCCGTTTTTGTAGCGTCCTGAGTAATACTCCGCCGCGACAGATCCGTCCGCCGCAATCATCCGGCCTGTACCGGACGATGGAACATACGCGTCGATGGCGCGGCGCGGGTCGGACGTGCTCAGAGTCCAGTCGGTCGCTTGCGATGCCGTGGGCAGCGGTACCGACGCTGCTCTCGGCTTCTGGCAACCCGACTCAATCGCGCCGCCGAAGCCAAGAATGGCAACGGCAACGGCGATGCGGCAAATTCCGAGGAGCCTTCGAGAGGCTAAACGTTTTTCGCTCCCGACAAAATACCTAAAACTGCTCTTCGTCATCCTCATCTTTGTCTTCGTCGCCGTCATCCTCATCGTCGTCGTTATCGTCTTCACGATCGTCATCGTCGTCGGCTGCGCCCTTGCTGCCCATGCTTTCAAAAATCTCGAACAGATCGAGACCGGGGTCAAGCATTTTGCCGTTCAAGAAAAACGTGGGCGTGGAGTCCACTCCGCTGCGCGTTCCGCTTTGAATGTCGGCGTCGATTTTCGCCGCAAGCTGCCGGTCCGCCATGTCGCGCTTGAACTGCTCCGCATCCAGGCCGAGCTGCTCCGCGTGTTTGAGTAGGTCGGACGGCTCAAGCTGGTCTTGATGATCGAGCAACTGCGTCCGCATCTCCCAAAACTTGTTTTGCCGGGCGGCGGCTTCGGTGGCGAGAGCGGCGCGGTAGGCATTCGCGTGTATATCGGTCAGCGGAAAGTGCCGGTACACAAGCCTGAACTGATCCTGAAAGCGCTCCGCGATCTCGGTAATCTCCGGCTCCGCCGAGGCGGTATCCGGACACTGCAAATCGCCGTATTCCACCAGCGTGTACTTAACCTCATCGCTGCCGAGTATATGATCTTCAGCCACTACTTGATCGATTAATGCAGACATTTTTCCACTCTCCCCCGCGATAAACTATAGGTAAGGCCTAATAGGACTCTACGAACAGGCGCTACTTTACCCGCAATGCCCCCGCGCTATTCTCGCCGAGCGCTAAGGTGCGGGCAGCGTGAACCGTTGTAGCTCGGTAGCGTCGCCGCTCACGTACGCCAGATACAAATCAGTCGAGCGGTCACGGCCCGTCACCGCGATTCCGGCGCTCGCGCCTGGGGGCACCGCGAAACTGCCACTGAGCGAGAGCGTCCCATTCGCGTCGGCCAAGAAGACTCCCGCCGATCCGCTTTCAGAAGAAACGGTAATGACGCGTAGGCTGGTTCCATCGCCGATTACGCTGCCGGGGCCAACCGGCAAGCTCGCGCCGCCGATTACTTTGCCGCTGCTGACGCTGACGCTCGACAACGCGCCCCGAGTTCCGGCGACGATCACTTCCCCTAAGCCCGGTAAATATGCCGCGGATTGTGGTCCCGAAGTCGGCGGAAGCTGCCACAACGCCGCCACCGCGTGCGACAATGGATCGATCACATCCACGCTGTCTTTGGACTGCACGGTCAAATAATCACGCGGGGAGGAATCGTCCGACGCGCTAGATGTTGCTATGCCCGAAAGCACCACGGTATCGACGATCACATGTTGACGCGCGTCGATCAGCCATGCCACCGCCTGACGCGCCGCGCCGGCGATCAGCACATGATCGTGAGCGTCGTACGAAAGCGTTTCGGCCGGATCGTTGAGTAGAATTCGGTCGATTCGCTGCAAGCTTTTGCGGTCGAGCACGTCGATCTGCGGTAATCCGGCAATAGCGACGAAAATTTTGTTGTCGTCGGCGTCGATAGCCAGCGCCGACGAATCCCCGACGCGCAGCGGCTTAACCGCGCCTGTATCCAAGCTAATCGAAATCAATCCCCCGCCCCGCCCCGCCGCGATCCCGCCCACGAGCAGTCGCTGCAGACCGGCGTCGCGGACAATAAATCTCGGCGTCAGAGGGTATCCGGCAATCTTATCCGACGCGTGCGGCACGACCGCAAATACAGCCACCGTCGTATGCGGCACAGCGCTCAAAACGCTTCCCGAGCTCGCTCCAGCCGTCGCGCTTTGGGTAGCGCTGCCCGGCGGCGGAGGGGGCGGAGGCGGCGGCGTGCTGTCAGGGTCGACCTGAGCCCAACTGGCCGCGCTCGCGCTGCCGACGGCGGCCAGCAACAGCAGGCTTGCCGTCAGCCGAGGCCATCTCCGGCGCGCGCGCGGCATGCCGGCTGGGCTGTTTAACACAGCGTTACGGCCTCTTCCAACTTGACACTGCAATTTTTTGGGCGTTATACTCAAGTCCTATGGCATCAGCCGCGTCCGCGACTCCGCGCTCCCCTTTGAATTTATCCAGCCAATCATCCAACCATGGCGCCAGCGGCAAACCTTCCGGCGGCTTTGGACGCGCGGCGGTCGTTACCATGGCGATGGTGCTGCTTTCGCGTGTCATTGGCATGGCGCGCGATACGATTATCGCCGCATATTATGGCCAAAACGCCGTCACCGACGCTTATCAAGCGGCTTTTACCATTCCTGACCTGCTAATGTACCTGGTAGCGGGCGGCGCGCTGGCTTCCACATTCGTTCCGACCTTCTCCGAGCACCTGCACTCCGGCGACCGCGAGGGCGCGTCGAAGACGTTCTCGGTGGTCGCCACCGTGACCGCGCTTGTTGCCTTTGTCCTGGTCGTCATCGGAGAATTGGCCGCGCCATATCTCGTGATTTTGCTCACCCCAGGCCTCGCCGGCCACAAGCACGATCCCAATTTCAGCCTGCTCCACTTCCGCTACATGTGGAGCATCGTCTCCCACCCCTACGCGAGCGCCGCCCCGACACTGCCCCTGGCGGTTCACCTGACGCGCATCCTGCTCCCGGCGCAAATCTGCTTCATGCTCGGCAGCCTGATTATGGGCGTGCTGAATGCCAACCGGCAGTTCCTGGTTCCCGCGCTCGGGCCGATTATCTACAACATCGGCATCATCACCGGCGCTTTGATCTCGCGCGGCCACGGCATCGAGTATCTCACCTGGGGCGCTCTCATCGGAGCCTTCGTCGGCAACTTCGCCCTGCAGCTCGCCTTCGTTTTCCGGGTTGGCCTACGCTTTCGCCCCAGCCTCGACCTGTCGCACCCCGGCGCGATGAAAGTCTGGGCGCTGATGCTCCCCATTTTGCTCGGAGTCAGCCTGCCCAACGTCGACCAAATCATCAACAAAGGCTTCGCTTCACTGCTCTCCGAGGGAGCGATGACCGCGCTGATGAACGCCGTCCGGATTATGCTGATCCCCATCGGCGTTTTCGCCCAGGCGCTCGGCATCGCTATTTTGCCGACTCTGTCCAGCCACGCGGCGGCGGGCGACAAGGTAGAGCTGCGGAAAACCATCGTGAAAGGCCTCCGCACCATCTTGTTTCTCACCCTCCCCTCGTCGGCGTTGGTGTGCATTCTAGCGGTGCCCATCGTGTCGATCATCTACCAGCACCGCGTATTCACCTACGCCGACACGCTCGTCACCGCCGCTCCGCTGCGCTTGTACGCCCTCGGCATTTTCGCCTGGTCGGCGCAAGCGGTTCTCACGCGCTCTTTCTATAGCATCAACGATTCCCGCACTCCCGTCGTGTCCGGAACGGTTATGACCGTCTTGTTCATCGCCATGAACTGGGTAGTCGTCAACCATACCCATGCCGGAATCGCCGGCCTCGCCGCCGCGACAACAATCGCCGCCACGCTGCACACTCTGGTTATGCTCTACTACCTGAACCAGCGCGTCCGGCGCATCGTCGTCATGCCTCTCGCCGTGTCCATCGTCAAAAGCCTGTTTGCCACCGGCGCGCTTTGCCTGGTCTGCGCCATGGTATACGCCTCGCTCCGGCATGTTCTCGGCCCGGAAACACGCTTCAGCACCGCAGTAATCCTGTTTACGCTGCCCGCTCTCCTCGGCCTGACCGGCTTTGTGGCAATCGCCCGCGCCGTAAATATGCGCGAGCTTCAAGATATTCTCGCAATGGTGAAGCGCCGTTCGCGGGTACAACATTAAAGTCGCCACTAGACAGCTCCAGCTGATTAAACGCGGACAATGGGCGAGTTTGCGAGCGGCATTTACTCAACCGCCGCCCTGCCTCGGGAGCACGGGAAGCGTATGGAATGGCTTGATCGGTTTCAATCCAAGTTTGGGTCCTGGTACCAGTCGCACTTCGGGGTCGAGGAAGACTCCGAGCTGACCCCGCGCGACGTCTTGCGAAAAATCGTCGACGCCATGGAATCCTTCCGCAGCGAAGGCCTGGACGGGCGTGTCTACGTGCCCAACAAGTATGTCCTGGAGCTTGCGGTGATGAACGCCGACGAGCGCGCCTACATGCTCTCGTTTCTCGACGAGCAAGAATTAAGCTCTGTCCTGGAGCGCTATATCGCCCACAAGAATTATCTGACGCGCGGCCCGCTCGATTTTATCATCGAAGAGATTGACGCCCTGCCGGGCGAGGACAAGCTCTACGTCCGCGCCCTCTTCGACAAATCCGCCAAGCCCGAATTTCCCGCCGCTCCACAGAATCCCGCTCCACCAAACCCAGCCATCCCGGATCTCGCCGCCGTCCTGGACAACCGAACCCACCTCCGCTACGGAGGCGGCGTGGACGAGGACGAGCGCATCGTGGATGAACCGACCGTGCACGCTCGGGCGCAGGCTCACGATTGGCTGGAAGACGCCACCGTGCACGCCGCCCCAACCGCTTGGGCCGCGCTGCTGGTGGAAAGCGTCGATGGCCAACGCAGCTTAATCTCGATCAACAAGGCCGTATTCACCGTCGGACGCTCGCGCCATTCCAACAACGATTTGGTGCTGGCTGAAGACGGGCAGGTGTCCAAGCGCCACGCGCGCATCGAGCGCGAAAACGACGGCCATGCTACCCTCTACGACCTCGCCAGCACCAACGGCACCTTCGTCAACCAGCAGATCGTCCCGGTCAACATCACCCTCGGCAGCGGCGACGTCATTTTAATCGGTCGGACACGTATCGAATTTCAGTTGCAGCAGCAGCCCTCCACCCCGGCGCGGCCCGCTGTTTCTCAGCAGCTTGCTGGCGCGGGCACATCCCCCGTGTTGAGCGCACCCGCAGGCGGCGACCCGACCGCGCAGGTCGCGCGTCTGACACGCGTCAGCGACGGCAGCACGCATCTTCTTGGGTCGGAAGCTCTTATCGGACGCAGTATGACCTGCGACATCACGCTCACCGAGACCGCCGTCAGCACGCAGCAAGCGCGCATTCAAAAGTCGGAGGATTCTACAGCCGACGCGCCGCGCTACACCGTCCAAGACCTTTCCGGACGCGGCTCCACGCTGGTCAACGGTCGCCCGATGCGCATCGCCGAGCGTTTCCCGCTCCACTCCGGCGACAAAATTACCCTAGGCGGCGTCGGCTTTACTTTTACGCTGGAATAATCAAGAGCCGCGCCGACGACGCGCAGTACCGCCACATGAATTTCAAAACCCTGACCGTCGATACGCTCGCCGATGGCGCCGCTCTCTCCGCGACGACCGTGTTCGCCATGATGGCCGCCAGCCAAAGTGAATGCGGCAGCCCCTGGGCGGCCATCAACCCCACCTGCCACATCCTTGATGGAGACGGCGAAAACTACCCAGACGCCTACTCCGGCAAAGACTCGCTGCGCGGACTAGCCCTTTGCAGCTCCGCCATGTTCGCCTGGGCCGGAATCCACAACGTGCTCTTCGGACGCGTGCGCGGCCCCCTCGCCGTCGCCGCCGGCGGCGCGACGGCAGCACTCGCCTACGTCGTCGATTACCACGTCGTTCCCCCGCGCTACACCCCTGGACTCGAGCAAAAGATCAGCGCCAAATCAATCGCATGGATCTACGTCGTGCTGGGCCTGACCCTCGGCCTGACTAGCTTCGCGCGAAAGTCATCCTAAAGGCGTACATAGGTTTCTGGTTCCCCTCCATTTTTATGGAGGGGTTAGGGGAGGTCGGGGGCGTTTAGATGCGTTTGGACTTGTTTTCTGAAGAGTAGATACCCCAGACCTCCCCTAGCC
>CAXSEA010000114.1:0-10851 GCA_964235675.1 uncultured Armatimonadales bacterium | reverse complement strand
GAGGCCGCTAAGAGACTCGCATACATGGAGCGCAAATCTCGTTCACCCTCCTGCTCATTGTTTGCAGGTTTACTATGTCCTGGGTCATAGTCAGCGTCAATCAATGCGTTATTCAGGCCCTCTATTAGCGGGCGGACAACTCGTTGCTTTGGCTTCCGCAGATCATCGCTAGGAATAGTTTGTATTTTAGGAGAAACTTCATGAGCGCCAAACAATCCGAGCCTTTGCCGCTCTTCTAACTGGCGTTTTTCCTTCACCATTGCCGTTGTCTCTAATGGCAGAAGGAATGAGTTGAAAAAACGCCCCCAAATCGCTAGTCCTCGCCCGATCTGCTTCGCTTCAGGTACAAGCGCATCGGTCACGCCAGTAGCTTCAGCTAAACCCTCAATCGCTTCCGCAGCGCCTTGCACCTTCTCAGGTTCCAGCATCTCAAAAGGGCTTGGTACTCCGTCAGGTGCTTCGCTCATAAGAGAATTATAGCGTAAACGGCAACAACGTACTACCGCCTTCGATTCTCCTCCTGCCACGACACTCCGCCCACATTCCACCACCCCAGCGCGTCCGCCGAGTGATGCAAAAACGTCGCTGCCTCGGGAGTGAGGCGGCGGCGTTTGGCTGGTGTTGGTCTGGAGGATTATGGGCTACTCGCTTTCGTAGGTGCCGCCTTTCCAATAATATTCGTTGGACTCGGACTCGTTGTAGCCGCCGGAAACAGTAGAGAACTCGCCTTCGGCGGTGTTTTCAAACCCACCGGTGGCCGCATCGCATAAGTATTTCGCTTGGTTGCCGTAACCGCCGAGCGTCGCTGCGTCGAGTGCCTCTGCCATGTTGTTGTCGCCGCCAATCGCTGCTGCGCATGTACCCGTCGCATTGTTAAACTCACCGCCAGACGCGACGGATTGGCTACCAGAGGCGTTGTTCATATAACCGCCGCTTGCCGTCGCATATTCGGCGGAGGCAGTGTTCTCTTGTCCTCCGGACACCGAGGCGTACTGCCCCGAAGCCACGCCGCCATACCCGCCCGAGATGGTCGAGTAGTTGCCCGAGGCGATGCCGTGCCGCCCGCCGACGACGGAAGCATAGGGCGCGGAACTGGTGTTGTAGAAGCTGCCGATAATCGCGCCGTAGGACGAGTAGTTGTTCTCGCTGCCGATGATGAGGTTATGGGAGCCAGTGTGAACGTCGTCGCTGCTGGAGCCGCGCGTCTCGTTGTAGCCGATAATTAGGTTGCCGTAGCCGTTCACCTTTCCGCTGGTCGAGCCGGAACCGGACTGGATGTGGAGGTTGTAATCGGTCAGGTAGACGTCTTTGCCGGACACGGTGAAAGGGCCGTAACTGGTGGACGCGGCAGGCTGGGCTGCGGAAGCTACGGAGTCGGCATGAGAAGCTGTCGCGGAGACGGCGTTTAGCTTCGCCTGCTGATCGACTAGTTGCTGGCGAAGGTCAGCGATGACGGCGCGGTCTGCGGTCATTGCCTGATGGTCGCTTGCAATCGTCGCCTCGTCGGCGTTAAGACGGCTGGCAACCTGCATTAGTAGAGCGTGGTCACCAGCAGGCTCAGCGCTATCGGCTAGCGCCGGATGCAAGGAGACAAGCGCGGTCAAGATGGTAAGCGCGATAAAGATTCTGGTGAGCATAGGGGTGCCTTTCTGCGATGGTGAGAGTGGTTGGAGCACTTTGATACTTCACCGTCCATACTATCAGAAACGGCGCATACCCGCAACGCTAATCGAATTTAGATCAACTCACCGCCTCCTGCTAATTTCTCTTCAAGTTACCCCACCCACATCCCAGCAACTCCGCCGGATAGGTTGACTCGCCAACTGCCTCCGCCTTGCGCCAGTACCTAGCCAGCCACATCCCTTTCATGGCCTTCGACATCGGCACCCGCAAGTACCGTGCTGCCATGTAGTCGGTGCAGCCTGCGGCTAGTAGTTCGTCGTAGGCTGTTGTGGGGATTGCCGGCATGGGTGGGAGGCAATCAAAAAGCTCTTGCCGGTTAAGGCGGAAGCGTGGTAAATATGCGTAGAATTATAATCGGCTATGACACAGTATCAGTATTGGATGCTACTGATCGAAGGCTCTATGACGATACGCTGCGAGCAGTCCACCCGAATGCGGAAGAGCGATCCTAAGCGTGATTATGTCTTTCCGCCGAATCGCTTCTGCGATTCGGCAGTGCGAAAAAAGGCCGCGTGGCCTGAGCGCTTCGGAACTCCCATGCGACCGTCCGGCGTTTCGCCTTCCAGGTATAATTGCGGCTATTCAAGGCTTTGCTTTTACAGACAGGATTTTTTACAATGATTTTGCGTGACGTGCTGCCGAACGGCGTGCGCATCGTGACGGAGAAGATTGATACGGTTCAATCCGCTTCCATCGGCATCTGGGTCGGAGTCGGAGCGCGCGACGAGGCTGATCCGCTGCGGGGCATCTCGCATGTGATCGAGCACATGCTGTTCAAGGGCACCGAGACGCGCACGGCGCAGCAGGTGGCGGACGCCATCGACTCGGTGGGCGGGTATTTGAACGCATTCACCGATAAAGAGTATACGTGCTACTACGCGCGTATTTTATCGGAGCATATCGGCATCGCGGTGGACGTGCTTTCCGACATGTTCTTGCATTCCAAAGTCGATCCGACCGAGCTGGCGCGGGAGCAGAACGTCATTTTGGAGGAGATCAAGCGTCATGAGGACCAGCCCGACGATCTGGTCCATGACGTGTTCTACCAGACGATCTGGCCGAACCACGTGTTGGGCAAGTCGGTGATCGGCACGGCGCAGACGGTGGCGTCGTTTACGCACGACGATTTGGTGGGCTATATGCACAAGCGCTACACGCCGGACACGATCGTGATTGCGGCGGCGGGCAATTTGGAGCATAGCCAGGTGGTGGAAATGATCGCCGAGCGGTTCGGCGGGCTGACCGGCACGCGGGCGGATTGGCGCGAGCCAGACGAGAAGGCGCAGGCGCATCTGGACACGGAGTGTGTCTCGAAGCCGGTGGAGCAGGTGCATGTGGTGATGGGCGTGCCGGGCTTTTCGCAGTCCGAGGACGACCGCTATAAGCTGTCCGTGCTGGATACGGTGATGGGCGGCGGGATGTCGAGCCGGTTGTTCCAGGAGATCCGCGAGAAGCGGGGGCTCGCCTACTCGGTGGGGTCGTATACGACGTCGTACCGCGAGGGCGGGCTGTTCGCGGTCTACGCAGGCACCAGCCCGGATACAGCCGGAGATGTGGTGAGTATCGTGAAGGAAGAGTTCGCCAAGGTGACCGCGAATAATGTCACTGAGGCCGAGCTCAACCGGGCGAAGAACCAGGTGCGCGGCGGGATGGTGATGGCGCAGGAGAGCATGTCGAGCCGGATGATGCGGATCGGCAAGAACGAGCTGGTGCATGGCCGGGTGATTCCCTACGACGAGATTCTGGGCAAGATCCAGGCGTTCACGCTGGGCGATATCCACGACGTGACCGAGAAGATTTTCGGCAAGGGCGAGTTCGCTATGGCGCAGGTGGGGCCGTTCAACCCCGAAGATATCGAGGAGCAGCCGGGCGATGCCAGCTAGCATAATCAGCCTTGGCGGCGATGCTCCCGATTTCGGCGCAATCGAGTTCGGGCCGGGCAATCCTCTGCGGGTCGCCGTCGCGGGCGCGCATGGGCGAATGGGCAGCGAGGTCGTGAAGGCAGTCGTCGAAGCGGACGATATGGTGGTGGTCTGCGAGATCGAGCGCGGCGAGGATATGGCGCTGGCCTTGCAGATCAGCCGCGCGCAGGTGATGGTGGATTTTACCGTGCCGAAGGCGGTGCGGGGCAACATGCTGGCGGCGCTGGAAGTGGGCGTGGTGCCGATTATCGGCACGAGCGGGATCAACGAGGCGATGATGGAGGAGGTGCGCCGCGCCTGCTTTACGGCAGGGGTCGGCGCTCTGGTCGCGCCCAACTTCGCGCTCGGCGCGGTGCTGATGATGCGGTTCGCCCGCGATGCCGCCCGGTATTTCCCGGACGCGGAAATTGTCGAGATGCACCACGAGAAGAAGATCGACTCGCCGTCGGGCACGGCCTTGCTGACCGCGCACCGAATCAAGGAAGGCCGGGGCGAGACTTTGCCGACGGTGATGCCCCTGGTCGATCTGGACCGCGAAACCAGCGGTAGCCTGCCAGGAGCGCGGGGCGCGTCGGGCGCGGGCGATGTGCCGATCCACTCGATCCGCCTGCCAGGATTTGTGGCGTCGCAGTTCGTGACCTTCGGCGGGCCGGGGCAGACGTTGACGATCCGGCACGATACGATCGACCGGGTTTCGTTTATGCCCGGCGTTTTGCTGGCCCTGCGTAAAACCGAGCAGATCCGAGAGGCTCGCGACGTGATTTATGGGCTAGGAAACTTGCTGGATTAACTACTAATTAAGCGAGTCGAAAAATTCGTATATTAGTATTTGATGGGTTTTGAATGAAATTTTATTGGAGATTGTTACCCAAGACAATTAGCCCAATAAAATCATTCAAAATATGCTAATAATAGATTAACGGCAAATAAGCGAGCTTTGTATCGTTTTGCAGTAGTCGCTTCTGCTGTTGCCCAATATCTGAGCATATCGCTTTCATAGAAACCCTGGTCGTTTTCCTTGGTACAATCCCCTCCTATCCCCATCGGCCAGCTCTTGCGCCAGCGCACTGCCGAGGCGCATTATCGTCTTGAAAGCCGGCTCGACGCAGGCAGCTTCTTCGACGCCCGCGATTTGTATATGCGGCTGCTGCTGCGTTTCTACGGTATTTACGCGCCGCTGGAGCAGTGCCTGGACGGCCGGTCCGAGTGGGATGACTTGCAACTCGATTACGGGCCGCGCAAGCGTCTCGCCTTGCTGACCGCCGACCTCGCCGCGCTGGGATGGAGCCAGGCTGCTATCCCGCAGACGATTCTCTGCCCATCTCTGCCGCCGCTGCAGAGCGCCGCGCAAATCGGTGGCCTGATGTATGTTTTGGAAGGCTCCACGCTGGGCGGCACGATGATCTCCCGCCGCTTGCGCCAATCGCTGGGATTGCATACCGGAAGCGGAGGCGGCGCGCAGTTCTTTTTCAGCTACGGCCCGCAAGTGGGGCGCATGTGGCGCGACTTTACGGCCGCGCTGGAAGCTTACAGCGAAGGCAACGCCCACGGCAAAGACGAGGAGATCGTCGCCAGCGCGCAGGCGACTTTCGCCTGCATGGAAGAGTGGCTGCTGGGCACCCATCCGCTACGCTCGGCGGCGTGAGGGATTGGCCTCCGGGAATCGTTCGTGTGCGTGTCGCTGGTAATGGTGGATCAGCCGACAGGCGAGTGCAAGACGGTGATGGCGCGAGCCGAGCCTCCGGCGATTATCCGGACTGCGGGAGCAATCGAGCCTCTGCGTCTGGAAGGCTGCCGCTCGCCCGCGACGACAACACCGATTACGAAATCCTCCGCACCAGGCTGAAGCCGGGCGACCTGCTGATGATGACTACCGACGGCCTCGCCAAGAGCCGCCAGGGCAAGCAGTTCCTGGGCCTCGACGGTGTCGCCACCATCACCCGCGCGAGCCGCAACGCCGGAACGCTGCAAGACATCGGCCAAAGCGTCCTCCGCGCCGCCGAGGAGTACGTTGGCGGCACGCTGGAAAACGCATCTGCCTGCTACTGGCCCGACGCAAGGAGCTGGCGAGCGTACTGGTGCCGTAACTCTGCCGAGTGTTTTGGCGGCGCTTTGAACGGTTTGCCTAAATTCCGTTCAAATTTTTCGTTTAGCAAATTCATGTGAATCTCATCATAACGCGCGAAAATATAGTTGTGCTTAGGCAACTTTCCCCCTGTTGATGTGATTTTTCGACCATGACGTGCGAGTCTGATGGCTGTGGCTCGCTGCCGGATTGCATGGATGCTATGACGATATTGACTCTGCCCATCAAGAAAACGCCGCATTGGGCGCGGACACTGATCCAGGAGACGACGCGCCCGGTCTTTTCCGTGTTGCCGAAGCGTTGGCGGCCTTATGTGCTGTCGCTGTCGCTGTTTGCTGTCGCGGGGATTATGATGACGCTCGATCATGCCGCGCCGATGCAGTATGGGCTGCCATGGTCACTGGTTGCCATCTTAGTGGTGGTGGCGTCGGCGAATTTTTGGGGGCCGCGTCCGGCGCTGGTGGTGCTGGTGGCCTGCTCTGTGTATGAAGGATTCGTCCCGCAGTATTTTATCCGGAGGCCGGACGCCAGCGATGCCATGCTGTGCCTGCGCACGCTGCTGTTTACCGCGTGCGGGGCGGCGGTGATCTGGCTGACCCATCGCGCCCGGCAGATGCAGGAGCGGGTGGAAATTAAGCATCAGGTGCTGGCTGCGATGCAGTCGATGATTTTGCCCGACGCGCTGCCGCCGGTGGCGGGCTACGATATCGGCCCGGTGTACCGCCCGGCGCGGCATGAGGAAGAGGTCGGCGGCGATTTCTACGACGTGTTCCCGATCGACGGCGGTGCGCGCTACGCCATTTTGATCGGCGATATAATGGGCAAGGGCAAAGAAGCGGCTTCGTCCACCGCGCTGCTGCGCTACACGGTGCGGGCGTTCTCGGGCACGTTGGAGAGCCCCGCGCGCGTGGTGGAGCGGATGAACGACCTGATCGAACTGCAAAACGTCGCGTTCGCCACGGCGACCTTGTTCCTCGGCTTCCTGGACACGGCTTGCGGCACTCTCCTCTACTGCAACGCAGGCCACGAGCCGCCGATGCTGCGCCGTGCGGAAAGCGGCGAGCGCGAGCTTCTGATGCCGACCGCGTCGGTAATCGGCGTCGGCTCCGGCATCGCCTGCGACGACGAAACCACCACGCTCCTGCTGGGCGACGCCCTGTTCCTCTTCACCGATGGCGTCACCGAATCCCGCAACCGGAATGGGGAGTTTCTTGGGGATCATGGCGCCTGGCAGATGCTGCTGGCCGCCCTCCCCGCTCCGACGGCAGGCATGGCGCTTGCGACGCTTGACGATAGCCTGCAACGGTACGCGGAGGGCGATGCGCGAGATGATGTGACTATGCTGCTGGTGCGGCGGGATGGGTGTGGGTAGGCGAGCATATTTAGTCTAATTGCCTCTTTGTCTGAAAAGAAAATTATGCTTCGAGTGGTTAAGCGAGAGGGAAATTTATTTTTAAAAATACCTCTCAATTTTGCTGTTCGCGGGTTCTAAAAACCAGTAGAAGAATATTTAATCATATGAGCGACGGGTTTTAATAGGATGAAGTTTGCCATCTGGTTCCCTTCTCCAATGTTTGCTATTACAATCTGTAAACTCAATGGCAACTTCTGGCAAATCTGGAAAGTGCTCTCCTGTTGTATATTTATCGTCAACAGTCTCTTCGATTTTGCTACCTGGACCAACTGTACCTACTACAAGCTCGTACCATGTTCCTGATTGATTAATATCGTTGAAATCAGTTCCCATACGACCTACATAAACAACAAGCCCAAAAACAGGTTCATCCCCCGCTATTCTGCAGAATTAGGTGCGTACGGCTATCTATCCATGCCGCAGTGCGTCTTGGTGTATGGTTTTGACGTAGCTCAGCTTCCGAACGGCGCTCTTTAATCTCACCACGTAGCAGCATATAACTGACAAACAAGGCTCCTGTTGTTCCAACAGCACCAATCCAAGTCGGTATGTCTCCCCAATCAACAAGCATGTAATTCACCTCTGTTCTCATTTAATTGTAAGCTAAGGAGAGGCATGAAGAAAACACTTACATCAGGTGTTTTTCTGCTGCTCCCGAAACCACTCCGCCGTAGTTCGTACTGCCTCGTCTAGCGGGGTGGCTTTCCAGTAAAAGGCTTGCTCGAATTGTTTGGAGCTGACGATTTGGGGTTCGGTGTATTGGTAGTACATTTGGGCCATGTCGCGCATGTTGGGGTTGAACAGGCCCATGGCTTGGAAGAGGATTTTGGGGAGGGTTTGGGGGCGCACGGGTTTGCCGGTGGCTTGCTCGATAAGGGTGAGCATCTGGCGGGTGGTGGGGACGGGGTCGGCGACGGGCAGGAGCCAGTCGCGGCCGAAGGCTTCGGGGTGGTCGGCGAGGGTGGCGAGGCCGCGGGCGACGTCGGGCATGTAGCTGTAGCTGTGCGGCAGGTCGATGTCGCCGAGGAGTTGGGCAGGTTTTCCGGCGAGGACGTTGGGGAAGACGTAGCCGCCGAGCGACGAGTTGGTGACGCGGGGGCCGAAGAAGTCGGCGGCGCGTCCGAGGGCGACTTCCAGTTTGCCGTCCTTGTGGGTCTGGAGATATCCGGCGGCCATTTCGGCGTGGAGGCGTCCTTTTTTGTTGGTGGCAGAATGCGGCGAGGCTTCGGTCATGGTTTGGCCGTGGGTCTCGCCGTACATGTAGAGAGAGTTCGTCACGACGAGCTTCGCGCCCGACGCGCCGACTCCGTCGATCATCGCGCGCTGCTGGATCGGGAGCTCGACAGCTTGGGCGGCGTAGCTGCTGGCGTTCATGCAGTTGTAGGCGACAGCCGCGCCCCGGCAAAGCTGCTCGACTTTGGCGGCGTCGGTGGCGTCGGCGGCGATATGCTCGATCCCGGCGGCAACTTTAGCCTTGCCGCTGCGGCTGACGATGCGGACGGTTTTGCCCTGCGCGAGAAGCAGGTCGGCGAGAGTGAGGCCGACCGGGCCGGTACCGAAGATGATGTGGGTGTCGTTGGTGGTCATAGGTTTGTTTCCTTTGCTGGCGATATTAAATCTAACTTAGTTATAAGAACCCATCCCGCCCTTTGGGCCACCTTCCCTGTAGGAAAGTAAATATAAGATGGCGCTTGATACTAGGACGGATTAGAACATGGCCGTAGGCTTTTCCTTCCCTACAGGGAAGGTGGCCTGAAAGGCCGGATGGGTTCTTAGGGTTGGCTCCAGGCTGTGAGTAGGTCGTTGATTGCTTTGTGCGCTAAATCTTTTGTGTGCTGGACGCCGTCTTCTTGAAAGCGTCCCAGCGTGGCGATGCTGGTGAGGCCGTGCAGGAGGGCCCAGCTAATTTCCACGGCTTGCATAATGTCGGGAAGCTGGGCTTTTTCGGCGGCGGCCCAACGGTGCAGCACCGATTCGACTATATCGCAGACGCCTTTCGCGTTGGCGAAGGAATCCTCGGTGGGAACGGCGGCGCTGCTAAGGCGGTGCATCACCTGGTCGAGCTCGGGGCATTCGTCGGCGAAGCGGATGTAGGCATCGACGATGGCGAGCAAGGCGGCGCGCGGGTTGGGGTCCGTTTGGCTTAAATCGGCGGCGGCTTGCATCTTGTCTTGTAGAATCTTAAAGCCCAGCTGCTGCAGCTCGGCGAAGACGGCTTCCTTGTTCTTGAAGTATTCATAGATGATGGGCGCACTGTAGTCAATCTTTTCGGCGATGCGGCGGATGGTAACCGCCTGCCATCCCTGCTCCCGAGCGATTTCCTGGGCGGAGGAAAGGATCGCGTCGCGCGTGGCCTGCCTCTGAGTTTCTCGTCGCTTAGTAACCATCCGCCTGAACTCCATTCAATAATCTATCAATGTTAAATAGTATTGCATGGATAAATGCGTCTGTCAAGCTTTGTTTACTAGCTTGGTCTCACGATCGTGGAATGCAAAGTAAGGAAATCGGCGTGCTCAGGAATTTCGATTGCGCGTTTACTTGATACAATAGAAGTGAAGGCAGCGAGGCCCGGTTTCTTTTGTCGATACGCGCGGTGAGCTTGCCTTATGTCTTCTTCTCCACAAAATTTCTTCCTGATCTGCGGCCTGAGCCGGCTTTCGGCGCGGGTGGCGCGGGCGCTGGTGCGTGACGGGCACGCGGTAAGCGTGATCGCGTATGACGGCGACAAAGCGTCGCTGCGGATGATTTTGCCTCCGGCGGCGCAGGTGCACAACGCCACCGCCGAGAACGCCGCCGAGATGCTGGCGGAAGCCGGTATCGAGCGCGCGGCCTGCATGCTGGCGCTGTCCGAGGACGATATGGCAAACCTGCGCTCGACGGTCAGCGCGCGCAGCATCGTCGCGGACGTGCCGGTGGTGATGCGGGCATTCGACCCGCTGCTCGCCGACCATTTCGAGAAATCGTTCGGGGTTCGCCGCGCGTACAGCGTCTCGTCACTGGCCGCTCCCGCATTTATTGCCGCCGCCGCCGGGGCCGAGATGATCGGCAGCTTGCGTCTGGGCGGCGACGTGGTGCCGTTTTGCCGGGTAAAAGTGCCGGCGGACTCGCCGCTGATCGGCAAGACGTTGGAGGAAGTGGAGCGGGAGCAGGGCGTGACCCTGATTGCGTCGCACCGTGCTCCTCGGGCAAGCGGCGAGGGCCGGGACGCGTGCTGGAAGCGCTATGAGGGCGGCGAAGCTGGAAGCGCAACTTTAGAGGACGCTCGCGGGAGAAGGGCGAAGCAGCAGAGCCATAGCGCGCGTCATGCGTTCGGGGGCAAGCTGGGCTCGGTGGCTGCCGTGCCCGCCGCGCCGCAGGGGGCGCTTCGCGAAGGCGACGAACTGCTGTTTGGCGGCACTACCCGGCTGTCGCTGGCGGCATGTATCTACACCGCCGGATGGTACAAGCGCAAGCTAGGCGCGTCGGAGGTGCATGGGCGCGGGTCCGCGGCGGCGAGCGCGAAGCCGAAGAAGCGCAAAGTGTCGGGAGCGCGGCGCAGCCAGACTTTCATGCCGGTCATCATTGTCTGCCTGCTGCTGTTTGCGGTTTTCGCCACGATTATTTTCGCCGATACAATGCATCTGAACGCCGTGAACGCGGTCTATTTCACGGCGACGACCGTGATGACGATCGGGGACGGGGATGTGGACATGGCGCGTTACGCGCCATGGCTCCGATTGTTCCAGCTGGTGGTATTGCTGAGCGGG
>CAXSEA010000113.1:0-10911 GCA_964235675.1 uncultured Armatimonadales bacterium | reverse complement strand
AATGGCTTAGACTTCGGCTTCGATTTCGTTTTTTTGAAGAGGTTGGAGAAGTTGAACTGAGTGCCGGTTCTCCGGGCAACATAGCCGACGGGATCGTAGACAGTGATTAAATGAACGTACGCGCCTGCATTGGCAGTGTCGTGCAGCATGCCGGCGGCATCGAGGTTAACGGTGACGCGCGGTGCCGTGACCAGCCTGCGGCCATGACCAAGAGCGAAGGTCGGCGCGTCGGAAATAGCCACGTCACGGACGACGATCTCGTTGAAAGTGGGCGTCGCGGTGATGCTGCCGATGGTGATTTCGCGGTGCAGCGCGAGCCCTAAGCCGGAGGCAATCAAGGTGGGCAGATTGCGCTTGAACAGATTGCCGACTGAGACAAGATAGACCCCGACGCAGATAATGAAAATCAGCGGCGGGGTCCAGGCGACCAGACGGGCCAGCCAGAGGCCCCTCCTATACCTTTTGTCTCTATCGGTCACAATGATGTCTGATGCCGCGGGGCGGCAAAATGTTTCCTAAACCAGCGAAACGGCTTCCGAAAACTCGATAGCGTTGTAAGACGAGCGCACGAACGGCGCACTGGCGACGAAGGTGAAGCCCATCTCCTCGCCGATTTTCTTGTATTCGGCGAAAGTGTCCGGGTGAACGTACTCGACAACGTCCAGGTATTGCTTGCCCGGCTTGAGGTACTGGCCGATGGTGACGCAGTCGATGTCGTGCGCTCGCAAATCGGTCATCAGCTCGATCACTTCATCTTTGGTCTCCCCTAATCCTACCATGAAGCCGGATTTGGTATAGATGCGGGGATCAGACTGCTTCACGTACTTGAGCAAGTCGAGGGAGCGCTGATACTTGGCCTGCGGGCGAACGCTGCGGTACAAGCGCGGCACGGTTTCGATATTGTGGTTGTAGACGTGCGGGTAGGCATCGACTACAATTTGGATCGCATCGCGCCGACCGAGAAAGTCGGGGGTCAGCACTTCGATGATGGCGCTGGGCATGCGCTCGCGCAAGTGGCCGATGGTCTCGGCGAAATGCTCCGCACCCCCGTAGGGGAGCTCATCACGGTTCACGCTGGTGACGACTACATGGCGCAAACCAAGCTGCTCGGCAGCTTCGGCGACGCTGAGCGGCTCAGTCGGGTCGAGCGGTCCCCCGCGCCCGGTTTTCACCGCGCAGAAGCGGCAGGAGCGGGTGCAGGTGTCGCCCATAATCATGAACGTGGCTGTCTTTTTCGACCAGCATTCCCAAAGGTTGGGGCAGCGCGCTTCTTCGCAGACCGTGACCAGGCGCTTGCCGCGCATCAGCGCTTCGACATCTTCCACCGGCTTGCGCTTGGGGAGCTTGACGGTGAGCCAGTCGGGCAAGCGGCGAATGATGCGTCCGTTGGCGTCGAAGCGGTCGAGAGGAACCGATGAGTCCTGCGCCGACGAGGCTGCTCGGGACGGCATAGAAGGGGAAATTTGCAGCAAATCAGTCATAAATCCGGGTGCTTTCTATGACCGGATTATACCTCAGCCCACGCAAAAACGTCCGGCGCAGGCTCTATGGCGAGCTTGCGCCGGACGCAGGGACGTTCCTGATTAGCTGCTGGAGTCAGATTAGTGGCGCTGGTCCATCGGCACCCATTTCAAGTCGTGCGGGCCATCATAGATGGAATCCGGGCGGATGATGCGGTTGTTGGATAGCTGCTCGATCATGTGCGCCGTCCAGCCTGCGGTTCGCGCCACGGCGAACATCGGCGTGAACATGACGGAAGGAACATTGACCGCGTGCAGAATCAAGGCAGCGTACAGCTCGACGTTCGCGTAGAGATCACGGCCTGGTTTTAGCTCGGCGAGTATGCTCACGGTCTGCTGCTCGACGGACTGGGTCAGATCCAGCAGCT
Organism: uncultured Armatimonadales bacterium; assembly: GCA_964235675.1. Taxonomy (GTDB): domain Bacteria; phylum Armatimonadota; class Armatimonadia; order Armatimonadales; family Capsulimonadaceae; genus CAXSEA01. Next base: position 9,023 of record CAXSEA010000113.1, on the reverse strand, counting down.
TGCGGTCGCCGGTGACCTGCGCCATGCGCTCGGCGGCTTCGCCCAGGATAGCGGCGCGCGGGTCGCGCACCTTGTAGATGCGGTGGCCGAAGCCCATGATGCGTCGCCCGGAAGTCATCTCGTTGCGAATGTACGCTCCGGTCTTATCCGGCGTGCCGATTTCGTTCAGCATGTCCAAGACCGGGCCGGGAACGCCGCCGTGCTTGGGGCCTTTGAGACCGCCGACGGCGGAGGTAAGGCCGGAAACCATGTCGGAGTCGGTGGAGACGGTGACGCGCGCCGCGAACGTGGAGACGTTCAAGCCGTGCTCGGCGACGGCGACCATGTAGGCGTTCAATCCGTCTACTTCCGCTTGGGACGGCTCGGTGCCGCGCTGCATGTAGAGGATGGACTCGGCGAGACCGTGCTCGGGCTTCGGCTCGATAAGCTCTTGGCCTTGATTGATTCGGTAGGAGTGCGCGAACACTGCGCCCATCTGACCGAACAGTTTGGCGGCGCGGCGTCGGCTGGCATCGACCGAGAGATCGTCGACATCGGGATCACCGATGGAAAGCAGCGCCGCGCCAATGCGCATGGCGTGCATGCCCTGGCTGTTTTTCGCGGCGGCGCGCAGAGGCTCGATCACTGTTTCAGGCAGCTTGAGACCGGCGGCGACGTCGGCCTTCAAAGTGTCGAACTCGGACTGAGTCGGCAGCTTGCCGTTCCAGAGAAGATAGGCGACTTCTTCCGCCGAACAGCGCCCCGCCAGCTCGGAGATATCGTAGCCGCGCAGAGTCAGGCGGCCATTCGCCCCATCCACTTCGGCTATTTGCGTGACTGCGCCGACCACGCCTTCCAGCCCCGGCTTGAAGCCCGCCAAAGCCGCTTGCTCGTTAGCCATTCTCACAAAACCCTTTCCGTCGTATAATCTAGAAAACACGCGCTCCTCGGAGCAACGTCCGATTATACCCATCGGTTCAGCATGAACTTGCAGGCGGCAGGCAACGTCAGAGGGTGTGGCGGTCGCTGGGCGACCCTATCCGGCCTCACGGCCATCTTTCCTGAAGGAAAGGGAATTTGCCGGGCGCTTCGTTGGCTGACAATTCAGAGTACATGTTGATATCCTCTTTAGGGGTGGCTTGGTTACGTTATGCTGACTCGAAAACATCGAATCTACGCGGCGGGCTTGTTTTATCTTGGCGTGGTCGGAGTGTTCTTTGGCCGGAGCCTAATACCGGCGCAATCTCAGGATGCCGTGGAAACGCCGAAGCAGGTGTATCAGGACCGGTGCTCGGCGTGCCACAACGCTTATGATCCCGCCGCGCAGGCGCTGACGCTGATGCAGTGGCGCGCCACCGTGAACCGCATGCTGTACCGGCACGGAGCCAGCGCGGAAATTACGCCCGCCGACACGCAGACGATCTTAACTTATCTCGCGACTTTTGCCGTGCCGGAAACGAGCCGCCAGCCCAGACGGCTTGGAGCGGCGCGGCGCATCGACAATTCCGACGTCTGGGCCGCGTCGCCGACTTACTCGCATATGTATATGTTCGGAGCGGACAGCGCGCTTGCCCCTACCCTGCAGGCGGCCTCCAGCGGCATTGCCTGGAAAGTGTTGTCGGCGGACAACGCGCAGCAGCTCGCTTTGCGGGCGAAAGACAATGTCGCGGGGCCGGATCTGCTGCTGATGCCAACGTCGAATACATCTAGCGGCGGCCTGCGTTTGGAAGCGGTTTTCAGCCCGTCGCCTATCGCGTCCGCAGCAGCTACGCCGCTTTCGTTCGGCCTGGCGTTTGGAGACCAGACAGTTGCCGGTGAAAAGCGGTACGATTTAGTTCGTTATGTCGCCAAACGCAATGTCGTGGAGATAATCGCCACTGATGGAAAGACGACCCAGGTGCTTGGCTCCAAAACTCTGGATGCGGCGCGGACAGTGGCATTCGGCGGCGGAAAATCGCGCACGCTCAGGGTAGACGTAATCGGCAGCCGGGTTAAGGCTTGGTTGGATTATAATAAAGTGCTGGATACGGTTTTAGCGCAAGCGCCGACGGAAACGACAATGGGCGTTTGGACCGGCAGCCGTGCCAGTGTCAAATCCCTTGCAGTTGATTGCTACCCGAGCGAGTAGCCGCTTTTCCTCGGAGATGAGAATTTACAATTAGCCATGGTTATACGCAATGCAGCCCGCCTCAATTGGAAATCAGCAGCGTGCGCGGCGGCGGCAGCCGCGCTGTCAGCGGCGGCGATCATTTCGCGGGCGGATAGCTCAGCGCCGCTGCCGAATTGTGAGGCTACAACGGCAATCCAGGCTGCGCACCAGCAAATCGACGCCGATCTTGGGCGCAAAGACGTGATCGCAATCACAAAGCTTTGCACCACGGATTTTCACCATTTATACCAAAACGGGCGCACGGTGGAGATGCCGCAGTATGTCGCCGATACGCGCAAGCAACTCCAGCGTGTCAGCACGCTCGCCTCGGCCACGCAGGTGATGAGCGTCACACAGACTCCTGCCGGCGCAAACGACACGATTGCTCAACGAATCACGGCCCTTGCGCCTTATCACGTGCTATTTGTCCATAAGCAAGCGCATGTGACAATGGATTACGTGATCGAAGAGCAGTGGGTACACGATGCAACCGGCGGCTGGCTACTCCGCCAAAGCAAGACGGTTTCCGAAAAGCAGAACGTGCGGCTCTGAACTCCGGCTCTGCCCACGCCTAGCCTTAAGTAGTTAGACTGAGCCTTGTTTTTCCACGGAGGTAGGGGCGTAGAACTTCCGGAAGCTCTATGGAGCCGTCTTCCTGCTGATAAGTTTCCAGAAGCGTCGCCATCAGGCGGGGCAGAGCGGTGCCAGAGCCGTTCAGCATGTGGACAAACTGCGGCTTGCCGCCATCCGCCGACGAGCGGTAGCGCACGTTGCCGCGCCGCGCCTGGAAATCGGTGCCGTTCGAGACCGACGACACCTCCAGCCAGCGGTCCACTCCCGGAGCGTAGATCTCAATATCATATGTCTTCGCCATGGCGAACGAAACATCGCCCGCCGCGAGTGTCAGCACGCGGTACGTGAGGCCAAGACGCTCGACGACTTCGATAGCGTCCCGCAGCATACTTTCGAGTTCGTCGTAGCTGGACTCGGGCACGGTCAGCTTGACCATCTCGACCTTGTCGAACTGATGGACGCGGAGCAATCCCCGTGTATCTTTTCCCGCCGCGCCGGCCTCACGCCGCCAGCACGGGGAATAAGCGACATAGTTCAGCGGCAGTGCCGATTCTTCGACGAACTCGCCACGATGTATGTTGACCAGAGCCGGCTCGGCGGTGGGGAGCGCGAAGAGATCGTCCTCGGCGTCGTGGTACATCTCAGGCGTGAACTTCACGATATGCGCGGACGCGGTAATGCTCTCGCGGTTCAGAAAGTAGGGAGTGGACCACTCGGTGTAGCCGTGCTCCGTGACGTGCATGTCGAGCATGAACTGAATCAGTCCGCGCTCCAGCAATGCGCCGTCGCCTTTGTAGAGGACAAAGCCGCTTCCGGCAAGTTTCGTGCCACGGGCGAAGTCGATTATGCCAAGCTGCTCGGCCAGCTCCCAGTGCGGCTTAGGCGTGAAGGTGAACTGCTTCATCTCGCCGACGGTTTCGCCGACCAGGTTGTTTTCCTCGCCGCCTTCGGGAACCGATGCATGCGGGAGATTGGGCAAGCAGGACAGCACGCCGCCGATCTCTTCCTCATCGGCACGCACGTCGGCTTCCAAGCCTTCCATCTGCGCTTTCATCGCGCGCACCTGCTCTTGAAGTTCGGTGGCCTGCTCTTTTTGTCCGGCTTTCATCAGCGTTCCGATGTCGCGGCTTCGCGCGTTGATTGCGGCTTTGGTTTCTTCCACCTGAGTGAGCCCGGCGCGGTATTTCTGATCGAGAGCCAGCAGCGCGTCCACTTGCGACGCGTAGTCCCCTCCCCGGAGCGCTAGACGCTCGCGAACGAAATCAGGGTTGGACCGTATCAGCTTAATATCGAGCATTGTTTCTCCAGCGTGGCATAACGAGCATGCAGGTAATTTTTCGAGGAATTGTACTGTGGCATCTTCCGCGGTGTCAAACGGCAAAACTTATATTGAGGGCGAAAGATTTTGTTTGACACTCCACGTAAGTAGCTGTACACTGGCAATATCCCCGTATTTATGGCAGCATTTAGCAATACTTAAGGACGAGATATTTAGATTATGGCGCAACGCACGTCAGGCGCAGGCTCCCGAGGCCGCTACAACAACAAGACGCTTTCGGCGGACTATACGTATTTCGACGATTACGCCCAGAGCAGTCCGGACGGATACGATTACTCGACCAGCCGCGCTTCCTCGAACTTGTTGGACGAAGCGTCCGTAGAGCGTCCGGCCAGGCAGCCGCGCAGCTCGAATCGGCGGCCAATGGGCGGGCGGCGCTTGAAGAAGCGTCGGCGCAGCGCCAGGCCGTTCGGGGCGATCTTCGGCATCGTCGCTTTGCTGATGCTGGCCGGCGCGGGCGCGTATGCCGGATATGTTTACCATAGCAGCCGCGCGATGCGCCAGTACGCCGCTCCATTGCTGGAAAACGCCACAGTGGCGTCGCAGTTTCCGCACACTTCGGCTATCAATCTGATGCTGATCGGGCGCGACTACGACTACGACAACAGCGATCAAATCATCAAATCGAACGCTCGCTCCGATATGCTCATGGTGGCGCGGGTGGATTTCGCTCACAATGCGGTGCGAATCTTGTCGGTTCCCCGCGATACGGGTGCCAATATTCCCAACTACGGCGTGCAGAAAATCAATTCGGCCAACGAGCTGGGCGGCCCGCAGCTCACCGAAGCGACCGTGCAGCAGAATTTTGGGATTGCGTCGGACCATTATATCGCGCTCGACTTCAGCGGATTCCAAAAAGCGATCGACCGGATCGGCGGGGTGGACTGCACCGTCGATAAAAAGATGGACTACGACGACAACTGGGGGCACTTGCATATCCACCTGATGCCGGGTTTTCAGCATTTGGACGGAGAGCAGGCCATGGGCTTTGTGCGGTTCAGGCACAGCGACAGCGATATTGTCCGCACGCAAAGACAACAAGCGCTGCTGGCGAGCTTGAAGCAGAAATTGATGCAGCCTCAGACATTGGCGCTGATTCCCTCGCTGCTGGATCTCGTAAATCAAAATGTCGACAGCGATTTGACGGCCGGCCAAAAAGTCGCCCTGGCCAAGTTCGTTCATGCGGTACCGGCGGGCAATCTTCAGATGACGACGCTCCCGAGCGACGAGAGCCGCGACCAGAGGCTGGTCAGCACAAACCGGGAGCTAGCCACGCCGTTGATTCAATCCATTTTCGGCGTGCAGATGCCGCAGAGCAATTTGCAGCTTGCGTCGAGCGAAACCCTGCCCCGGCACCGGCATCACCGCCATCGGCGCACCGATACGCAGAATGGAATTGACGGCACCGGTAGTTTGAGCGCGACGACAGGCAACGATACGCCCGCAGTAAGCGTGTCCGAAGTACGGGCACCACAAACCGCGACTGCGAACGCGAACGCGAATGTCGCCGATTGACAGCCTAGATAAGCCTCAGCCGGTCGTGCTTCTCGCGCGTCCGGCTGCCGGCGGTCTACGCAGCCATGTGATCCAGCTTCTTCGCTTTAGCGACCGCGCTCGATTCAAATTCGTGCTTGCCGCTCCATCGACGCTGCTTCACTCGCTTGCCGATGTCGATCTTCCCCCGTTCGATCCGCTCGAACTCCCTATTTCGGCGGCAGTCTCGCCGTCAGACCTCGTCAGCGCCGGCCGACTTGCGATTGCCTCCCGCAAATCGCGAGCCATCGTGCACGCCCATGGAATACGCGCGGGCCTGGTCGCTTCGCTTGCCAAATGCCTTGGCGCTTCGTTTCCTCTGGTCGTCACATTTCACAACGTCCCCCTAAACAGTAAGTTAAGCAATGTCGCGCTGCGTCTTATCGGAGCGCGCGCGAACGCTCAGATCGCCGTATCGCACGCGATTGCCTCGCGCTTGCTATCTTATCCAAAACCGGAAGTTATTCCGAACGGCGTTGATTTGCAGTATTTTGCGGCTGCTTCGGATGAAGTGTCTATTTCTTTGACTGTGAGCCCCGAATCAATTTTCCACGCGACGGTAGGAGCCGTAGCGCGATTGTCGCCCGAAAAAGGGGTGGATCTTCTGATAGAAGCCGCGCGTAGAACACCCGGCGTTCGATACATAGTGGCTGGAACGGGGCCGCAGGAGGCGAGATTGAAAGCGACGGCTCCGCCGAATGTTCAGTTTGTGGGATATGTCGCCGACACGCGCAGCGTTTATGCCGTGTCGGATATGGTGGTCATCCCGTCGCGCAGTGAGGGACAAGGAATTGTGGCGCTGGAGGCGATGGCGAGCGGAACGCCAGTAATTGCGGCTCGGGTGGGGGGACTGGCGGAAACTATCGAGGACGGTGTCACGGGAGTATTGGTGGCACCGGAAAATCCTGGAGCGCTGGCTGACGCAATCGCATCGCTGTCCGGCAATGCCGAATTGCGGAAGTCGATAGCCGCAGCTGCTTTAATATGGGTTGAAAAGAATGGCGCCGTGCGGCAAAGAGTCGCCGAAATAGAGTGCGTTTATGCGCAAGTCGCCGCGCGGAGTAGTTCCACGCGGCGATCTTGAGCGACGGCGCTAGTCAGGAAGCTCGTCGATGGATTTCGGCTCGGCTATCTCCACCGCATTATTGTGGGAGCGCTGCTGCTTGGCGGCGGCATAGGCGACTTTGCGCGCGCGCATAATCTGGCCCAAGGGCTGATGAGCGGCTAGCGAGTGCCACGGATTGAACTGCAGATGATCGTCGGCGTAGACGCGGCGCGCCGGCGAGTAGCTTTCCTGCGGCAACGCAGTTAGATCAGCGACGGCGACGTATGGGCTGAGGCTTTCCGGCCATTCGACGGATGCGTCCTCGACCGGCATCTTTTCGAGATCGGCGCAGAGCTGTACCTGCACTTCCCAAACAGCTGTCTCCGTTTTGAAGAACTCCTGGATATTTTCTTTGAGCGCCGAGTAGTGGCGATGCGTGTGGAACCGTTGCTCGGCGAGCGCTTTCAAATTTTCGGATTTCGGCGCGAGGACTATTTTGCCGAAATAATCACCGTAGCGCAGAGGCACCAACGAACCGAACGTCTCCGCTAAAATCTGCGTCTTTGGGTAGCCGAGCGCTTCCAGCTGTGGCTGCTCCAAGCCAACCGCGGTCAGCACTGCATTCGCGCCGCGGGCGACGTTCGAGACGATATCTTTTGTTAAGGGATCGTCGTTCAAGTTGGCGACGATCGGCTTCTGCGAGTCTAGAAAAGACTGCGCGTCTTTAGCTGGAAACGCTTTGCCGTTGACGAACACGAAATCCTGAGTCGTGTTGCCTTCGTTCTCGGGCAGCATTTCGCCGGGAACGTTCAGCACTTTCCACGCTAGCCCGCGCGGGGTGGAAATGGTGTCCGGCAGTATGTCGCCGGGATTTGTCGAGAAGCGCATAATCACTGGGTAGGTACCCGCGTGGGCGAACAGGCCTTGTTGAAGATACTCGGGAAGATCGCCGTAGACCTTCAGCTCGGCTTTCAATAAGCCGTGACTTTTGGCGTGCACAGAGCGGATACCATGCCGGAACCGGTCCAACATGGTCTCGCCAATCATGTGCATGGCTTCGTTGATTTGCTGAAAAACCTCGTCCTCATTCTCCTGCTTGGTCTCGACGGATTCGGTATATTTGACCAGAGCTGAAGGATCGAGCGGAATTGGCTGAGATTCGGGGCTTGCATTCGACATCGTAGTGTGCTCCTTGGCAAATTGGCGCGCAATTCCCTGCGCCTGCAATGCACGGGATTGGTATTTGAGCGGCAAAAGCAAGTTACCCACAAATTGTTAGATAAACGCCTGCTTTTCCTAACAAGTTTAGCTACCTACTTCAGCTGCTGGAGCGGCTTAGAGCGGATGGTTGACTCATCGCCTGCTTGGCTTGCTGGATTTGATGCAGCACGGCCCCGCGCGCGGTGCCTCCCGGAACGTCGCGCCGCTCTACGCTTGCCTGCGGCGACGCGATATCGTCCGGGGCGTAGGCGAAGAGGGGCGAATATTCCGAAAGCTCTTGGGCGGTCATCGTTTCCATTGCGCGGTGGTCGCGAATGCAGTCACCGACGATGCGTCCGACAACCTCATGCGCGTCGCGGAACGGCAGTCCTTGCGTGACCAGATAATCGGCGAGATCGGTCGCCGTGGAGAAGTCGCCTTGCAGGGCAGCCGCCATTTTGTCGGCGTTGAAGCTGATGTCGCTCAAAGCGATGGCGAGCACTTGGAGGCAAGCGGATACTGTATCGGACGCGTCGAACAGAGCTTCTTTGTCTTCCTGAAGGTCGCCGTCATAGGTGAGGGGCAAGCCTTTCATGGCCGCCAGCATGGCGGAAAGCGAGCCGAACACCCGGCCCGCCTTGCCGCGAATGTGCTCGGCGACATCCGGATTTTTCTTCTGCGGCATGATGCTGCTGCCGGTTGTGACCGCGTCGCCCAGCGTGACGAAGCCGTAGGCCGGGCTGTTCCAAATAATTAGCTCCTCGCAGAAGCGGCTGAGATGCACCATGATGAGCGAGAACGCGGAAAGCGCCTCGATGACGAAGTCGCGGTCGGAGACGGCGTCCATGCTGTTTTCGGTCAGAGTAGAGAAGCCCAGCGACTGACGCACGAAATCGCGGTCAATCGGAAACGTCGTTCCAGCGAGCGCGCCCGCCCCAAGCGGCAAGGAGTCGGCGGACTTAAAGGCGTTCGCGATGCGCATACGGTCGCGCCGGAGCATCCAGAAATAGGCCATGAGATGATGCGCCAAGCGGACGGGTTGGGCATGCTGCATGTGGGTCATCCCCGGTAGCAGTGTGTCACTGTTTTGCTCAGAAAGCTGAACAAAGCTTAACTGAACTTGCGCTAAGAGTTGATCAATTGATTGCAGCTCCCGCTTGAGCCAGAGCCGCAAATCGGTGGCTACCTGGTCGTTGCGGGAGCGT
>CAXSEA010000112.1:0-11070 GCA_964235675.1 uncultured Armatimonadales bacterium | reverse complement strand
ACCTTCCCTGTAGGGAAGGAAAAGTCTACAGCCATCTTCTAGGACATCTTAAATACAGCGCCATCTTATATTTCCTTCCCTACAGGAAAGGTGGCCTGAAAGGCCGGATGGGTTCCGTGCGCTGAATCCAAAAGCCGCCGGGCCGGGTGCCGGGTTGAAATGAGGCGAATGCGGCGGCGAGAGAATCGGGGTGGGTGGCGGCCAGGTAGGCGTTGGCGCAGACTACCTCGAACGCGGTGTTGAAGGCGAGGAATGCCTGGAGGAGATACTGCTCGCTCCAAAACCAGCGCTGCTTGTCGATCAGGGGCTTGGGATACTCCAGGGGCAGAAAGATGTCGTGGAAGTGGATGGTCACGCCGGGATTGAGGCGCGGCAGGAGATCGAGGATTTCGTAGACGACGTCGCCGCCGATCCGGACTACGTGGGACGAATCGATGAAGAGGATGTCGCCGTCGCCCAAGGATTCGAAGAGGGACAAGTCGCAATCTTCTACGCCTTTGGCGATCACGCGGGCGATCTCGGGCATAGCGGCGACGAATGGGCGCGGGAAGGGGTCGGTGACGATGTATTCGCACTTGCCCTGCCCTTGCCCTTCCTCGGCGTTTTTCCGGAGCGCGGAAGCGGCGACCAAGGTGGAGTTGCCGGAGCCGATTTCGATCACGCGGCGCGGCTTGAGGTGGCGGAGCATGGCGTAGTAGACTTCGGCGTCCACCGATTCGTAGCTGCCGTTGTTCAGATGGAATTCGGTGGGTTTGTTTGGGTTTGGAGTGGTTGAGAAAGTGTCGTACTCGGATTTGTAGGCGCGGAAATTATCGAGCAGGGCGAGTTGCGCTGCGTCGCGCATGTCGATTCCGACCAGGGCGCTGCGGCTGCTCCAGAGAGTGTCGGGGAGCGTGGCGGTGTCGGGGATGGGCTGGTAGAAGTGGATGGGCGTCACGTGCACGCCGAGACGCTCGAAGAAGCCGAAGAGGGGTCTGACGGCCTCGCGAACCGCTGCCCGGTAGTAACGCTTGAGCTGCATGGGGCAGTGATAGCACAAAGCTTGAGAGCGCGCAAGGGATTAGGAACAGTCATTTGCAGCATTAGTAATGCACTGCGATACTATTGATATGTGATTACAAGCTTCGGCAAGCAGCAAACATCGCTCGTGTGGAGCGGTCGAGTTGCCCGCAAGCTGCCGCGCGCGATTCAAGAAGGCGCATTATCCTCCATTTAGTGCAGACAATCGCGATGCTTCGGGGACCTCCCGGTAATCGGCTGGAAAAACTGCGTGGTGATCGTGAAGGGCAGTGGAGCATACGCGTCAACGATCAATGGCGCATCTGCTTTAAATTTGTCGAGACGACGGACAGTCCAAGTTGCTTGAGAGTCGCCTTGGTTGTCGGTTCGGCGGTAGGCGCGCCCCGGATTAAAGGCCAAGCTCCGTCAGGCTGGGATGGTCCTGGGGGCGGGGGCCGTCGGGCCAGAGAAACTTTCGCTCGGATATGTCGATGGGGATATCGTTGATGCTGGCCTCGCGGCGGCTCATGCGACCGGCTTCGTCGAATTCCCAGAGCTCGTTGCCGTGCGAGCGATACCAGTTGTTTTCGGAATCGCGCCACTCGTAGGCGAAGCGGACCGCCATGCGGTTCAAGCGAAATCCCCAGATTTCCTTAATCAGCTTGTAATCGAGTTCCTTGGCCCATTTGCGGGTGAGGAACTCGACGATTTGGGCGCGTCCGCTCAGGAATGTCTCGCGGTTGCGCCAGCGGCTGTCTTCAGTGTAGGCGAGCGACACTTTTTGCGGGTCGCGGGAGTTCCAGGCGTCTTCCGCTTGGCGCGCTTTGAGGATGGCGGTTTCCAGCGTGAACGGCGGCAACGGCTCGCGTGGGGCTTCGAGATTTGTCATAATCGGCACTTACACCGGCAAACGGGGGCGCGGCAGCAAGTATCGCTGTTGCGCCCTAGATTGTTTATTGAGTCAGTAGGACGTTGACTTAGGCGACCGTTAGTTGCCTTGCTTCTCTTCCGTCCAGGTGCTGTGGAAATCGCCTTCCTTGTCGATTCGGCGATAGGTATGCGCGCCGAAGAGGTCGCGGAGTCCTTGGATGAGGTTGGCGGGAAGGCGCTCGCGTCGGTAGGAGTCGTAGTAGGCGAGGGACGCGCCGAAGGCGGTGACCGGGACGCCCTGGGCGGCGGCGATGCCGATCACTCGTCGCCAGGCATCCTGGCCTTTTTCCACGGCTTCGGCAAAGTAGGGAGCCATCAGCAGGTTTTGCAGGTCGGGCGTCTGGTCGTAAGCCTCTTTGATGCGGTCGAGGAACTTGGCGCGGATAATGCAGCCGCCGCGCCAGATGGTGGCGATCACGCCTTTGTCCACTTTCCAGTTGTTTTCTTTCGCGGCGGCGTCGAGCAGCTGAAAGCCCTGGGCGTATGCGCAGACTTTCGAGGAGTAGAGGGCGTCGCGGATGTCGCTGATGAACTGGTCGCGGTCGCCGTCGAAGTGGCCGGCGGCTTCGGGGCCTTTCAAGACTTTAGAGGCGGCGACGCGCTCGTCTTTGAGGGCGGAGATGAAGCGGGCATTCACAGCGTCGGTGATGGCCATGATCGGGATGCCCATGTCAAGGGCGGACTGGGAGGTCCACTTGCCGGTGCCTTTTTGCGCGGCCTCGTCCAGGATCATATCGACCAATGGCTTGCCGGTGCCTTGATCGTCGATTTTGCTGAGGACTTCGGCGGTGATTTGGATCAGAAACGAGTCAAGGTCGCCTTCGTTCCACTTTTTGAACACTTCGGCGATTTCGGCGGCCTGCATGCCGAGGACGGTGCTCATCAGGTCGTAGGCTTCGGCGATGAGCTGCATGTCGGCGTACTCAATGCCGTTGTGCACCATTTTCACGTAGTGCCCTGCCCCATCCGGGCCCATGTAGGCGCAGCACGGTTGGCCGTCCACCTGGGCGGCGATCTTGGTAAAGATCGGCTCGATGACTTTGTAGGCGCTTTCATCGCCGCCGGGCATGATCGACGGGCCTTTCAGCGCGCCTTCCTCGCCGCCGGAGACGCCGGTGCCGATGAAGCGAATGCCTTTTTCGGCGAGCGCTTTCTCGCGTCGCTGAGTATCGGTGAAAAGGGAGTTGCCGCCGTCGATGAGGATGTCGCCTTCCTCGAGAAGCGGGGCAAGCTGGTCGATGACGTCGTCGGTGCCCTGGCCGGCTTTTACCATCATCAGGATGGGGCGCGGCTTGGCGATGGACTGGACGAACTCTTCCAACGACTTGCTGCCGACGATTTGGCCTTCGGAGCCGTGGTCTTTGATAAAATCGTCGGTTTTTTGCTGGGTGCGGTTGTGCACCGTGATGCTGAAGCCGTGGTGCGCCACGTTGCGCGCGAGGTTGGCTCCCATGACCGCGAGTCCGGTGAGGCCGAATTGTGTTGGTTCTGGCATTTGTGGTTGTCCTTTTTTCAGAGCGCTCGGGCCGCGCGGCCTTTTTTCACAGTCTGAACGCTATCGCGTTCAGACTGGAGAAACAATGGCGCACGGCTCGAACGCCCGGCCAAACCGCAAAGCACAACAGCTCAATTACTTTCCGCTGAGGAAATTAATATCGAATCAGCGATTCCACCCTATACCCATCCAGCGCGGCTCGTCCGCTGAGAAACTCCAACTCGATGACGAAGAGGCAGCCCAAGACACGGCCACCGCACCGCTCCACAAGTCGCACCGCTGCTGCTGCCGTGCCTCCAGTGGCGAGGAGATCATCAACGATTACTACCTCCCAACCCGGTTTGATAGCATCATTGTGAATCTCTAGTGTAGACGCGCCGTACTCCAGCGCGTATTCTTCCGAGTGAACATGATAGGGCAGCTTGCCTTGCTTGCGGATAGGGACGAAGCTTGCCCCAAGTTCGATGGCCATCGGAGCGCCGAAAATAAATCCGCGCGATTCGATTCCGGCAACAATAGTCACTCCGGCAGAAAGTGTACTTGCACGGCCGGCAAGTTTCGTGATGATCTCTTGAAACGCTGGAGGGTTTTGTAGGACGGGGGTGATGTCCTTGAACAGGATGCCGGGCTTGGGGAAATCGGGGATGTCTCGGATAAGGGATTCGGCTAAAAACGGGGCGCGGAAAGTGTCGAGATTGTCAGGCGGCAGCATAGCCTGTTATGTACCCTACGCAGGCTATGCTGCTGATAAACGCTGCCGATACACTCAATTTCTAGGGGTCGTCAAGACTGTGTCTAGTAGTTATCGCCGTAGACGGAGTATGGAGTCGAAAGGATTGAGTTGCCTACCGACATGAGGGGCGGTCTGGCGTAATCGTCGGGGTCGGCGCTCCCAAACGGCCCGTAGGGATTGAACTGGTAAGGCGCTGAATAGCCGCCTATGCCCGGTGACGGCGCGGCGGGATTAGCGGGAAGGCCGTTTTGCGGCTGCGCGCTTGTGGCCGTGGCGCTCACCGACGAGGAGGTTGCGGCGGCGGACGCTATAGCCGTGGATTGCGGCGGGTCGGCGAAATGGATGGTGAAGGGGCCATCGTCGTACTGCGTCGCTCCTTGCTGCCCTTGGGCTAGCCTGGGATGAGCGGCGTAGGCCATTTGGGCGGGAGGCGCGGAGCTTCCGGAGACCGGGGCGAGCAGATAGACCGCTTCCCAGTGGGTATGGGATTGAAGCGCGAGCGATGCAATCGCTTGGGGCAGCGTGCTGCCGGCTAGATTGACGCTGATGTCTTGCGCGGCGGCTCCGCCGATGTAGTCGATGGTCGCGTTGTCGGCGGCGGCGACTGTCTTGAACGCCAACGATTCTGGGATACCGACGGCGCTTAAGCTCACTTGCGCGGGCTGATCCACCATGTTTTGGGCGCTTGATAAAGTGGTGGCGGGATTGTCGGCAGTGGCTGGCGAGACTCGGTAGATTTTGCGCCAGGTCATGCCGTTGCCTGCGGCAAGCTGCTGCAAAGCGTCTAGCCGAGCCGTCGGCGGGGCGCTGTCGAGTGGGAGAGAGACCATCGGCGCGGCGTCTTGCACTACGGCAACATGGTACTGCGCGGTAAACTGCGCGACGGACATTTTTGATGGATCGACGCTGGCCGAGCCGGGTGCGAGGGTCGCAATCGCAGTCTCAGTAGCCGGCGTGGCGACTTGGGCGTGCGCAGGCAAGCCTACACCGATTGACAACGCGGACAACGATCCCGCCGCGAATAGTGCCGCCGATTTAAAGTTGTTCATGGTGCCAGTTCCTATTCCGATGAACCTTGCTTGATTAGGAGGTAGATTCGTTCAGGTTATTCCGCCTGCTTCCGTATCCCTAAACTCCCGTATTCTTCCCGCTTCAGGTTGAAATCAGGTTAAAGTCTACCTCAAAGAGACGTCGCCACGGCAGGCGGACGCTGCCAGGCTCCAGACGCAGGCCGGCTCCGATTCCGGCGGCTTGCAGCTGCTGGAGCACGTCGCCCAGCTTGCCGACGACGAAAGCGGTGATCGCGGCCACTTCCAGGCTGGATTCCGGGGCGGGGTCGCGTCGGCTCCACTGAACTTCGGCGAAATCGCGGGCCTCGCGGCGGACGACGCATTGGTAGCCGTAGTCTTCGAGAAAACGGTGGGTAAGGAATGTCTTCTGCGCGGCGGCGCGGGCAGGATCGGAGCCGATTTGCAGGGCGCAGGCGGCTTGGGCGACGGTGGTGCCGAGAGTATTGCCCGCCGTATTCCACGCGCCGTAGGCGACTAACTCGCCCGGTGGGAGAAGTTCGCCGCCGAGAAGGAGTTCCGACAGCAGGGGGTCGGAGCCATTGGGATAGGCTACGTCGGCGAGGGCGACAGGACGGACAGCCTCTTGGTGGCGACGTAATTGGAGCAGGAAGGTGCGGTAGAAGCCTTCGCGCTCGGTGCGGTCGGGCGCGAGGAACCCCGGATTGTAGTCGGCGCGTCGGGGCGAAGGCGTGACCACCCCGAGCACGAAATCGCATTCAGCGGGCGATTCGGCGGGGGTGCAGCCGCAGGCTTCGATTTGGCCGAAGACGGTTTCGCGGATGGGGCGGTCTTCGTAGGGGGCGACCAGTTGATCGCCGCCTGGGACAGCGTATTCGACCCAGACGCGCGGGGTTATGCCGGCGGACTGGTTGATGAGGCGGGTGACCAGGGCGGAGCCGACTTCGTCCGCGCCGGGGTGCATGCGGATGCTCGCCGACGGCTCGGGGCCGATCATTTCCAGCCAGGCGCGGAGCCAGTTGCGCTCTCGGGTCGGAAAGCCGAAGGGAGCGGTATCGTCGGAGGTGAGCAGGAGCGAGGCTACCCTGCCCCGCGCCGCCATATCCATCAGGGCAAGGTTGACAGCATGGTTGCGCAGGCGTCGGGTGAGCCAGTCGGAGGCGAGCTCGGGGGGCACGGTGGAGCGGAGGGTGCCAAGCTGGACGCGCTCGTCCTCGGTGAGTTCGCCGGATTGATGGCGCTCCTCGTGGCGGTGGGCGAGGCGGGCGTAGGCGTAGAGCTTGGTGCCCCAATCTTTCCAGTAGAGCGGCTCTTCGACGTTGTCGTCGGCGTTGGAGACGCGGGTGATGAGCGAGAAGGCGTGAACGGGCACTTTAGCGCCGATTCGCTCCAGCAGGGAGAGCCTGCCAAGCACGTCGGCGGCGGTGTCTTCCGAGATGCGGGCGTTGATGAGGTTGCCGTAGCCCAGATAGTCGCAGCTGGCCACGACGGATTGCACTTCGCCGCGCTCGACTAAGCCTTGCAGCCATTCCATTACCCTGGGCAAGTTGGCGGGGATGCGCTGGAGGCCCCAGGAATCGCGCGGGGGCAGGAGGATGTCGGCTCCGCCGATGGCGGCGAGCATTTCGGGGTAGCGGGTATTGACGGGGCGCTCGTCGAGGGGAATGAGGGCAATTCGGGTCATGGGATGAGGGTACCTGGGAACCCATCCGTCGCTCCGCGCCACCTTCCCTGTCGGGAAGGAAAAGCTTACGGCTCAAGTTCTTAAGCGTCTTTAAGAGGGCGCTATCTTATATTTCCTTCCCTACAGGGAAGGTGGCGCGAAGCGACGGATGGGTTCCGATAGCGAGGCTTGCAGCGCCGATGACCGAGGCGTGCTCGCCCAGCGCCGCGCGCTTTATCGGGCAGCGGGATGGGCCTGGGAGAGCGCGTTCGGCTAATATTCGGCGGGCGGGGGCGAGCAGAAGATCGTCCAGGGAGGCGAGCCCGCCGCCGATGAGGATTAGCTCGGGGTCGATGATATTGGCGACGCTGGCGAGGCCGAGGCCGAGCCATTCGCCTGTCGTAGCGACGGCCTGGGCGGCGAGCGGGTCGGCTTCGAGGGCGCGACGGCCGATTTCGCGGCTGTCTATGGTAGGATCGCCGCCGAGGTCTTGGTAGGTTCGGGCTAGGCCGGAGCCGCTGCAGTAGGCTTCGAGGGTGCCGCGCGCGCCGCCGGTGTCGAGGCGGGCGTCGGGGGCGGGGTTCAGGATGAGGTGGCCGATCTCGCCGCCGGTGTGGGTCGCGCCCCGGTGCAGCTTGCCGCCGATCACCAGCGCCCCGCCGACTCCGGTGCCGAGGGCTACGAAGACTGCGGTTTGCGCATTTTGCGCCGCGCCGAAAACAAGCTCGCCGCTGGCGAGGGCGTTGACATCGTTGTCTACTTTCACCGGGAGGCGGAAGCGCTGCCAGAAGATGCCCGCGAGGTGGGTGCCGGTCCAGCCGGGGAGAACGTCGGTGGCGGAGACGACTAGGCCGCGCTTGGAGTCGATTTGGCCGCCGGAGCCGATGCCGATGGCTTGCACGTTGGCAGAAACCGATAAAAGCTCGTCGGCGAGGTCGATGGCGGTTTGGAGGATGGCGTCACGGCCGAATCTCGCTTGCGTGGGGCGCTCGGCGAATTGGAGGACTTCGCCGGTTTCGGAGACTAGGGCGCAGGCGATTTTGGTGCCGCCGATGTCGAGGCCGAGGTAGGTTGGCATAAAAAACACCACAGAATATAAAGTAGTGAGGCTAAACGGGATATGTAAGATAAGCAGCCGGATTGCCAAATTGCCGGTTTTGCTATTGAGCGATTTTTACTCCACGGTCATACCATGACATTGCGCGAACAAAATAGCTTGGGCGATATCGATTCGGACTCCGCGCATATCCAGGCCTTTCATATCGACACCGGACAAATTCGACCCGCGAAGATCCGCCTTCGTCAGCGTCGCGTGTTGAAGATTCGCGCGGGAAAGGTCGCAATCACGAATATTTGCGCCAGTCAAATCGCATCCATAGAGATCGACTTCGATTAGCTTCACCTGGCTCCACTCAATTCCGGCCAATTTTTGGTACCGGAAACTTGCCCACGACCAATCTCCTGAATCAATCGAGATGCCGTCCATCTTCGCTTCGGCGAAACGACTCCCGACGAATTTACAACCCCGCGCAATCGTCATAAATAGATTAGCGCCGCGAAACTCGCAGTTCAGTAATTGGCTCGCATCCAGCTCCGCGACATTGAATCGTGCGTCTGTAAAGTTGCAGTTGTCAAATAGGCAATCCAAGATCGCGCATTCGGTAAAATCGCTACCGATAAAGCTGCATCGCTCGTATCGGCACTCGCGCCACATGCTTCCAGCAAAGGATTGTCGATCAAAGGTTTCCACCCTACTCTCGATGTTGCTCCAATTGGGCATATCGCTCTCCGGGCACATAAGCCGCCGCTTCCAGATCGAGGCTGCTAACGGGAAGAAGGCAAGTTGGGCGCTATACCGATTTTGCCTTCTCCTGGAGCTTATCGGCCTTGTCGGTACCACCGACAAGGTTTCGCAGGTCGCCGTTCTCCATGGCGGTAGGGCCCAGCAGCACTGGCAAAAGCCGCTGCCCCACAAAGTTGATCACGGCGGCTTGCCTGGCTGTCTCGTCGGAATCGGCTATTGCGGACAAATCAGCTCCGACTGCCTGGTATAGCTCGTACAGCTCGGCGGCGTAGGCCGGATCGGCGTACTGGCCTTCTTCGTTGGCGGCGAAGTAGGCCCAGCCTGCGGTGAGGTCGAGCAGGCGGGCGATGCAGTCTTTTTCGAGTGGTTTGGGGGCAGCTTTGGATTCCATGGGCGGCTAGATTGACAAACCTTGCATGCCTTACCGCCTATTAAGCAAGCTCAACGACAGTCCCATCAGCAGCAACAAACAACGCGGAAATGCCGGTTCTTTGCTTTGCAAGTGCCGGCAACCTTTCCCACAATCCATGGTATTGCTGCATCTCCGGGAGTGCAATGCTGTACTTTGCAGATGGATCGTTCATTCGCTGGAGCGTCTCCCCGAGAACACCTAAGAAGTAGTTGACCCGCATGGGAGCCAAAGACCCGTATCCCTTGACTTCTATAATCCAGCGCGAACTATCACGGAATGCATCCACATCGATGCCCCGAACATGCCCCATCGCGAGCTGGACTGTCCAGCCTTCTGACCCCAGCCACTTTTTGATCGCAATTTTGAGCCGGTCTTCAGTCAATTCGTCGGGCAATTTTGGCTCGACGACAGACGAAATCCGCTCTGTGGGAGTGGTATCAGCATCCTTTAGATAATTGCTGATCTTTCCGCCGGGTATGTCTCTTGCTATTAAACCGTTCGATTCAAGTTCTCGGCATGCGCCATTAACTGGTTGCTGAAGCGCATTCTCGCCGAGAAGCTGATGCGTGATTTCTCGATCCGATAAGCCTGGATTTTCGGAAAGAAGGCTGAGAATGCGGTTTTTGAGCGTCATAGCGACAGCGCCCTTCTATACCAAGCTCTCCTCCGCTTTTAGCTTGTCGGCTTGGTCGGCGGCGTTGAGGTGGTCGATCATGCTTTGCAGCTCGCCGTCCATGACGATGGGGATGTTGTGGATGGTGTAGCCGATGCGGTGGTCGGTGATGCGGTCCTGCGGGAAGTTGTAGGTGCGGATTTTTTCGCTGCGGTCGCCGCTGCCGACCATGCTGAGGCGGCTGGCTTTTTGGGAGGCTTGCTGCCGCTCGATCTCGGCGGCCAAGAGGCGGGAGCGGAGGACGTCCATGGCTTTCAGGAAGTTTTGGAGCTGGGAGCGTTGATCCTGACAGGTGACGACCATCCCGGTGGGCTTGTGGATGAGGCGGACGGCGGTCTCGTTTTTCTGGACGTTCTGGCCGCCCGCGCCCTGGGACAGGGTGTGCTCGCGGATAATGTCCTTGGGATCGACCTGAACATCGACTTCCTCGGCTTTGGGCATCACGATCACGGTGGCGGTGCTGGTGTGGATTCGTCCGCCGGACTCGGTGGCGGGGACACGCTGGACGCGGTGCACGCCGCCTTCGAATTTTAGGGACGAGAACGCGCCCTGGCCGTGGATTTCGACGATAGCTTCCTTGTAGCCGCCGATGCCGGTTTCGGAGGTGGAGGCGAACTCGTATTTCCAGCCGCGACGGTCGGCGTAGCGCAGGTACATACGCAGAAGCTCGCCTGCGAAGAGAGCGGCTTCCTCGCCGCCCGCGCCGCCGCGAATTTCCAGGATGACGTCTTTGTCGTCGAGCGGGTCTTTCGGCAGAAGCAGCACTTTGAGGCGCTCCTCCTGCTCCGGGAGCACGTTTTTGAGACCGTTGAGCTCTTCTTGCGCCATCTCGCGCATCTCTTCGTCCAGAGCGCCGTGCAACATCTCCTCGGTCTCGTCGATTTGCTTCACCGTTTCTTTGTAGGTGCGGTACTCGGTGACGATCGTGGTGAGGTCGTTGTGCTGCTTGGCGATGCGCTGGTACTCGCCCATGTCCTGCAAGGTCTCGGGATCGCCGAGGCGCTGCGCTAAATCTTCGTAAAGGGACTCGACATCGTCGAGCTTGGAATACATCGTTGCCATAGGGTTAGTTTACTCTAACGGGAGAACCCATCCGGCGTTTGGCGGAACCCATCCGCCCCGTTGGGGCACCTTCCCTGGAGGGAAGGAAATATTTACGGTGTTTGGCGGAACCCATCCGGCGCTTTGCGCCACCTTCCCTGGAGGGAAGGAAATATTTACGGCGTTTGCCGGTTTTTGGGGACGGTTGGCAGTGGGTTAGTATGGATACGCGATTTTTGGATTACAACCCGGTCAGACATGGGGCACCGGCAATTATTCATAGGCGGGCTCA
>CAXSEA010000111.1:0-11078 GCA_964235675.1 uncultured Armatimonadales bacterium | reverse complement strand
ACGCCCGGCCTGACTGGGTGATCGACCAAACTTTCGATCTGTTCGTCGCACTTGGGGCGAATGAGGACCAGCTGGATTTCCCGATTATCTACGCGTCGGCCATTAATGGCATCTCCGGCACGGAGCCGGACAAGCTGGGGGACGATCTGCATCCTTTGTTCGACGCGATTGTCGAGCATGTGCCGCCGCCCAAGGGCGACGAGAACGCTCCACTGCAGATTCTCGCCGCTACGCTGGACTACGACGATTACCGGGGACGCGTCGCTATCGGCAAAGTCTACAACGGCAAAGTTCGCCAGAACCAAGGCATCACCTATGTGGACCGGGATGGCCAGCCGCATAGCGGTCGGCTGGCGTCGATTTTCGTTTATGAAGGCTTGAACCGGGTGGATGTCGAGGAAGTCGCCGCCGGCGAGATTATCGCCGTCACGGGCTTGCCGGAGATCAATATCGGCGAGACGATCTGCGACCCGTCCAATGTGATTCCGCTGCCGGTGACCGTGGTGGACGAACCGACGCTGCGGATGACGTTCGCGGTGAATACATCGCCGTTCGGCGGCCGGGAAGGGCAGTTCTCCACGTCGCGCAAGCTGCGCGAGCGGCTGATGAAGGAATTGCAGACCAACGTAGCGTTGCGCGTGGAGGAGACGGAGAGCCCTGACGCCTATTTGGTCTCCGGGCGCGGCGAGCTTCATCTGGGCGTGTTGATCGAGACGATGCGGCGTGAGGGGTACGAGTTGCAGGTTTCATCGCCGGAAGTAATTCTTCATGAGGAGAATCGCCGGTTGGAGGAGCCGTTCGAGGATGTCGAGATCGACGTGGCTCAAGAGTTCAGCGGCTTTGTCATCGAGCAGATGGGACGTCGCAAAGGCGAGCTGAAGGATATGTCCCCGACCGCCGACGGCCATACGATTTTGCACTTTATTGTGCCGACGCGAGGGTTGCTGGGCTTCCGGAGCTTGTTTATCACGGAAACGCGCGGCACGGGAACGCTGAACTCGCTGTTCGCGGGCTACAAGCCGTATATGGGCGAGATAGGCGTGGAGCAGAACGGCTCGCTGATCGCGTCCGAGTCGGGCGTGGCGACGGCTTACGGGCTGGCCGGGGCGGAGGATCGCGGCATCTTGTTTATCGCGCCGGGCACGGAAGTTTACCAGGGCATGATTGTCGGCAAGAACCAGCGCGATACGGATCTGGAAGTCAATATCTGCAAGGCGAAGCATCTGACGAATATGCGGTCGTCGAACTCGGACGTTTCGGTGCGATTGACGCCTTTTACGCTGATGTCGCTGGACCGATGCATCGAGTATATCGCCGCCGACGAGCTGGTGGAGATCACGCCGAAGAATATTCGGATGCGCAAGCGCGAGCTGAACGCGGATATGCGTCGCAAGGCGGCTAAGACGCGCGGCTAAAACAGCAGCAACGGCAAAGATAATGGGAACGTCGCGCCGGGTTTGCAGTGTTTATATCCTGTAGCCCGGCGGCGTATTAGTTGGGAAGGTTCGCAGAGTCGACTGGTACAATTACGGTATCTGCGACGGCTGCCGTTTCGGAGTTGGATACGCCTCTGCCGGTTCAATCGATTTGTGTTGACAGTAGAACACGGAGCTAAATTATGTGGCAACGATTCACGGAGCGCGCGCGCAAAGTCGTTTTTTATGCGCAGGAAGAGGCGGGAAGATTGGGCGAGAATTATGTCTCGACCGAGCACCTGCTTCTGGGCCTTGTGCGGGAAAATGACAGTGTCGCCGCCCGTATTTTAGATAAGTTAGGCGTCTCGCTGGGGCGAATCCGCTCCGAGATTGAGCGCCAGGTTACACGCGGCGACGGCCGCCTGGGCCAGGACATGCAGCTGACGCCTCGCGCCAAGCGCGTGATCGATCTCGCCTATGACGAGGCACGGCAGCTGAATAACAATTATATCGGTACCGAGCATCTTCTGCTTGGGCTGATTCGCGAGGGCGAGGGTTTGGCGGGACGCGTGCTTTCCAAGCTGGGCGTCGATTTGGACCGAACGCGTCGCGAGGTAATGTCGCTGCAGGAGGGCCCGGACAACCAGACCGCAGGCGCGGCGGCGCAGCGTCGGCGGACTCCGACTTTGGACGAATTCGGGCGCGACCTGACACAGCTTGCCCGCGAGGAGAAGCTTGATCCGGTGATTGGGCGGGCCAGCGAGATCGAACGGTGCATCCAGATTATTTCGCGGCGTACCAAGAATAATCCATGCTTGCTGGGCGAGCCAGGTGTCGGTAAAACGGCTATTGCCGAGGGGCTGGCGCAGCGGATCGTGCAGGGCGATATTCCTGAGATGCTGAAGGATAAGCGCGTCGTCGCTTTAGACCTGGCGGCCTTGGTCGCTGGGACTAAGTATCGCGGCGAGTTTGAAGAGCGGATGAAGCGCGTGATGGAAGAGGTCCGCAAGGCCGCCGGCGAGGTAATTCTCTTTATCGACGAGTTGCATACACTTGTTGGAGCTGGCGCGGCTGAGGGTGCAATTGATGCATCCAATATTATGAAGCCGGCGCTGGCGCGTGGCGAGATGCAGTGCATCGGCGCGACGACCATGGACGAGTACCGCAAGTATATCGAGCGCGACGCCGCTTTGCAGCGACGGTTTCAGCCGATTACGGTGAAAGAGCCGAGCATCGACGAGGCAATTGAGATTCTTAAAGGGCTTCGCGCTCGGTATGAGTCGCACCATAACGTCGAGATTACCAATGAGGCGTTGGACGCGGCGGCGCGGCTGGGCGACCGGTATATTTCCGACCGATTTCTGCCGGACAAGGCCATCGACTTGATTGACGAGGCTGCTTCGCGGGTTCGTCTTCGGTCGGCGATGCCTCCTCAAGAATTGCGCGACGCAAAGCTGGAGTTGGGCAACGTTCAGAAGGAGCTGGCGAACCTGCCGGCGAATCGGCAGTACGAGCGCGCTTATGAACTGCAGTCGCAGCGCAGTACCTTGGACGAGAAGGTGCGGTCGTTGGAAGAGCAGTGGAGCACCGCTCGCGAGCAGGCCAAGCGCGTTGTAGACGAGGACGAAGTCGCGCAGATTGTCTTTAGCTGGACGGGCATTCCCGTGTCGCGGCTTGTGGAAGCGGAGACGCAGAAGCTGCTTCGCATGGAAGATGAGCTGCACAAGCGGATTATCGGGCAGCATGAGGCAGTTGTAGCGGTGTCGAGAGCACTGAGGCGTTCGCGCTCCGGGTTGAAAGATCCGAGCCGACCCATGGGCTCGTTTATTTTCCTTGGCCCGACGGGTGTTGGAAAGACCGAGCTGGCCCGCGCTTTGACCGCTATCTTGATGGAAAAGGAAGAGCGCTTGATTCGGATCGACATGTCCGAATATATGGAGCGGTTCGCGGTCTCGCGGCTAGTCGGAGCGCCTCCAGGATATGTGGGATACGACGAGGGCGGCCAGCTGACGGAGGCCGTACGGCGAAATCCGTTCTCGGTGGTGCTGCTGGACGAGATCGAAAAGGCGCATCCGGAAGTCTTCAATATCCTGCTTCAGGTGATGGAAGACGGGCGGTTGACCGATTCGCAAGGCCGGGTTGTCGATTTTAAGAACGTCATTTTGATTATGACTTCCAATGTCGGCGCGCGGCAGATCACCGGCGACCGCGAGATGGGCTTTGATCGGTCGAACCGCACACAGACATTTAACTACGACAGCATGAAGAACCGGGTGCAGGATGAGCTCAAGCGCGTGTTCCGACCGGAGTTCCTGAACCGCGTGGACGAAACGATTGTGTTTCATCCGCTCAGCCACGAGGAAATCCTGCAGATTGTCGATTTGATGCTGGCGCGAGTGAAGAAGCAGATCGGTTCGCAGGGCATGGACCTGGAAACGACGCCTGGCGTGAAAGAATTGATTGGAAAAGAGGGATTCGATCCTCAGTACGGCGCTCGCCCGCTGCGTCGCGCCGTGCAGCGATTGATCGAGGACCCGCTATCCGAGCAGTTCTTGTTGGGCAAGTTCGAAGCGAACGATACGGTCGTTTTGGATGTCGATCCGGAGGACGCCACCAAGCTGGTGTTCCATAAGGGGGCGCCGCTTGGATTAGATGCCGAACCGGTGGGTCAGGATGTCGATCTTGAGCCGGAGCATTTGACGCTGGACGGCGTGGTCGAGGCTGACGAGCCGATTGGAACGGACCGAAAGAGCCGCAGCAAGGGATCGTCCGCTCCCGAGCAGATCGCGGAAGCGTAGTGATGGAAAAAGCCCTGGAGCAAAATTGCTCCAGGGCTTTTTGTTTGGCGGAGAGGGTGGGATTCGAACCCACGGCGAAGTTTCCCCCGCGACGGTTTTCAAGACCGCTCCCATAGACCACTCGAGCACCTCTCCGCGAGGTTCGTGTCAGATTTGCATTATACCTTGCCCGTGGAAAGCGGCGGCGACGGCGGTTGGCTGTTGTACACTGATGCTTATGGATGCTTTACAAACTTTGATCGATTTGACTCTGTCTATCCGGGATACGGTGCGGCCTCATCTGGGCACATTGCAAAGCCGGCGGGTGACCGGGACGGCGGCGAGCGGGGACGCTACTTTCGCTATCGACGAGATCGCTGAAGAAGCGATTGCCGAGTATATCGCCGAGCATCGGTTGCCGCTGGCGTACTATTCGGAAGATCGCGGATTGGTGCTGGGCGAGCAGGAGCCGGAGGCGGTGCTGGTGGTCGATCCGATTGACGGGACTCGTCCCGCTATGGCCGGGTTCGAGCAGTGCGTGGTTTCGGTGGCTTGGGCGGATTACAAGGGCGGCTCGCCGACCATGGCCGACGTGCGCTACGGGTGTGTCGCCGAATTGAAGCTGGATGATTATTTTTACGCCACGCGCGGGCAGGGGGCCGTTTGGAATGCCAATGGCAGCGAGAAGCCGCTTCAGCTTTTGCAACTGAATGAGCTGAGGGATGCGCCGGTCTCGTTTGAAGTGGTAGCGCGACCGTTTGAGTATGTCGGGCCGATACTCGCGGGGATTGTCGATACGGCGTCGCTGAAGGGCGGCTGCTTCGTGTTCAACTCGACGGCTTATTCGCTGACGCGGTTGGTGACGGGGCAGCTGGCGGGAAGTCTGGATATCGGGAACCGGATGATGCGGGAGATTCCGGCGGCGCGGGAAAAGATGCTGACGCTAGGGTTGGGGAAGGCGATTGGCTTGTTCACCTATGATATCGCCGCCGCCGCATTGATTGCCTCTGAGGCGGGGGCGGTTGTGACCGATGCGAATGGGAACGGATTTGATGACGTTCCGCTGCTGGATACGTCGGAATCGAATTTGCTGACGATGTGCGGCGCGTCGAATCTAGAACTGCATACTCAGCTGCTTAGCGAGATCAACGCCGGCTTTGAGCGCGTTCGATAATAAGGCTGCGGCGGTTTGAGCTGTGCCATAATGCAGTATGCGTGTTACCTGGCGGCTTGTGGCATTATTGGCGGCGGGCGCGGCGCTTTTTGTCTTGACAGCCGTGTCGCAGATATTTGCGATCATCGGGCTCGTTTTTGATGCCATCGTCGCGTCGCTGGTGATTACGGATATGCTTCTGACCGGCACGCCGGAGACGACCTGGAAAGTGCGTCGCGTGGTCGAGCCGCGCTTATCGCTTGGCGCTCAGAACAAGGTGCAGGTGGCGGTGCAGTATATCGGGAGACGCAGCTCGCGGCCACGTTTTGTTCTTGTCCGGGACGAGCCCCCGATCACGTTTGATGTTGAGGGGAGTGCGTCTCAGCGGCTGCAGATGGATAAGAATTCGGATGAGCGGGAAATTGGATACGCCTACGCGGTCAATCCTCCGGCGAAGGGCGATTTCGAGTTCGGGAATATCAGTGTCCAGTATGATGGAGTATTGGGGCTGATCGCGCGGGCTTATCCGTTTTCAGCCGGCGAGCCAGTCAAGGTCTATCCGAACCTGCGGGAGACGGAGAAGTTCGAGCTGCTGGCGCGTCGCGGCTTGCTGCAGCAGCTGGGAATCAAGAACTCTCGGCTGCGCGGGGCGGGCAGCGAATTCGAGTCGCTGCGCGAGTATGTGCCGGGGGATGAGTACCGGCGGATCGACTGGTCGGCGACGGCGCGCCGGAACAAGCTGATTTCGCGGCAGTATGAAGTGGAGAAGAGTCAGAACGTCATTATTGCAATCGATACCGGGCGGACGATGCTGCAGCCAATCGGTAAGATGACGAAGCTGGATTACGTGGTGAACACGGCTCTGGTGCTGGCTTATTTCGCGGCGCGGTCGGACGATAAAGTAGGGTTGATGGTTTTTGACGCGGAGACGCGCGCCTATATGCCGCCCGCGAAGAGCCGGGGGCAGGTGTCGCGGATTACGAACGAGCTTTATAACGTGAACGCGCGCATGACTGAGTCGGACTACGCGGCGGCGTTCAGCGACGTGGCGACGCGGTGGCGCAGGCGCTCGCTGTTCGTGCTGTTTACCGACTTGATCGACCCGGATTCGTCGGCCGGGGTACTGAACGCGATGTCGCTTCTGGAGCGGCAGTACAAGACGATCGTGGTGACGATCTCCGACCCCAATTTGGTGCACTCGGCTCAACTTGTGCCTGAGACGGAGGCCGAAGTCTACCAGAAATCGGTGGCGATGCAGGCGTTGCATGACCGCCGGGCGGCGATCAGCGTTTTGAAGCGTAAAGGCATCTGGACGGTGGATAGCCCGCCGGCGATGTTGAGCGCGGATTTAATCAACAGCTATATGGAAGTAAAGGCGCGGGCGGCGATTTAGCCGTGGCACGCCGGATTGAGGGAGACGTTATGCCAGTTGTCGCGGTGCTGCGAGGGGACGGGATCGGGCCTGAGATCATGGAGGAGGGCGTGCGCGCTCTGAGCGTCTGCGCGGGCAAGTTCGGGATCGAGCTTGAGTTGCGGGAAGCGCTGATCGGCGGAGCCGCGTTCGATGCGGTGGGGCATCCTCTTCCAGCGGAGACGCTGGCGCTTTGCGAGGCGGCGGACGCGATTTATTTGGGGGCTGTCGGGGGACCGAAGTACGATAAGATTCCCGACCCGAATTTGAGGCCGGAGCGCGGGGCTTTGCTGCCGCTGCGGAAGAAGCTCGGTTTATTCGCGAATCTCAGGCCCGCACGGCTGTACCCGGCGTTGTCCGAGGCATGCCCGTTGCGGGCGGACAAGGTGGTGGGCGGGTTTGACATGCTGGTGGTGCGGGAGCTGACGGGAGGGCTGTACTTCGGGGAGCCGAAGAGCTATGTCGGGGATGAGGCTGTGGATACCTGCCGCTATTCGCGAGGCGAGGTGGAACGGATCGCGCATGTGGCGTTTAAGGCGGCTGCCCTGCGGCCGAGGCGGATGCTGACCAGTATCGATAAGGCCAATGTTTTGGAGACGTCGCGGCTGTGGCGGGAGACGGTGACCAAGGTCGCCGAGCAGTACCCGGAGGTGACGTTGAATCATCTGCTGGTGGACGCGGCGGCGATGGCGCTGGTGAAAGCGCCGCAGTCGTTTGACGTTTTGCTAGCCGAGAATTTGTTTGGGGACATTCTATCCGATGAGGCGGCGGAGCTGACGGGCTCGCTAGGAATGTTGCCGTCGGCATCGCTGGGGCAGGGTGGCCGGGGTTTGTACGAGCCGTCGCACGGCAGCGCTCCGGATATCGCGGGGACGGGGAAAGCGAATCCACTGGCGACGATTTTATCCGGCGCGCTGCTGCTGCGGCATTCGCTTCAACGCGACGACGCCGCGCTCGCACTGGAAGCTGCCGTGGAAGCGGTGATCGAATCGGGAGCGCGGACCGCGGACATTGCCGCGCCGGGCGAGGAAAGCAAGGTTGTCTCCTGTAGCGAAATGGGAGAGCGGGTAGTTAAGTATCTGCTCGGCTGATAGAAACTCATAGCAACTGACAAAATGCTTCATTGTGGAAGCGGATGGAAGATCAAAGCATGGAAGCTGAAACAAAACGCGTCGAAATTTATGACACCACGCTTCGAGACGGCTCGCAGGGCGAGGGTATCTCGTTCAGTGTCGAGGATAAGGTAAAGATCGCGCTGCGGCTGGATGCGTTCGGCGTGGATTATATTGAAGGCGGATGGCCGGGCAGCAATCCTAAAGATATCGAGTTCTTCGAGCGAATCAAAGGCGAGCGGCTGCGCCACTCGCGGCTTGCCGCGTTCGGCAGCACGCGGCGTCCTCACCGGGCCGCCGAGGACGATGCGATGCTGCAGACTCTTCTGGACGCTGAAACTCCGGTGATCTGCTTTGTGGGCAAAAGCTGGGACTTTCAGGTGACGGAAGCGCTGAAGATCGAGCTGGACGAGAATCTGCGGATGATCGCGGACACCGTGCGTTTTTTCAAGACGCAGGGCAAAACCGTGTTTTATGATGCGGAGCATTTCTTTGACGGCTACACCGAAAACGCGGAATACGCGGTTGCCTGCTTGAATGCGGCGGTGTCGGAAGGCGTCGATGTGTGCGTCTTGTGCGATACGAACGGCGGCATGCTGCCCTGGGATATACAGCGCATCGTTGGAGAGGTGAGGGCAATGATTCCAGGGAGTGTCGGTATCGGCATTCACACGCACAACGATTCCGAGTGTGGCGTCGCCAACAGCCTGGTTGCGGTAGAGGCGGGGGCGATGCAGGTGCAAGGGACGATGAACGGCTACGGCGAGCGGACCGGCAACGCGAACCTGACCAGTATTATCCCGGCGCTGGCCTTGAAAATGGGACGGGACGTTCTGAGGGGAATCGCGTCTGTTGGGACGCTTGCCGAGACGAGCGCTTATATCGACGAAATCAGCAATGTCACGCCGAAGGCGAATGCGGCTTATGTCGGCAGGTCGGCGTTCGCTCACAAGGCCGGGCTGCATGTGGATGGAATCCGCAAGCATCCCAAGACCTACGAGCACATCGATCCGGCTGAAGTGGGGAACGAGCGGCGGATTCTGGTCTCCGAGCTGTCGGGCTCTTCGACCATGCTGGAGAAGCTAGGAAAGTACCACGCCAATCTAACGAAATCGAGCCCTGAAGTCAGGCAGATTTTGGCGACTGTCGCCGAGCGGGAGCATGAAGGTTATTCGTTCGAGGGGGCGGAGGCGTCGTTCGAGCTGCTGGTCGCGCGGTGTATGGGAGAGTACCGCCCGCTGTTTGCGCTGAAGGGCTACCGCGTAATTGTGGAGAAGCGCGGCAACGACTCCGAGCCGATTACGGAGGCCACGCTCAAGATCGACGTCGGCGGAGTAGAGCACCTGACGGTGGCGGAGGGTGACGGCCCGGTAAACGCGCTGGACGCCGCTTTGAGAAAGGCGCTGACGCAGCACTATCCCGATCTGGCGAGTATCTCTCTGACGGACTTTAAGGTGCGCGTGCTTACGCAGCAGGAGGGGACCGGGGCTAAAGTGCGCTCGATCGTGGAAAGCACGGAGCATACGGCGGCTCAGGGGGAAAAGGCGCAGACTTGGAGTACCGTGGGCGTTTCCGGCAATATTATCGAGGCGAGCTGGCGGGCGCTGGTGGATTCGGTGGAGTATGGGCTGCTGCGGCATAAATAATAAATATGATGTGACGTAGAGTCACAATTTGTTTCGATAATCAGCGCGACCAATGGCGGTTTGCAGCTTTTGTCCGAGGCCAAACGCCATGAGCACACTGCAAAACGAGATGGAAGACGTAAAGGCCGAGCAGCCGACGCTAGGGCCGAAGCCGGAGGCAGAGCCGCAGCCTAAGCCGCGGCTGACGTTCGGCGACTTCGTGCAGCGGCTGAGTGCTGGGCCTTGGGTGTTCCACCGGCCGCGACGGCGTAAGATTCCTAGGCCGACGCACTGCTTGAACTGCGGCGATTCGCTGACGGGCAATTTCTGCGCGAACTGCGGGCAGGAGGCGGTTGACGAGCGGGCGGCGATTTGGCCGCTCGTCTCGGACGTGCTGAGTGAGTTCGCGCGATGGGATTCGAAGTTTGTCCGGACGCTGCTGCCGCTGTTGTTTCGGCCCGGCTACCTGACGAACGAATACAATCTTGGCAAGCGGGCCAGCTACCTGGCTCCTTTTCGGCTGTTTTTGTCGGTGAGCGTGCTGTTTTTCCTGCTGCTGTCGTGGCGCGGCGACAGTTTAATCAGTGTTCAATCGACGCAATTCTCGACTCACTCCCATTCGGCTGGAAGCGGCTCATTGACGCTTACTCCTCAGCAGCAGGCCAAAACCAAAGCGCGGATTGACGACTCCAGCCATGGTTTGCAGCAGACGAAAAGTAGAGGGCCGCTTTTTGATCAAAGCGATGTAGACGATCTCAACGAGAGCATCCATGATGCCGGTACGTCTTTGCCGCCGGCGGCTCAGGCAAAGCTGAAGGGGTTGAACGTCAGTATCAATCCAATGTCCGAGCAACAAGCGTCGTCATCTCCAGTGAACGTCAGCGGGCAGGATTGGACGACTTTGCTGGCGGGCTGGAACAAGCTGCCGAAGCTGGGTGCCGCTACTCAGCAGGAGCTGGATTGGGCAAGCTCGCCAAGCGACTGGAAGAAGGTGCCGCTGCTTTATCCTCAAGGCAGTATCGACGGCACTCTGAGCCACCTGCCAACGACGGTGCAGCTTTATGACGCGCTCCAGGCGAACCGCAGCTACCCATATAAGAGCACTCGGTTCTGGCAGCGCGTGATTGAGCGATTGTACAAGTATGGCGTCAATCCCGGAGAATTCAGCAACAGCCTTTACGCGCTAGCTCCGAAGGTGGCGATTGGATTGATCCCGATTTTCGCTCTGCTGATGTATCCGCTGTACTTGCGGGCGCGTCGCTTCTATGTGGAGCATCTGGTGTTCGCCTTGCACAACCACACGTTTTTGTTTATCGCCATGGCGATCTCGATATTAACGCGAGGCGTGCTTTCGGTAGTGCTGTTCGGAGTGATGGTGGTGTATATGTTTGCCGCGATGCAGGTGGTGTACAAGCAGCATTGGTTCAAGACGCTGCTGAAGTTTTCGCTTGTCGGCGCGACTTATTTAGGATTACTGGCTGCCGCAGTTGTTTTGACGATTGCGGCAACTCTATTCTACGGCTAATTCAGCGCTCCCCCACCCGATAATTTTACATAATATACATTATCGGAACCAATTTTGGGG
>CAXSEA010000110.1:0-11169 GCA_964235675.1 uncultured Armatimonadales bacterium | reverse complement strand
AACGATCCGCCCTCGGTGATTGCGGAGCAGCCGGGCGTAAAAGTCTTGG
Source organism: uncultured Armatimonadales bacterium (assembly GCA_964235675.1). Taxonomy (GTDB): domain Bacteria; phylum Armatimonadota; class Armatimonadia; order Armatimonadales; family Capsulimonadaceae; genus CAXSEA01. The sequence goes on along the minus strand of CAXSEA010000110.1, from coordinate 11,120 downwards.
GCGTGACCGCCCCGCCGGTGCAAAAGCTGCCACCCTCCATCGAGCAGGGCATGTTGGGAATGAAGAGCAACTCGGTGAAGCTGTTCCCCATCGGATCGCAGGCTTATTTAGTAGTCCATGTAACAAAGGCGTCGCCGGCGCAGCTGCCGCCGCTCGCCGATGTTCGGCTCCAGGTGGAAGTCGCCGCCCGGCTCGCTAAAGCGCCGACGCAGCAGCAGGAAATGGCCAAGCTGATGGCGGCGTCGCATATCGACGCGCAAACCTCGCGCTACGCCGACGCGATACCGAACTACAATTCATCGGACGCGCAGCAGTAGGCAGCCCGTTAATATTAACGGTTTCGTGCAATAATGCGGCAAATACTCGATATATGGCATGTGTCCTGCTTTTATAAAACAATGCAGAGTTAACCTACTTTATCGAGAAAGACATCATTGCAGGTAAGACCATGAATAAATTAGTTGCATACATCGTTGTCGGAATGCCTTTGATCTTCGGCGCGGTCACAGCCGCTGGCGCCCAAACCATGAACGAAATCGGCAGCGCCACCGGAGTCGACATCTCCTACACCGGCTCTTCGCTCACCCTGACCGGCGGCTCCGGCTCGTACTCGACTCACAATGGCTCCACTGTGGGCACCACTTATAGCAACACGGTCGAAACGTTCTACAGCGATGCCACCGGTACCAGCACTTTTACTTCCATGGGCGGCTCTCCGGCCAGCGGCACTGGGCAGCAGTTCGGTGCGGGCTATTTCACCATCGACTCCAACGGCACTGCGGTTCTCGGCGGCACCTTCACCGGCTCTACACTTTCCGAAGGCTCGCTCGGCGGCAACGACGACGGCGAATTCCTGATGTCGGGACTTGACTATACCGGCACCGCCTTCCCGACCGGCTACAGCGCGAACAACACGTTGAACCAAGGTTCCTTGACTTTCAACTACACGCCTAACGCCAATGGAAGCTTCAACACCAGCGACGCTTCAGCGTATTACGCGGTGAGGAGCGGCCCCGCCGCCGTTCCCGAGTTGAGCCCCGTGGCCATCCTCGGAATCGGCAGCCTGGGACTATTTGGCATGCTCTTTGCGCAGGGGAGATCAAAGCGATCCGGCCGCGCGGTGTGAATCATCGCGAAAAGCGGGGCAGACTTGTTCAGGGCAAAAGGCTATTTAGCCTTTTGCCCTTTAAACGGGTTTAAGCGTTATAATTTTTTATGGTTCCGCCCCTCGTTGCGGCGGCGTTGCATTCATCCGGCCTGTTGTATCGCCGGTGACACGCACAGCAGTGTACTACCACAGATAATTGGAGGTAACCCAAGTTACTATGAAGAAGCTGATTACATATCTGGCATGCGCATTGCCCCTGCTGTTCGGCGGGTATGCGGCAGCCAACGCACAACTAACCGAGATCGGCAGCGGCACGGGCGTCGATATCTCCTATACCGGCCCCACTCTCACCTTAACCGGCGCGTCGGGTTCCTGGTCGTCTCACAACGGCTCGACCGTCGGCACGACCTACGACAACACGGTGGAGACGTTCTACAGCGATACCACCGGCACCAGCACATTTACTTCGCTGGGAGGCTCACCAATGGGCGGCAGCCAGCAGTTCGGTGCCGGCTACTTTACCATCGACTATAACGGCACCGATGTTCTCGGTGGCACCTTCTCCGGTTCCACCCTTTCGGAAGGCTCACTTGGCGGCAACGACGATGGCGAGTTCTTGATGTCCGGCATCGACTACTCCGGCACCGCCTTCCCGTCGGGCTACAACCCGGATGCGAGCTCGAACGATGCCTCCCTGACCTTTAACTACACGCCTAACGCCAATGGCGGCTATACCACCAGCGACGCCTCGGCGTACTACGCCGTGAAGAACGGCCCCGCCGCAGTTCCCGAGCTGAGCCCTATCGCGATTCTCGGCATCGGCAGCCTCGCGCTGTTCGGGATGCTCTTCGCCCAGGGCCGCACCCGGCGCGTTTCCCGCGCCGCGCTCTAGCGTAAACCAAGTTCGATCCGTCGAACTTTCACCCGGATCAGGGCAGAAAGCACTCTTAGGATTGCGTTCTGCCCTTTTTTCTCCGACAATAAGAAACAGGCCGCGACCAAGCCCGCCCAACCCATCTTAAAGCGCTTCATCCACCAAGTTCTTGACACCAAACTCGACCACAATCAGCGATGCGCCCGCCGCCGTTCTCCCAGCGCCGCAAGAAACCGCGTCTGTCCCGCGCCCTCGCCTGGACACGCGCGATCTGTTGCTGACCGTCGCTCCGTTCGCCGTCGCCGCGATACTGCTCGGCGTACTGGCGTGGCATGTCGTCACCTGGTGGGGCTGGGAGTACACGCGCCCCAACTCCTACTACTCTCACGGCCCGATCGTGCCGGTCATGTCGCTGTTCATGCTGTGGCATCAGCGCGCGCGCCTCGCGGCGATCCCGAAGCAGCCAAGCTTATCCGCCCTCTGGATACTCGCGCCGTCGGTCGCGCTGCTGGTGTTCGCTCTCAAAGCCGATGCCCGCGCCCTGGAATCGCTCGGACTGCTCGGCTGCGTCTGGAGCAGCGTGTGGCTCGCCCTCGGGACCCGCTTTTTCAAAGCCGCCTGGTTCCCGCTGCTTTTCTTAGCGCTGATGATGCCCCTTCCCGGCCCGGTGCTCAACGACGCTACCCTGCGCCTCCAGATGATCTCCACCGGCTTCGCCGCCAAGCTGCTGGGCTGGACCAGCTTCACCAACGTACGCGACGGCAACCTTATCCAGATGAGCGACTTCACGCTCTTCGTCGACGTGCCCTGCAGCGGCTTCAAAACCCTGCTCGCGCTCTTCACGTTCAACGCTTTTTTGGCGGCCATGCTCGACGGCCCCGTTAATCGCCGCGTGCTCTTGTTCCTGCTCTGCGCGCCGCTCGCGCTCGTCGTGAACGCCGTGCGCATCGCGCTGATCGGCGTAGTGGGCGAGTGCATGGGAGTCTCCGCCGCGCATGTCTTCCACGACTACAGCGGCGTCCTCACTCTGATACTTGGCTTCATCGTTTTATTCGGGATTGCGAGACTTTTAGGATGCAGAAAATTCGCTGGGCTGGCTATCTTCTAATTTTGATTTTCGCCGCGGCTCTCTGCGTCGCCTTCATCTGGAGGCCCGCGCCGCCGCAAAAATTCCACGGCCTGAATTCCCAGGCCGTCCCCATGGCCATCGACGGCTACCAGGGGCAGGCGACTCCCGTGGACGCGATCACCCGCGGCGCTCTCGCTTCGGCGCAAATCGCCTCACGCTCCTATACCGATTCCAAAGGCAACCAAATCCAGCTTCTGCTGATCGGCGGCACCGACCGCAGCGCTCTCCATGACCCCCGCTCCTGCCTTGTCGGCAGCGGCGGCCGCATCGACAGCGACCATGTCGAGCCACTGACGCTTTCCGCCACAGCTTCTGGAGCGCCGCTGCCCGAAGCTGTCTCGGCCCGCTCGTGCATCGCCACTTATCCCGGCCAAGCGCAATACGGCCCCGGCTACGATATCCTCTATTTTTATGTCACGCACCGAAAGATAATCGCGTCCGCAACCGAAATAAGATTAGCGTTGCTTAGCTCACTGATCGAGCAGAACGACGAGCCAGTCTACTTCATACGCATTCTGGCGCCATATCAAGCGGGCGACGGCTATGCCGCCGAGCACGCCCGCTTGCGCGCCTTCGCTTCGGCATTCTGGGAAAGCTCGTCTCCCGTGTTCCTTAAGGATGACAGTCAATGAAACCGTGCCACATCGCCGGAATCCGCTTCGATAACCTTGACATGCCTGAAGCTGTCGAGGCCATTGTTCAGCTCGCCAGAAAATCGACGCATCCCGCGCTCGTCTGCACCGCCAACTTGGATCATATGGCGACACTGGAGCGCGATGACGAGTTTTGCCGCATCTACCAATCCGCCGACCTGATCGTCGCCGACGGCATGCCCTTGGTCTGGCTGTCGCGCCTCGCCGGCACCCCCCTGAAAGAGCGCGTCGCCGGCAGCGATCTCTTCATTCACCTCGCGGAAGCCTCCCACCGAACCGGTCTGCGCCTCTATTTCCTCGGCGGCCAGCCCGGCAGCGCCGATAGCGCCGCCGAAATCCTCCGCGCCCGCTACCCGAATGTCCAGATCGTTGGATGCTACTGCCCGCCCATCGGAAAATTCGGAACGCCGGACGAGGAAGCCCATATCATCCGTTCGATCCAAGACGCCAAGCCCGACATCCTTTTCGTCGGCCTCGGCTCGCCCAAGCAGGAAAAATGGATCGCCCGCCACAAAAGCCGGCTCGGCGTGCCCGTCTCGATCGGCGTCGGAGCCTCCTTCGACATGGCCGCCGGCCGCGTGCGCCGCGCCCCCGCCTGGGCACGGAGCGGCGGCGTGGAATGGCTGTACCGCCTGGTGCAAGAGCCCCGCCGCCTCGGAAGCCGCTACATCGTCCGCGATATGCCTCACCTCGCCAAACTCGCGCTGATCATACTGCGCCGGCGCGGGCACGCCTCTACCACGTCTCCCCAAGACGCCGCCGAAGAGATTAGAACCGCCGCATAAGCCCTCGCGCCAACGCCATCCTTCAAATTCGTTCGCCCGCAGTGTCCCTCTTAAAAGCTATTTCAAAAGTCGCAAGTAGCTTTTGGAGGTGCCTAAGCGTAGGGATGAAGGGGCATTCGGCGGAGCGAGGAGTGCCTGTTTGAGCGGAGCGAGTTCACCCCGCAGAGGAGCCGAATGCCCCTTCATCCCTACGCGGCGGCTTTTGAAACAGCTTCTAGCTTTCTTCTGCCGAAGGGTCTCCAAGCCGCCCCGCGCCCCTCGAAATCAAACAAGCAAAATTAAGCTCCATCTGAATTTGTCACCTGCTCAACAGACAGACTGCCCAAGCGCCACCTATTAGTCCTTCCCTTTTAGGGAAGGTGTCACAATGTGACGGATAGGTGGAAAGGTGGCTGTAAAGCCGGATAGAGCCTCCCCAACCCTGTTGAAGAAACTTTTTATCCCCACCGGCTGATACAATAGAGCATGAGCATCGCCGAGCGCCCCAGCCTGACAAAACCGCAAACGCTTCTCATCGACGAAGCTCCGCAATCGCTCGCCTCCGCCCTGGCTCCCGTGCGAAGCCGCGTGCTCCTGCGCCTGTTTCTTCGCTGGTACTGGGTCGGCGCGCTCGCGACCGACATCGTCGCGCTCGTTGTATTGCTGGTCGCAAAGCCGTACTTCTCTAGCGCAACACGCTTAATTTCGTCCGTCTGCCTTCTCGCGATTCCCATCATCGCGGCGGCAATCCGATGCTTGGCCGTTCGGCTGCCGCTGCCTCAGCTCGCCCAGCTCGCCGACTCGCGCGGCGGCCTCCAGGAGCGCGTCGCCTCCGCCGTAGACGCCTCCGCCTCGTCGCTTGCTTCGCCGCGCATGCTGGCGCTGCTCACCCGCGACGCTCTCACCGCCCTCTGGGCCATCGACCTGCCCGCGATCTTCCCCCTAAAGCGCGACACCGCGCTGGCCGCCGTCGCTCTCGTCGCCACATTCGCCCTCTGGTTCTGGCACGCGCCGCATGTCTTCGGCTTCGCGCTGTCCGGCAAGCAATCCCAATCTAGCGCCTTCCAAGAAATGACCGGCGAGCGCCACCTGGTCACCGTCCCGGCGAAAAGCAATCCCGCCGCCGCGCCAAAGCCGTCGGCAGCGCCGCCGAAAACAAAGCCGACTGCCTCCACTCCTACGCAGCCGCGCCCGACGCCGCAAAGTAGCGGCAGCCATGCGTCGCCTGGTCACCCAAGCACATCTCAGTCTCAGAATAAAAACTCCGCCCAATCACCCGGCGGCGGCAACCCTCAGCCAAGCCAAACGCCCGCAGGCGCGCCCACGGCTGGAAACAATACTCAGCCCACCGCCAGCGCGAAAACCGGCGGCAGCGCTCCCGCTCACGCCAACGCATCGCATAGCCCCGCGCAGAGGCAGCAGCAGATGAGCCGACAAGGTGCCCACGCGCCTGGAGCGGCGAACCACTCCGCTCACTCTCCCGGCCAGCAAACGAGCCGCAGCAGCATCGCGCCAAAACCGCGCCGGCAATCCGGAACAGGAAACCGCCGGCAAGGAAACTCAGGGCAGCAAGGCAGCGCGAACAAGTCAAATCCGTCTGGTGCAAAATCCGGCAAGCCGTCATCCGCAAACTCTCCCAAGCCGCAATCAAAAAGCGGCGGTCAAGCGGGTCAAAGGCAAAAAACCGGGCAGCAGCCACAAGGAAAAGGGCAGGGCAGCCAACCCTCGAAAGCAAACGGCTCACCGCAAAACGGTAATCCCGCGCATCCCGCGAACTCCAGCAAAGGGGACTTGTCCGGGCAAAATCAAAACCGCGCGAACGCCCCCACGCACCCGAACAGCCCCTTTGCTACCGGCGGCCACGGCAAGCCGCTGCCCATCCAGCCGCGCGATCTACCGACCGTGGCAAATCGCTCCCACTTTTCCTTTCGGCTCCCCAAAGCAAGCGGCGGCGGCCTGAAAGAAGTGCCGACGTCACACTCGCAACGGCCAAGTTTCCGCCCCGGCGCGGCAGGCGCGAACGGCTCCACGGTACCCTTCGGCGACGGCCAAGCCGCCACTAGCTCGTCGCCCGGCGCTCCGGACCCAAGCGACGTCGAGCAGAAACCGCGCATCCCGGCTGCCTACCGCAACCTAGTCAAGCAATACTTTTCCAACGGATCGGGTCGCGCGCATTGAGCGCTTTTTTGCCGTTGCTGGTGACTTTAGTCGTGCTCGCCGCCCTGCCGCTGCCCTACGCCGTCGGCGTCGTCCCGCCGCTGCGCCGGGCCCCGGTAACCATGCTCCTGCTCGCGGCGAACGTCGCGGTGTTCCTGGCAACCCACATCTCCTTATCGCGCGGCCTGATCGAGCCGATCCAAGCCTTCAACGATTACGGCCTTGTTCCGGCGGACGTCGATCCTCTCCAGCTCGTCACCTACACCTTCCTGCACGTCAGCGGCGCGCACGTGCTCTGGAACATGCTCTATCTCTATCTTTTTGGCCCTTCCGTCGAGGAAAAGCTGGGCAGCCCGCTATATGCCGCGCTGTACGTTGTCGGAGGCGCGGCGGCCGGCGTCATCAATTCGGCCATCGTGATGCACGTCGCGGGAAACTCGTCGGACGCTTATGTCCCGGTCGTGGGCGCGTCGGGAGCCATCTCCGCAGTGCTCGGCCTCTTCACGGTCTTTGCGGCGAACCGCCCGCTCAAGCTATTCTGGTCGATGGGATTTTTGACCGGTCAAAACCGCCAGCTTCTTCAAATCCCCGCCGTCTTCGGCATCGCGCTCTGGCTGGCGCAAACCGTCTATGGCGCGGCGATGTCGCTCGCCCACGACGACACCAGCGGGGTTGCCTATTTTACGCATATCGGCGGCTTCATCGTCGGCGTGCTTCTCGGCCTCGTCGCCAAGCACGTCCGCAACTTTCGCTTGAACTCCCGTAAGCCCATCAGCGCCCCGCGCCGACAGCCTACCTACGGCGTCCCCGGCGCATCCTCCACGGCAGCGCACAGCGAGCGCGATTCTCCAAGCACGAGCAACGGCCTGGTGGCACTCCTCGAAAGAGCCGTCGACGACTGTGACCGCCAACGTGCCACGGCGCTGCACGAAAAATGCCTCGCCATGGGCGTAACAATCCCCCAACTCCTGCTGAACCGCTGCAACGCGCTAAATCGCCCCGCCCGCACTCCCTCCGAACCCCCACCCAGCCCCGACACCGTCCGCCCAAACGGCTAGCCTCCCGATCACTAGCAACAAGTGCTTGCCAATCCTGGCGTTCAGCTACAAATTATCCCTACGCCATACGAACATTCCTTCCCTTTCAGGGAAGGTGGCTGAGAGGCCGGATGGGTGGAACGGTAGCCAGATACCGGATGGGTAGTACGGTGGCCAAAACGCCAAACAGGGTTTGCCAAAAAAGGCCGAAGCAAATCGCTTCGGCCTTTTCCATATTTGATTGTAAACCAACGCTCGCCAAACAAGCGTCTAAACTCCGCCTAGTAGCGGTCGCGCTCGTAGCGGTCCGCGCGGTCGTCTCGTCCACCGCCGCCGCCGCCGCCGCTGCGACCACCGCCGCGTCCGCCACCACCGCCGCCGTAGCCGCCGCCACCACCGCCACCGCTGTAGCCGCCACCACCGCCGCCGCCGCTGTTGCCGCCGCCGCCGTAGCCGCCACCACCACCGCCGCTGCGGAATCCGCCGCCACCGCCGCCGCCCTGCTGCTCACGGGGGCGAGCCTCATTGACAACCAGCGCGCGTCCGCCCATGTTAAAGCCGTTGTACATGCGGACCGCGTTTTGCGCTTCCTCATCGGTCGCCATCTCGACAAACCCGAAGCCGCGCGACTGGCCGCTGTAGCGGTCGGTCATTACGGTCGCGTTGGTGACGTTTCCGGCCTCAGCGAAGGTCTGAGCCAAATCTTCCTGCGTAGTCTGGTAGGACAGGTTGCCTACATACAAGCGAATTGCCACTTCCGAATCTCCTAGTAAACTCTAGCTGTGCTAAGTGAATTACTTCTAAATGTGCGTTCCCGACGCTTCAGCCTCGCGCTCCGAAGTCCAAAGAGCTTACGTGGGGACGCATCCCATCCATCAACTTACTACTTACCTAACCTTCAGCAATCAGCCAGGTTGACTTATTGAACCGAAACAAAACTACGGTCGCCTGATACTGGATCTGACTGTCCTGAACCCACCGACTAGCGGCTAACTTGCGCCAAGTTGGACTCGGTTATTGTAATAGTCCGCGCGATTCCTGTCAAGAGGCGAATTGCAGCCATCGCGTACCCGCATGGCGCTCCGGCTTCCAACCTGCCGATATGCTAAAATAGGGGAACGGCAATCACCTCAGCCGCCTCGCCCAAACCAATTTTCGCTTCCTTTCCGCCCGTCCGAACGCACTGCAACCATGCCCGAATACGACCTTAACGCCCTGACGCCCATGATGCGCCAGTATTTCGAAATCAAGGAGCAGCGCCCCGGCGTCCTGCTCCTGATGCGAGTCGGCGACTTCTACGAGGCCTACGGCGACGACGCCAAATCCGTCGCTCGCGACCTCGAAATCACCCTCACCGGACGCGAGGAAAAGCTGCTCGGTATCCGCATGCCCATGGCCGGAGTGCCTCACCACGCCGTCGAGCGCTACATGGCCCGCCTGCTCTCCAAAGGCCACCGCGTCGCCATCTGCGAGCAAGTGGAAGACCCCAAAACCGCCAAAGGCTTAGTGAAGCGCAAAATTACCCGCGTCGTGACGCCCGGCACCGTCATGGAAGACGCTCTCCTCGAAGCCAAGCGCAACAACTTCCTGGTCGCCGCCATCACCGGCGACCGCGTCCCCAGCGGCATCGGCGTGCTCGACATCAGCACCGGCGAATTCCTCACCGGCGAAGTCGAGCGCACCGAAAACGGTGTCGATGGCGCCTCCGACGCGCTCGGCGGCGACCAGCGCCTCATTGACGAGATCGCCCGCCTCCAGCCCGCCGAATGCCTCATCACCCCGGAGATGGAGGAGCGCCTTTCGGAGCCGATCAAACGCGCCACCGGCGGAATCGTTACTGTCCACGATCTCCACGACCTGCGCCGCACCCCCCGCCAGCAGCTTCTGGAGCACTTCGGCACTCAAAGCCTGCGCGGCTTCGGCTGCGAGGAGATGACCGCCGGCGTGGAAGCCGCCGCCCTGCTGCTCGACTATGTCCGCCAGACCCACTCCAGCGCACTCCCGCATATCCGCACGCTCGCCGTCTACTCCGGCGAAGGCCACATGGCTCTCGACGCCGCCACCCGCCGCAACCTGGAGCTTACCCAATCCCAGCTCGACGGCAGCCGCGCCAAAAGCCTCCTGCACCTGCTGGATAGAACAGTCACGCCCCAGGGCGGTCGACGCCTACGCCGCTGGTTGGAGCAGCCTCTATTAGCATTAGACAAGATCAAGGCCCGCCACGACGGAGTCGCCGATTTTGTCGCCGATTCCATCCTGCGCGGCGACGCCCGAGACGCCCTGCGCGGCATCGCCGACCTGGAGCGCCTCACCGCCCGCGCCTGCGCCGGCATGGCCAACGCCCGCGACCTGGTCAGCCTCCGCAACTCCCTGGAGAACATCGAGCAACTCGCCGCTTCTTTAGAGCGCGCCCCGCAAGGCAGCGTCTTGCATGGCTACCGCCAACGCCTCGCTCAAGCCCCTGCCGACCTGCGTGACCTACTGACGAAATCCATCGACGACGAGCCCCCGCTCACCCTCCGCGACGGCGGCCTCATTAAATCCGGCTACTCGCCCGACCTCGACGCCCTCCGTGATCTCCGCTCCGGCGGACGCGCCTTCATCGCCGGCATCGAGGAAGAAGAGCGCGTCAAAACCGGCATCAAGCAACTGAAAGTCGGCTACAACAACGTTTTCGGCTACTACATCGAAATCAGCAAAGCCTACTCCGAGCAAGTCCCGCCCGAGTACATCCGCAAGCAAACCACCGTAAACGCCGAACGCTACATCACCCCCGCCCTCAAAGAGCGCGAAGCCCAGGTTCTGAGCGCCGACGAGCGCATTTGCGACCTCGAATACACTCTCTTCGGCGAAATCCGCGCCCAAGTCGCCGACCGCTATTCCAGCGACCTCGTCCGTCTCTCGCAAGCCGTTTCCCGCTGCGACGCCCTCGCCAGCCTTGCCGAAGTCGCCGCCTTCAGCGGCTACGTCCGCCCGATTCTCATCGAGGAAAACACCCTCCACCTGCGCAACGCCCGCCATCCCGTCGTCGAGCAGCTGCAAACCGGCACCCTGTTCGTCCCGAACGATGCCTACCTCGACGCCGATACCCAGCGTCTCCACATCATCACCGGCCCTAACGCCGCCGGAAAGTCCACCTACCTACGCCAGGTCGCCCTATGCGTCCTCATGGCCCAAATCGGCTCCTTTGTCCCCGCCGATGAAGCCCGCATCGGCGTGGTGGATCGCATCTTCACTAGAGTCGGCGCGCAGGACGATCTCGCCTCCGGCCAATCCACCTTCATGGTCGAGATGAGCGAAACCGCCAACATCCTCAACAACGCCACCGACCGCAGCCTGGTCATTCTGGACGAAGTCGGACGCGGCACCAGTACCTACGATGGCCTAGCCCTTGCCTG